>CAVZVX010000081.1:0-21717 GCA_963778775.1 uncultured Spirochaetota bacterium | reverse complement strand
GTTTCGCATGGGCGACGCGTACTTCATTGCGAGTTCCCTGACTGATCGCCTCGACTTTTTCAACCGCGCTGGCTAGCTTGAAAAAGGCCACTGCGTCGGATAACTGCTCCGCCTGGCCCGACAGCTCCTCGGCCATCGAGGCCATCTCCTCGCTAGCGCTGGCGTTCTGCTGTACCACCGTGTCGAGCTGCGTGATCGCCGTCACGACCTGAGCGGCGCCCGCGTTCTCTTCCCTGCTCGCGGCGTTGATCTCCGCTACTAGATCGGCCGTCTTCAGGATGTCGGGCACGAGAAGGGACATCCTGCCGCCTGCTTCCTCGGCCACCTGCGTGCTCTCCCTCGAGAGGGAGAGAATCTCGCCGGCCGCCGTCTGGCTGCGCTCGGCAAGCTTGCGCACCTCGCTTGCGACTACGGCGAATCCCTTGCCCGCCTCGCCGGCCCTCGCGGCCTCTATGGCCGCATTGAGCGCGAGGAGGTTGGTCTGCCTGGCGATCTCCTCGATTATATTGATCTTCGAGGCTATCTCCTTCATCGCGCCTACTGCCTTCGCAACCGCGGAGGCCCCGGCCTCCGCATCCTTGGCCGCCTTGCGGCCGATGCCTTCCGTGGCGCCAGCGTTGTCCGTCACCTGCCTGATCGTGCTCGCCATCTCCTCCATCGACGCGGACACCTCCTCCGTGCTAGCCGCCTGCTCGGACGCGCCCTGACTCATCTGCTGAGCCGTGGAGCTCATCTGCTGGCTGCCCGAGGACACATTGGCCGTCGAGGATTGCACGGTGCTCACGAGCTCCCGAAGGCTTCGTATCATCTTATCGAGGGCGCGGGCGAGGTCGCCAATCTCGTCCCTACGCCTGACGAAGGCGGCATCGATATCATGCGCAAGGTCGCCTTCGGCCACCTGATCGGCGCTGCCCACCGCCGCGGCGAGAGGCCTGGTTATCGAGAGCGACAGGAAAATGCCGAGGAGGAGGGCGGCGATCGCGCCGATCAGCATTACGCCGATCATGGCGAGGGTCGCCGAGCGGGCCAAGGCGGTATTCGCGTCCGAGGTCTCCCTGGCCCGGCCGATCTTGTAGGCCATGAGGGCGTCGCTCGCCGCCTTCATCGCGTTTTGCGCCTTCTTGGCTTCGCCGTTCCTGACGAGGTTGGCTTCCTGGTCCTTGTTCTGCTTGGCGAGGTCCATCTCCTTGGAGATGAGCGGCCGCCAGATTTCGTATTGCGACGTGAAGTCCTTGAACTGCCGAAGGCCCTTTTCGGTTTGGATGGTCTTCTCGTACTCGGCGAGCAAACCCGCGTTTTCCGCGAAGAGATCGTTGATGGTCTTGATCGAATCCTGCATCGCGGAGACGTCGCTCGCCCCTATCATATCGCGCGCCCCGAGCCGGATGAGGGCGTCGTTCTCTACGATTTGTCCCAGGTCGCCGAGGGGCACGGCCATGTTCCTGAACATATTCGTTTCGGCTTTAGCGATATTCCCGACGTTCATCGTACCTATCACGCCGATAACGACGGCGAGTGCCGCTATAACCGTGAAGCCTAAAATCATTTTCGCCGTAAGCCTCATTTTTCATCCTCCTGATCAAGGCGCCGATATCTTCTCGAGCCGGGTATATTCCCGGCTCAGGCGCCCTTCGGCGCTACGCGTACTGGGGGTCTACTGCTGCCTGCACTGATGCATCCGGCGTTTGCGCTCTAGGCGATAAGGGAGAAGCGCGATCGCCTAGCTTCTGTTTTTTGTACCGCTTTAGTATCTCTTTACAAGTATAGGCACAACATGCGGAGAAACAAGGTCAATAGTATGGAATCCGAATTCCCGGATGGTTCGCGTCTCCGACTAAGCGTTTCCGCCCCTTAGGCTCACGAAGGCGACGCCGTCCCAGCTCTCGCGGACGAGACCGCCGGATCGGCGCATTATGCGGTATAACTTCCCTCTTTCCTCCGGGTAAATCAGGATCCCGCCCTCCGCAAGCTGCGCAGAAAGAAGACTCTCGCGAAAGGAACGTCGTCGCACGCCGGCCGAGAGGAGGATGCGGTCGAAGGGCGCGCGACCGGGCAAGCCGCCCGAGCCATCGATGGCCAGGACCTCGACCGTGGAGAGCGATTTCGCCAAGGCGACTACGCAGTTGGACCGGGCTGCTGCCGCGAGCTCGGGGAGAATCTCGACCGCGATTACGGACCCGCCGGGGGAGCAAAGGATGGCGATGGCCGCTGCGGCATAGCCGCAGCCGGCGCCCACCTCCAGGACGCGGGCGCCGGGGAAGAGACGCAGCCGATCGAGCATGAAGGCGACCATCGAGGGCTGGGAACAGGTTTGCCCAAGGCCTATGGCTACCGGCTCGTCGAGATAGGCCGCCCACCGCAGATCCGCCGGAAGGAAAGCGGCGCGGTCGAGGGCGCGCATGGCATTCAACACCCGCCCGTCCCGTCTGCCGCCTCCGAGGTAGGAGTCGGCTCGATACTTTACCAATTCGACGAGCTCGTCGTTGCTCTCCGGCAGGCGCACGCTTCATCTCCCGCGGCACGTCGACGCGATGTCATGCCATCTCGACTCTCGAAATAAGCCGCTTCCCGCCCCGACGGCCCGGACACGCCGATGGCCAGCGCGAAGAGCGCCGGGACGGGGAATCCGAAAATGAAGTTTACTCGACGACTGAAATCTTAGTATTTTTAGTTTGTAGAGACCATGGGCTCTTTCCTAGGTTGCGCCCCAGGTTTGACCCTCCTTACCTGGGGCGATTTTCAGAAAGGCGAGGAAATTCGCGTCGGATACTAGGCCAGGCGGGGCCTGTCCGTCAGCTCGATGGTCCCGGCCGCTCGCCCCTCGGTCTCGAAGACGTACGATGTCGTTCCTTCCGTCCTCGAGGAGGGGTCCGGGTAGATAGAGGGAACGCTGCGGTCCGAGGCTCCAGAAGCGGCCGAGGTTGAAGCCGTTGATCCACGCGACACCCTTTCCCCAACCCGTCAGGCTCAGGAAACTGTCGTGGAAGACGCCGGCCCTCTTCTCGTAATCGAAGGACGCATGATGGAAGGCGGCCGTCCCCGCGCGGAAGCCCGCGTCCCAAACTAGGCCGGACAGGTCGTCCAGGGGCAGGGGCCAGCTCTCGATCTCGGAATGGGCGTGCTTGTCGAACACTACCGCGCCCAGGATCCCCTTCCGCTGATCGTTCATCTTCTCGCCGAAGTTGACCCGGCCCTGGTTCTCGACGAGGATGTCGACCCAGTTTTCCGACAGGGGAAGATCGAGGGACATCGGCGAGCCGACCTCGTTTCCTACCTGCGCTGCCGCGACGAGTCCGTTGACGTAGACCACCGCGCGATCATGGCAGTTCCACAGGACGAATCGCTCGACCTTCTTCGGGCCGGCGATTCGACATCGGTAGAGGGCGTAACCGTAGCCCTGGTCCATCTCTTCCATACCCAAGGGACGCTTCCCGATGCGGGGCGAGGAAATGCCCTCCAAGGCGGCCTCGAGCGAGACCGATCGGTCGATGGCGAGCGTTCCGAAGGCCTTCCTGGAGATCTTCGCGCCGAATTTCGACTCGTCGAGGGGCGCGCTCAGCCGGGCCTTGAGCTCCGGATCCTTCGCGCGCTCGCGGATCACCTCCCTGAAAGCCAGGTACTTGGTCGTGATGTCGCCGCTCTCGCTCAAGGGAGCGTCGTAGTCGTAAGAGGTGACGTCGGGCTTCAGCTCCTCGTAATGGTTGGCGCCGGAGGTGAAGCCGAAATTCGTGCCGCCGTGGAACATGTAGAGATTCACGTGACCGCGCTCGAGTATCTCGTCGAGCGAAGCCGCGGCGTCCTTCGGGTCGCGGGCGTGGTGCTCGTCTCCCCAGGCATCGAACCATCCCATCCAGAACTCCGAGCAAAAGAACGGATCCGCGGGACGCAGCGCCTTCATCTTGACGAAGTGCTCGGGCGCGCCCGAGCCGAAGCTCCCGCCCGCCAGGACCCCCTCCAGACCGCCCGACTCGAGGGCCTCGCCCCAGGGTCCGTCGGTGGTGAAGAGCAGGACATCGATGCCGTTGCGCTCGAGCTCGCCCTTGATGAAGGCCGGGTATTCCTTGTCGTTGCCGTAATACCCGTACTCGTTCTCGATTTGGCAGGCGATGATCGGGCCGCCGCCGCTGCACTGCAGCCCGGCGAGGCGGGGAATCAGCTCGCGGTAGTAGCGACGCACCGCGTCCCGGTAGGTCGGCTCCGTGGTCCGCACGCGGAGGATGGGGTCCTTGAGGAGCCACCAGGGTTGTCCTCCGAATTCGAACTCCGCGCAGATGTAGGGCGATGGGCGGACTATAGCCTTGAGCCCCATCTCCGCCGCCAGGCCGATGAAGGCTTCCACGTCGAGGTAGTCCTTGAAGTCGTAAACGCCCGGACGCGGCTCGTGGAGGTTCCAGGGGACATAGGTCTCAACCGCGTTGCAGCCGAGTGCGATCAGTTTTTCCAGACGATCTCGCCAGTACGCGCGCGGCACGCGGAAATAATGGATCGCGCCCGAGATCAGCTGGAATTCGGCGCCGTCCAGCAGGAACATACCGTCTTTCGCGATGAAACTACCCAATCGATTCCTCCACGCGATAATGACGCCGGATTTCTGCGCCTCGCATGATTAGCATAGGTATGAAAAAGCCTGGACCGTCAACCAAAATCTTGCTGAGGCCATCGCTATCCGGCGCGCCGTCGAGAAATGCCGGCTAACCGAACAGGTGGCCCGCCGCCTGGTCGAACAGCTCCTCGAATGCCGCGTGCACCGCTTCGCCTCCAAGGGGGCTAAAGGGCGCGACGTGGGTACAGGAAGGCGGAAGATCGAAAAAGGTCGGCGCGACGCCAGTGCCCTCGAAGAAATCGACTATCGCCGCCTTCGGCATCACGTCGTCGCCAGTCAACGCGGCTACCCTCGTGGCGCCATCGGAGAATACGGAACGTCGATCCATCTGAGGATGGCGAGGATCGACCATGGCGCAGTAGGCCCTCCCTTCTGGAGTATCGACGAGAGCGGCGAGCTCTGCGTCGCGGCGCAGCTCCGTCTCGAGGTCGTTGACCCAGAAATCGAGGATTCGTTCGTGCGCGTGGGAATCGATTATGTATTTCGACACCGGCGTCATCGCGGAGAGGAAAGGACCGCCGCAGAACAGAAAGCGCCTGCCCGCTCTCACGAAACGCGAGTCCGCGAGAGAGAGGCACTGCAGGAGGTAGGCGCCGATCGAGTAGCCGAAGAAGCCTAAGGTTGTCTCGGAGGCGATCCCGGGCACCTCTCCCGAGCGGATGGCCGCTACGAGGTCGCCTAGATCCCGAGCCGCCATGAGGCCCGAGAGATAAAGACGGCCGGGGGCCTGATCGAGACGCTCCGAGATGGCGGCGTTGACCATCGATGACTGCCTGATCCCAGGATAGCGGGCGATGCGATCCCTCGAAACGCCTCGCATGATGCCGAAGTTCGCCCAGCGCGCGGGCGATCGATCCATATGGAAGGCGATGGGGAAAAGGATGACGGCGCAGCGCGCCTTATCGGCGATAGCCCGGGCCCAGCCCAGGTACTTGTCCCAGCCGCGTTCGTTGAGCCCATGGAGGAGAATGCAGACCTTATCCAAGACTTCTCCGCTACGCGCGCCAGTGGGCCGCGCCATCGGGCAGCGGACGCGCTTGTTCTCCGCCACCGACCTATCGGGCGCGGCGAGCGCGGTGAAGCCTTCGGTGAACGCAGCCTCGCGCGAGCCGCCCGAGGTCGCGCCGGGATCGTATGAAGAAAGGATATCGGCATGAGCAGATTCCCAGCCGAACTCGGTCTCGGTCGCGGTGAACGAACGCAATGCCTGAACCATGCAAGACCCTCCGCGTGATCGGAAGTTACGACATGGTAGGCAGAATTATGGTTGCAACGGCCTGAAGGAGCCGTCGCTGAAGACGTGACGCTCGAGCATGCTCCTGCACAAGTAAAGGTGGGTACGGCCGATGCTCTTGCCCTCGTCGAGGATGCGGCGAGCAAGATGACGCGCCGACCGCGATGCACGCCCGCTCCGGGGTACTTCTTCTTCATGCCTTCCTCCCGTCGAGCAGATAGCCGGAGGTAGACGAAAAAGACCGCTTGCATTCTGCTTGTAGAAGAGGGGGCGCACAAAGAAAACAGCCCCGGACTACGCCGGAGCCGTTTCTTTGCATGTTAAACACTTCGCTCCCCGCCCGGTCTCGCCCTCCGCGCCTCGCCTTCCTGGCTCGGCGCTCCGGGCCGGGGAAGGCGCTCTCGCCCGCGTCCTTGCGGGCTCGACCTCCCTCGCTTCTCAAATGATCGAAGCTCGGTCGGAGCGCCTTCCCTTCGAGACCGGGTAGAAAAAGAAAAGCCGAAACCGCCAATGGCGATTTCGGCTTTTCTCCCCCGCCCGGTCTCGAACCAGGGACCCAGTGGTTAACAGCCACTTGCTCTGCCAACTGAGCTACAGGGGAATGCCTTCTTTCGAAAGCGTGGAAAAACTATCCTTATCGTCCCCGATTGTCAATACCTTCGCTCCTGTCGGGATATTACCTCTTCTTCGGCGGCTTCTTGATCGACGAGGATTTCCTGGAGGCCGGAGTCTTGTTTTTCGCGGCAATCGCCTCGGCCCGGGCCTTTAGCCCTTTCTTCGGGACTGCGGCCTTCGGCTTTCCCCGATTCGCCTTCGCCTTGGGGCTCGCGGCGTTCTTGGCTCGAGCGCTGTCGACGCGACCGCTTTTCCCCTTTTTCGCCGACGGCACGGGAAAGAGCTCCTCGGCCCGGGAGGCCGCTTCGGCCGCCGCCCGCTTGGCGAGCTTGGTCACGCCGAGCCGGGCCGAGAGCGATTCCTTGGCCGCCAGCCGGACTCCCTGGGCCTTGAGCCCTTTCTCCTCGAAATCGGCGGCGCGGAAGGCTTCTTCCTTCACCTTCATCCGGGGCTTCGGGGCGTAGACGACCGTGAACTCGAAATCCTCGTCGGTCGAGAACAGGAGTATCTGGGCTCCGTCGGGAACGAGGAGGTAGTCCTTGTTGTTGATGTACTGCTCGATGCGGCAACGCTTGATATAGGGGAAGCCGGTCCCGCCTTCCTTGATATACGATGGTGAAGAGATTCTTCGCCAGCTCTTCCTTCTCGGCGCTACCGCAGAAGAGCAGGCCCTTGTCCACGAAGACCTTCTCCGGGACGGTCATCGCGGTATACACGCCGTTGCGGCGGATGGCGATGATCTTGTCGTAGGGGGAGACGTGGGCGAGGGTCTCGCCGCCCGAGACCGAGGTCCCGAGATAGCCCGAGGCCTCGTCGTAGCGCAGGGCGATGTCCTTGCGCGCCGCCTCCTTGACGTCCATCTGCCTGAAGCTCGATAGCTCGGTGCGCCGCGGCCAATCCTTCTCGAGCCGCTTGGCGATTCCCTCGAGGAAGGCGACCGCGTATTCCACGAGGGAGGCCAGGTGCTTGCGGACCTGCGCGAGCCTGGCCTTGAGGGCCTCGAGCTCCTCCTTGGCCTTGTTGATGTCGTAGAGGGATATGCGGCGGATGGGGATCTTGAGGAGGCGCTCGACGTCCTCGTCGGTCACCTGCCGCTTGATCTCCTTCTTGAAGGGCTCGAGCCCGTCGACGACGGCCTTCCGCACGCCGTCCTGCGTCTTCATCTTCTCGATCGCCTTGTAGACGCGCTCCTCGATGAATATCCGCTCCAGCGTGCGCGCGTGGATCTCGTCCAGGAGCTCGCCCGCCTCGAGCTCGAGCTCGCGCTTCAGGATGTCGAGGAGGCGGCTCGCGTGGTGCTTGACGATGTCGGTCGCCTTCATGATGACGGGCAGGTCGTCCTTGATCACGAGGAGATTGCAGGATATCGATTGCTCGCACTCGGTGAACGCGTAGAGCGCGTCCACGACCTCGGCCGCGTAGACGCCGCGCTGGAGCTTGATTTCGATCTCGACCTTGTCGGTGGTGAAGTCCGAGATCGAAGCTATCTTGATGCGTCCCGCCTTGGCGGCCGTCTCGACGCTGGCGATGAGACTCTCGGTGGTGGAGCCGAAGGGCAGTTCCCGGATGAGTATGCGCTTCTCGTCGGAGAGGTCGAGCTTGGCGCGGACGCGGACCTTGCCCTGGCCGTCCTCGTACTCGGAGGCGTCGCAAAGGCCGCCCGTGGGAAAGTCCGGATCGAGCTTGAAGCGCCTGCCCTTGAGCGCGGCTATCTCGGCCTTGATGACCTCGACAGGATTGTGGGGAAGGATGCGCGTGCTCATGCCGACGGCTATGCCCTCGGCGCCCATCATGAGGATGACGGGAACCTTGGCGGGAAAGACGACCGGCTCGCTGTTGCGGCCGTCGTAGGACTCGACGTACTCGGTTATCTTGGGCTTGTAGAGGAGGTCCTTGGCGAGGCTCGTGATGCGGCACTCGATGTAGCGAGCGGCCGAGGCCTCGTCCCCCGTCGCGATATTGCCGAAATTGCCCTGCTTGTCGATGAAGAGCTCTTTGTTCGCGAGGACGACGAGGGCCGAGTAGATCGAGGCGTCGCCGTGCGGATGGTACTTCATGCAGTGCCCGACGACGTTGGCCACCTTGTGGAACTTGCCGTCGTCCATCTCGAAGAGGGAGTGGAGTATGCGCCGCTGCACCGGCTTGAGCCCGTCCTCGAGGTCGGGTATCGCCCGGTCCTTGATGACGTAGGACGCGTAGTAGAGGTAATTTTCGTTGAATATCTTCTTGACGTAGGCCATCAGGCTATCCCTTTACAAAACAGGAAGAGGAACCACGGAGTCACGGAGAGAGATGGGAGGGCTCGGAGGAGGAAGAATAATAGAAAAATCATAGCACAAACCTCTTGATGCCATTTTTGAGGATATCGACATTGAAGTTGAGGAGAAGACCAATGCCGATTCCACTCATCCTCATATACGTCAAAACCTGGGCTTCATGCACACGCAAGAGCATTTCAACGGACTTAAGCTCAACGATTACCGAATCCTCTATGACCAAATCGATACGATAATGTCCCCCTACCGGCATTCCTTTATATATTACAGGAAGCTCTTTCTGACGTTCTATTCTCATCCGCGACATAGCGAACTCACGACAAAGACATTCTTCATAAACGCTCTCTAGCAAGCCTGGACCCAACTCGCGATGGACTTCGATAGCCGCTCCGATTATCTTCTCTGTCAATTCCTCGTTCTTCATCTCTTTTTCTCTCCGTGATCTCCGTTCCTCTCCGTGTCTCCGTGGTTGCCTCTCTTCCCTTACAAGTCGCTGATCAGGTTCTGCATGATGAACTCGCGGCGGTCGGGGGTGTTCTTGCCCATGTAGAACTCCAGTATCTCGGGCACTGCCTTGAGAGTCTGCACGTCGACGCGCACGAGGCGCATGTCCTCGCCGATGAAGCGGCCGAACTCGCTCGGGCTGATCTCGCCGAGGCCCTTGAAGCGCGTGACCTCCGATGCGGCGCCGAGGGCCGCGACGGCGGCGTCGCGCTCCTTGGCGCTGTAGCAGTAGCGCGTGTCCTTCTTCGTCCTGACGCGGAACAGCGGCGTCTCGAGGATGTGCACGCGGCCCTGCACGACGAGCTCCTCGAAGAAGGTGAGGAAGAAGGTCAGGAGGAGGTTGCGGATGTGGAAGCCGTCGTAGTCCGCGTCGGTCGCGACGACGATGCGACCGTAGCGCAGTCGCTCGATGTCGGTCTCGATGCCGAGGGCCATCATCATGTTGTACAGTTCCTCGTTCTTGTAGATGGCCGATCGGCCGCGGCCGAACATGTTCTCGGGCTTGCCGCGGAGGCTGAAGATGGCTTGGGTGTAGACGTCGCGCGAGCTGACCATGGAGCCGGCCGCGGAGAGGCCCTCGGTGAGGAAGATGGTCGAGCTCTCGCCCTTGGGGTCGCCGAGGTGGAACTTGCAGTCCTTCAGCTTGGGGATGCGCAGCTCGATCTTGCGGGCGGCCTCCTTGGCTTCCTTCTTGACCACGTTGAGCTCGGTGCGGAGCCTCTCGTTGGCCGCTATCTTCTCCTGGAGGCGCCTGGCCGCCTGGGGATTCTTGCGGAGGAAGTCGTCGACGCCGCTCTTCACCTCCTGGAGGATCCACGGCTTGATGTCCGTGTTGCCGAGCTTGTTCTTGGTCTGGCTCTCGAAGACGGGATTCTTGAGCTTCACGGAGACCGCGGCGGCTATGCCCTCGCGGATGTCCTCGCCCTTGTACTGCGCCTTGTAGAAGTCGTTGACGGCCTTGAGGAAGCCCTCGCGGAAGGCCGAGAGATGCGAGCCTCCGTCGGAAGTCCACTGGCCGTTGACGAAGGAGAAGTACTCCTCGCCGTAGTCGTTGGTGTGCGTGAAGGCGAACTCGATCTTGTCCCCGCGCCAATAGCCGATGTCGTACAACGTGGCGTCGCCGACCTCCGCGTACAGCAGGTCGTGGAGGCCGTTCCTGGAGGCGAAGTCGGCGCCGTTGAAGGCGAGCGTGAGCCCGGAGTTGAGGTAGGCGTAGTTCCACATCCGCTTCTCGACGAATTCCGGGTTATAGGCATAATCGCCGAAGATCTCCCGGTCGGGGGTGAACTCCACCAGGGTGCCGTTGGGCTCCCTCCTCGCCTCGGTCTCGCGCTTGTACTTGAGGACGCCCTTCTCGAAGCGCGCCTCGAACTGGCGGCCCTCGCGATAGGCGACGACGCGAAAGGCCGAGGAGAGGGCGTTGACGGCCTTGGTGCCGACCCCGTTGAGGCCGACGGAGAATTGGAAGACGTCGTCGTTGTACTTGGCTCCCGTGTTGATGACCGACACCGCCTCGACGACCTTGCCCAGGGGAATGCCCCGGCCGTAATCGCGGACTGAGACGAGCGCGCCGCCCTCGGTCTTCGCGCCTGCGGCCTTGGACCCCGCCTCGGTATCCAGGCGGACGACGATCCTGTCGCCCGCCCCCATGATGAATTCGTCGACCGAATTGTCTATCACTTCTTTCAAAAGAACGTAGATGCCGTCGTCGGGATTGCTGCCGTCGCCGAGGCGCCCGATGTACATGCCCGTGCGAAGGCGTATGTGCTCGAGGGAGCTTAAGGTCTTTATCTTGGACTCGTCGTAGCCTTGAGCGCCTTTTGCTGCCATATCCGCGAAAATGTAGCACGCGGGGGCGTTCTCGAAAAGTGGGCCCGATGCCGAATCCGACGCGAAAGCGTTCTTGAAACCCGAACCGCCGCGCCTATACTTGTTTGCTGAGGCGTGCATGCAACGTGTCGGAAAGAAGCACTATCTCGCCGTTCCCGCGGCTTTGGCCCTCTTCCTCTCCTCGCCGCCGCTCCAGTGCAAGGATTTCCCTGAGGCGGTCGTCGCGGTCGACCCTTTGGCGGCCGCGACTCGACCGGGACTGCCTTCGGGCATGGGCGGAGCCTTCGAATACGCCAACTACGCCTTCGCCCACGACGACGTGGACAGCTTTTACTTCAGGCTGAGCGCCAGCCCCGTCCTCTGCGACTTCGACGACAGCTTCGCCCTGGGCGGGATCTTCGAAAGCATATTGATGTGCGGTCCCGTAAAACCGGGCACCGGAGCGGCGAACATCGCGGACTTCTGGATGAACGCGGTGCAATTCCAGTACGGGCTCTACGTCTCCCTCGCCCTGCCGATCGCCGGTCGGCCCCACCTCCTGGCCGAGTACTCGAGGACGAGCCAGCACCCTCTCGGCAGCCCCGACTACGCCTTTGCGCAGGTCTCGGCCGACCTCCTCATCCTCGGCATCGCCCTTCCAAAGTTCGGCCTCGGCCCGGTCTCGATCCGCTCCTACGTCAGGGGAGGCTACAGCTCGCTCTTCGCGTTTTGGCAGAGCAGCTTGCCTCAGCCCCGCATATCCTGGCTTCTCAAGCCGGCCGCCGAGGCCGAGCTCCCTCTCCGGGGAGCCTGCGCCCTCGTCGTCAGAGCCTATCCCGAGATCTTCATCGATCGCTATACGAATCTCCCGGACGCCGATTGCTTCGCCGAGGCGGGGATCATCCTTGCGAAAGGCGGGGACAGCGCGGAGTGTCTCTTTACGCTTTACGACACGAGGAACTCGGAGCTGCTTGCGCCGCCCGCCGTCCACTCGACCTTCGAGGCGGGAATCGCGATCAGGTTCTCCTACGACAGGGCGAGACCGGGCGCCGCCCCCTGATCCCCGGCCGGTCGAAGGCTCCTTCGGCGCGACGGGACGCTAGAGCCTCGAGTACTCGATCGCGACCCGCGCGGCCAGGGCGGCGTTGCTCAGCACGAGAGCGATGTTCGCCTCGAGGCTCTCGCCTCCCGTGAGCTCCTTGACCGTCGCGAGGAGGAAGGGAGTCAGGTCCCTGCCCCTTACGCCCTTCCTATCGGCGGCCTCGAGGGCGCTCTCGATCGCCGCGCCGATGCGCGCCGCGTCCATCGAAAGCTCCTCGGGCAGGGGATTCGCGATTACCGCTCCCCCTCCGAGTCCCAAATCCCATTTGGCCTTGAGCCGACGCGCGATCTGGACCGGACTGTCCGCCCGTTCCACGAGGCGCAGTCCGGAGCGGCTCGTGAAGAAGGCGGGAAACTCGTCGGTCCCGAAGCCTATGACGGGCACCCCCTTCGTCTCGAGGTACTCGAGGGTCTTGGGCAGATCGAGAATGGACTTCGCCCCCGCGCAGACCACCGCGACCTCCGTTCGGGCGAGCTCCTCGAGATCGGCGGAAATATCCCAGCTGCGCTCCGCGCCGCGATGGACCCCGCCTATCCCGCCGGTGGCGAAGACTCTGATGCCGGCCATCGCGGCCACTATCATCGTCGCGGCCACCGTCGTGGCGCCGTCCGCGCCCGAAGCCACCATGCGGGGAAGGTCCCGGCGGCTCACCTTGGCGACGCCCTCGGCGGAGCTTGCGCCCTCGGAGACGCGCGGTCGGCCCAAGGCTTCGATCTGGGCCGCGCCCAGGCCCGCCTTGAGGCGGCCGCCCAAGATTGCGATGGTCGCGGGGACGGCTCCCGCCTCGCGTACGCCGGTCTCGACGCGGAGGGCGGTCTCGACATTGCGGGGATAGGGCATGCCATGGGAGATGATCGTGGACTCGAGGGCGACGACGGGGGCGCCGCGCCGGAGGGCCTCGGCGACTTCGGGTGAGAGGTCAAGATAGGCGTTCACGTTCGATTCCTTTCGCGGTCTCCAGGAGGAGAGCCGCGCTCATCTCGGGATTGACGGGAGATTCCGCGGCTGCGGCCAGCGTCGCCGCCGCGACGGCGAGGCCGCAACGCTCGCCCAGGCCTAGGCCTTCCAGAAGGCCCCATGCTATAGCCGCGCAGGCGGCGTCGCCCGCGCCCGAGGCATTGCGGCTCTCCAATTCTCGCCGCCCTCGAGGGACGCGGGCTCGCCAGCGCTCGGGGTACCCCGGCGTCGGGCCGGGGCCTTCGGCCCAGAGCCCCTCGTCGCCGAGGGAGATGAAGGCCTCGTCCAAGCCTCGGGCGCGAAGCAGGCCCGCCAGGGCCATAGGCGAGGAGGCCATAGGCGAGGAAGCCACAGGCGACGAGGCTTCGCCCTCGCTTCCACCGAGGCCGGCAAGGACGGCCGCTTCGGCGCGGTTCGGCTTAGCGTAGGAAAAGGCTCCGAGCGAGGCCGCGCCGCGAGCGGCCTTCTTCGCGGAAACGGGATCGAAGCCGAGCAGCGGCCCCCCATGGCCCTTCGGATAGCGTCGGGCGATCCAGGCTATGGAGTCTTCGGCGATGTTCGCGTCGACCATGATGAGATCGGCCGAATCGAGGAAGGAGGCTCTCTCCTCGAGGCGCTCGGGACCGAGGCGATCTATGGAGTCCATGGCGGCGACGGCTCCGACCAAGCCGCCGTCCGAATCGAGGATGCACAGATACTGCGAGGCCGGAGTATCGGCCAGCCTGAGGCAGCCCCCGAGGCCGATGCCGATCGCGGCGCAGGAATCCTCCAGCCGAGCGGAAAACTCGTCGTCGCCCAGGACCGAGATCAGCTCGACTCGCGAGCCGAGCCGGACCAGGTTTTCCGCGATATTGCGCCCGACTCCTCCCGGCGCGAGCGCGAGGGAACCCGGGTTCGAGTCGCTCGGCCTGAAGGGGGATCGGCAGCGAGCCTGGATATCGATGTTGACTCCGCCCACCACCGCGATGCACGGCTTCCCGTTCAAAGACGCTCCTTAGTTGATTCTCGGTCCGGCTTCCTATAGAGTACTTGTTCGAGGATATACGTGGACCAGATTTTCGACAGATTCGAGCGGTTGTTCAAGTCCTGGGTCTCCAACGCGAGCGACGACGTCGAAGAGGCCTTCGGCGAGGCCGGATCCCGTCGCTCCAGCGGGAATCCCGACCTCGATGCGGCCATGGATGAGCTCGACGATTACCTCGACGCGGGCAGGACGGCGACCGAGGCCCGCGAGCGGGATCGGGAGCGCCGCGAGCGCGAGGAGGCGGCCCGTCGGGCTTCCGGCGCCTTTTCCGCGCATTCCTCCCGCCCGGGCGCGGCGTCCGGGCCTCCCGCCGCCCTCCTCCAAGCCTACCGCAGCCTGGGGCTCGCCTACGGGACGCCCTTTCCGCAGGTCAAGGCCGCCTATAAGCGCCTCCTCATGAAGAACCATCCGGACCGCAACTCCGCGACTCCCGAGCAGCTCAAGCGCTCTACCGAGATCTCGGCCCAGCTCAATGCGGCGTATCAACGCATCGAGACCTGGAATTCCACCGGCAAGTTGGACGATAGTTAGCCTGGCGACGATGCGAGCCTCTTTTCGATCAAGGGAAGCGGCGCGGCTTCCGAGAATCGAGCAAGACCTTGTGGAGGGATAGACAGGAATGAACGCCAACCCGCTTGCCGCCTACCGAGAGACTCGCGTAAAGACCGCGAGCCCGGGACAACTCGTCGTGATGCTCTACGACGAGGCGATCAAGCAGTCCGATACGGCGATAGCGCTGCTCGGGCCGGAATCCAAACCCAAGCCCGAGGATATCGAGCGCATCAACGTAGCTCTCGGCAAGGTCCAGGACGTCATCACCGAGCTGATGGCTTCCCTGGATTTCGACGTCGGCGGCGATATAGCGCGCGATCTCTTCGCGCTGTACGTCTGGTTCGGCAGGGAAATGCTCGAGGCCAACATCCACAAGGAAGTCGGCCGCGTCTCGGCGGTCAGGAAGATGCTCGCCGAGCTCCGCGGGGCTTGGGCCGACGCCGCGTCGAAGTCGCAGGGCGGCTCTTCCTCGCCCGTCGGCGTCAACATAGCCGGCTAAGGGCGGCGCCGCATGAAAGAAGACACGGGGCCGGAGATGGGTCAGAGAGTCGCGGCGCTCAGGCGCTTCCGCGAGCTCCTGGTTCAGCAGAGGACCAAGTTCGAGAATTACCTCCGGGTGCTCGACCACGAGCGGACCGACATCGAGTCGGGCGACGTGGACAGGCTCGCGGCCCACGTCGAGCTCGAGGAGGCGATCGTCTCCGAGATATTCACCTTCCAGAAGGTCATTGATCCCCTGGAGCAGATCTATCGCGCCGCCTATCCCGCGGCGGGGCAGGACCCCGAGCTTCCGGCGCTCCGCGGCACCCTCGAGGAGCTCAGGCGCGAGGTGCTTCGCCGAAACGCGGAAAACCGAGCCCTCCTCAAGCGAAAGATGGAGCTGGTCCGAGCCGAGATAGCCGGCTTCCGCAATCCCCTCTCCTCGCGCTCCTCCGTCTACGCCCGCCAAGGCGAAGGCAGCCTGGTGGACATCCAGGGCTGAATCGAGGGCGAACTGGAATCGTAAGTTCCCGCGTCGCGGCATACGTCGCGATCGGCCTGGATGCAGTACCGACATCGCATGCGCCGTAGCGCGACAGGCCCTGCCAAGGGCGGACCGAGATGGCCGCGCGTGTTGCCTTCTCGGCCCCTTCGGCATATCCTCAGGGCATGAAACGCCCCCTGTACCTCCTCGACTCCTACGCCTTCATATACCGATCGTACTTCGCCTTCATGAACCGCCCCCTGCGCAGCCCCTCGGGGGCCAACGTCTCCGCGGCCTTCGGTTTCTTCCGCTTCCTCTTCGCCCTCTTCGACCAGCGCAACCCGGGCGCCTTCGCCGCCGTCTTCGATCCCAAGGGCAAGACCTTCCGGCACGACATCTACCCCGAGTACAAGGCGACCCGCCAGAAGACGCCCGAGGACCTCCATGCCCAGGTGCCCCTCGTAGAGGAGATCCTGCGAGCCCTCGGAGTACCCGTGCTCCGGGCCGACGGATTCGAGGCCGACGACCTCATCGCCACCCTTGCGACGCGCTCGCGCGCTGAGGGCCGGGAGTGCTGGATAGTCTCCGGAGACAAGGACCTCCTCCAGCTCGTCGGCGGCGGGGTAAAGGCCCTCCGTCCCGACTCGAGCTTCGCGTACAGCCCCTACGGGCCGGACGAAGTCAGGGCCGAATGGGGCGTCGAGCCCGAGCGGATACTGGATTACCTGTCCCTCATCGGAGACGCGTCGGACAACGTGCCGGGCGTGCCGGGCGTGGGCGACAAGACCGCGCTCAAGCTGCTCACCGAATTCCGCAGCCTCGCCGAGCTGTATTCCCGCCTGGACGAAGTCAAGCCCGAGTCCCTCAGGAAGAAGCTCGAGGCCGGGAGGGACAGCGCCTTCCTCTCGTATAGGCTCATCACCCTCGACGCCGACGCGCCTACCGGCATCGCCGACCTCGACGAGCTCGACGTAGTCAGCCTCGACAGGACGAAGGCCAATGCGCTTTTCGCTCGCGAGGGGATGAAGAGCCTCGTGGCTCAGGGGACCGAGGCCAATCTGTTCGCGAGCGCTCAGCTCGCGAGCGCCTGAGCTTGCGAGCGATCGGCGCGCGAGCGGGGGGCCGTCCGAGCCGGCCGAGGCGGCCCCGGCGGCCGGCGCAGCGGCCCCGCCCCAGGCCGCCCTGGCGGCGCCGCGCTTCCTCGGCCCCGGAGAATACGAGACGGTCTCGGACGAGGCGGCCCTCGCCTCCTGGGTCGACCGCTGCATAGCCGCCGGGACCTTCGCCTTCGACTGCGAGACAGACGACATCGACGAGCTCGCCGCGAGGCTCGTCGGCTTCTCCCTCTCCCACGAGCTCAAGAAGGCCTGCTACGTCCCCCTCGCCTGCCCCGAGGAACGCCGCGTGGGAGAGGAGGCCGCGCGAAGACAGCTGAAGCGCCTCTTTTCCGCGCCGGGCGTGATCCTCGTCGGCCACAACGTCAAGTACGACTGGCAGGTCCTGCGGCGCTTCGGCGCCCCGATGACCTGCGCGCTCCGCGATACGATGATCGCGGCCTGGCTCCTCGACGCCGAGGCGCCCTCCCTCGCGCTTGGCGCCCTCTCCGAGCGGCGCCTCGGAAGCGCGGGCATCGCCTACGAGGACGTGGTGCCCAAGGGCGCGAGCTTCGCCATGGTGCCCGCGGACAAGGCGACCGCCTACGCGGCCGAGGACGCCGATTTCACCATGCGTCTTCACCTCCTCATGGAAGGCGAGCTCGAGGAGGCCGGCCTCGAGCGCCTCTACCGCGACCTCGAGATGCCGACCCTTCCCGTGCTCGGAGCCATGGAGGCGGAAGGCATTCTCGTGGACTCGGGTGAGCTTAGGGCCTACGGCGTCGAGCTCGACGCCGAGCTCGACCGGATCCAGGCCGATATCTGGAAGGACGTCGGCCACGAGTTCAACATCGCCTCTACCAAGCAGCTCCAGGAAGTGCTATTCATCGAGCGCAAGCTCACGCCGGGAAAAAAGACGAAGACGGGCTACTCGACCGACAGCTCGGTGCTCGAGGAGCTTGCGGCCCTCGATACGGTGCCCCGACAGATACTCAGGCACAGGACCCTCGCCAAACTCAAGAGCACCTACATCGACTCCCTGGCCGCCCTCGCGGAATCCGACGCCGCCTCGGCCGATACAAAGGCGGAGTCCGGCAGCGGGACTGGCAGGATACACACGCACTACTCGCAGACCGGCGCCGCGACCGGCCGCCTCGCGAGCAGGGATCCGAACCTCCAGAACATTCCCGTCCGCGACGAGGAGGGGAGGCGCATACGGATGGCCTTCATCGCCGCTCCCGGGAACCTCCTGATCTCGGCCGACTACTCGCAGATCGAGCTCGTCGTCCTGGCCCATCTCTCGCAGGATCCCGGCCTCCTCAAGGCCTTCCGCGAGGGCGTCGACGTGCATCGCCGCACGGCCAGCCTCCTCTTCGGCATGAGCGAGCCCGAGGTCAGCCCCGACAGGCGGCGCATCGCCAAGACCATCAACTTCGGCGTCATCTACGGGATGTCGGCCTTCCGCCTCTCGAACGAGCTGGGCATTCCCCGCGGCGAGGCGCAGAAGTTCATCGACGCCTACTTCGCCACCTATTCGGGCGTCAGGGACTACATAGACAAGGTCGTGGCCGAGGCCGAGCGGACGGGCTACTCGACCACGATACTCGGGCGGCGCAGGCCCATCGCGGCGATCAACTCGCGCAACAAAACCGAGAAGCAGGCCGCCGAGCGCGTCGCCGTCAATACGCCCATACAGGGCTCGGCGGCAGACATCGTCAAGCTGGCGATGCTGCGGGTCGACGCGGCGTTCAAATCGCTCGCGCGCGATCGCGCAGAACCTCGGGCCCGCCTCCTCCTCCAGGTCCACGACGAGCTCATCGCGGAAGCCCCGGAGGCCGATGCCCCCGAGATCGCCGCCGCGATGAAGCGCGAGATGGAGGCCGCGATCGAGCTCTCCCTCCCCCTTCGCGCCGAGGTAGAGACGGCGCGCCGCTGGGGGGACATGCATTGATCCTGGGCTTGACCGGGGGATACTGCGCGGGAAAGAACGCCGTCGCGGCCATCCTCGAAAGGCGGGGCTGGACCAGCATCGACGTGGACAGGCTCGGGCACGAGGCCGTCGACACGGCGCGGGACGCTATCGTCGACCGCTTCGGGCCCGGCGTCCTCGGTCGCGACGGCCGCGTGGACAGGAAGGCGGTGGCGCGCATCGTGTTCTCCGACCCCGCGGCCCTCGCCGACCAGGAGGCCATCGTCCACCCGATAGCCATCCGCCTCATGGAAGAGCGAATCGCCGCCGCGGAGTCCGAAGCGAAGGCGGCAGGCCGCGAGAGCCTGATCTGCGTCAACGCGGCCCTCCTCTATCGCACTCCGCAGGCGTCGCTTTGCGGGGCGATCATCGAAGTGCGCGCCCCCCTGCTCGCGCGGATCCGCCGCGCCAAGACGCGAGACGGCATAGGCGCGGGGGGAGCCCTGCGGCGCATTCTGCGGCAACGCTCGTTCTGGCGCCTCCGCGCAGCCTCGGGACGGCCGGTCGTCTCGCTGCGCAACTCTGGCGGCCAGGCCGCCCTGGAAGCCGCGACCCGGCTGGCCCTTGAGGCCGCGACCGCGAGAAGCCGCGACGCCGGACTGCGCACCTTCGCGTAGAATCCCACGTCGAGGTATTTTTATCGTGCCTCGATTTCTCCGCACGACTTGTAGCCGATAAGCGTCGAAGGTATAATTTTGGCTATCCGGGAATCGTAAGTGCCGGGAGGGACCGCTCTTCTGCCGCCTTGGCCGCGGCCACGGGCGGTCTACGGCGAAGGAGAAGGACCATGCGAAATATCACAAAGCTCATGCTGGCGCTGCTGCTCGTCGCGGTAATCGGGGCGGCGGGATTCGCCCAGAGCGCGCCGCCCGCCGCGGGCGACAGCCTCACCATCGGACTCGTGCTCGTCGGACCCTATAATGATCATGGATGGAGCGAGGCCAACTACGACGGCGTCCAGTACGTACTCGGCAAGGTGCCCGGCACCAAAATGGTATACATCGACAAGGCCAACTCGGCCGACCGCCCCGGCACCACCGTGTTTCAGCTCGCGGAGAGCCTGGTAGCCCAGGGCGCCAAGATGGTCATCTTCAGCTCGGACGATTTCAGCGACGATGCCGTGAAGTTCGCCAAGGCCCACCAGGACGTATTCGTCATCATGTCCTCGGGCGATCAGGTCTGGAAGGACGGCAAGAACTATCAGGACATCCCCAACATGATCAACATCATGGGCAAGTGCGAGTACATGAAGTTCGTCGCCGGCGCCGCCGCCGCCCTCACCACCAAGACCGGCAAGATCGGCTTCCTCGGTCCCCTCATCAACGACGAGACCCGCCGCCTGGCCTCCTCCGCCTACCTCGGAGCGAAGTACGCGTGGGTCAACTATCTTAAGAAGGATCCGGCCAAGCTCGAGTTCAAGGTCACCTGGATCGGCTTCTGGTTCAACATCCCGGGCGTCACCTCCGATCCCACCCAGGTCGCCGACGACTTCTTCAATTCCGGTTTCGACGTCGTCATCTCCGGCATAGACACCACCGAGGCCGTCACCGAGGCAGCCAAGTTCGCCGCCCAGGGCAAGACGGTCTGGGCCGTCCCCTACGACTACGCCAAGGCCCTCGACGAGAACAAGAACGTCTCCCTCGGCGTGCCCTACTACAACTGGGGCCCCGCCTACGTCGTCGCCGCCAAGGCCGCGATGAAGGGCACATGGCAGTCCCACTTCGAATGGAACGGACCGGATTGGAAGAACATCAACGATCCCGACACCTCGGCGGTAGGCTTCAACAAGGGCACCCTCTCCAAGGCCGCCAACGCCGGCGTGGACAGGCTCATCGGCCAGCTCGCCAAGGGCCTCAACCTCTGGAAAGGCCCGATCGACCTCCAGGACGCCAGCGTCTACCTCAAGGCCGGCGAAGCCGCCACCGACAAGCAGATCTGGTACCTGCCCCAGCTCCTCCAGGGCATGGAAGGCCAGAGCGTCTCGAAGTAAATTTTTATAGAATGAAGATTCACCACGGAGCCACGGAGTAGAGAGGAGAGAGAGGGCACGAAGCAAAGAAATGGGAAATGGAAGAATCTTTCCATTCTTATTTCCCCCTCCGTGCCCTCCGCGCTCCTCCGTGCCTCTGTGGTGATCTCTTTATATCACCCGTAGTCGGAGCGGAAATGCTGATCGAGCTGCGCGACATCTGCAAGACCTTCGGTCCCGTCCGCGCCAACGCGGGGATTTCGATCGAGGTGTCCCCCGCGTCGATCCTGGGGATATTGGGCGAGAACGGGGCGGGCAAGAGCACCCTCATGAAGATCCTGTCGGGCTTCCAGATGCCCGACTCAGGCTCGATCCTCCTCGACGGCGAGACCGCGGCCATCCGATCGCCGGCCGATGCCCTGGCACGCGGAATCGGCATGCTTCACCAGGACCCGCTCGACTTCCCCCCGCTCAAGCTCGTCGACGACATCATCCTCGGGAGCAAGGGCCCCCTGCGTCCCGACCGAAGGAAGAGCGCGAGGGAGTTCCGCGAGCTGGCCGCCCGCTTCGACTTCGACCTCGATCCGGAAGCCTACGTCGATACGCTGACTGTCGGGGAGCGCCAGCAGCTGGAGATACTGCGTCTCCTGTGGCTGGGGGCGCGCGCCCTCATACTCGACGAGCCCACCACGGGGATCAGCCTTCCCCAGAAGGAAAAGCTTTTCTCCACCCTGAGGCGCCTCGCCTCGGAGGGCATGACCATCCTCTTCGTCTCGCACAAGCTCGAGGACGTGGAATCCCTCTGCGACCGCGCCGTCGTCCTGAGGCAGGGCATCCTGGCGGGCTCCGCCGAGCCGCCCTTCGACACGAGGCTCCTCGTCGAGCTCATGTTCGGCAAGGAAGTCCCCCAATCGCCGCGGCTCCCTATCCGACGGGGGGGGGAGGTTCTCCGGGCCCGCAAGCTCTGCCTCGATTCCCTCAGGCTTCAGATCAGGGACCTCGATTTGGAGGTGCGCGCCGGGGAAGTCATCGGCCTCGCGGGGAT
>CAVZVX010000080.1:0-61838 GCA_963778775.1 uncultured Spirochaetota bacterium | reverse complement strand
TTCGGCATAGGATGCGGACTTCCCGGCGAAGGACGCGTTGCCTACTTGTCTGTTCAAGGATGGCTCGAGAATGCTGAGATTGCCGAGGCGGTAGACGTAGCGGGCTCTATCGTCGTAGGGAAAGTATTGATCCCAGGAGGCATCGGGATTCTCGGGCAGGATATGCTCGATTGTTCCCGGATCGGTATCGGGATCGCACGGCTTCCCCGCGAGATCGCTTTCGAGGCGAAATAAGATGAACTTGGCCAAGTGCTTCGATTGGCCGGAGGTTTCTGCCTCCAGGTTCTCGAAATCGTGCTTGAAAGAATCGTCCGGGATATAGATCGGCCTCAGAATATCGAACACGCCCCTGGGCTCGGTGATCTTACCATCGAGCAGAGCCTTGGCTGCGGCATGGTACACGGGCTCCAGTTCATTTGCATTCCTTGCGCCTACGGTGGAATGCCGGAAGGTGATCGCGGAGACGAGCTTAAGGACACGCTCAAAATCCTCTTTCGAAAAGCGCTCCCACGCGGCGAAGAGGAGGGGCGTCATCTGCCTCGCCTTATAGAGCCCGAGCTCGCGCACGTATGGCCGGCACTCGGGATTCTCTATCCAATACTCGTGATTCTGGTCGCCGAGAGCAGTGTAGAGCTCCGAGCGATTCTCGAGGGCGTCGACGAGGGTGAATACTTCGGGAGGCGTCTTTACCCGATCCCGAATAATCTTGAAGAGTCTTTGGCTTCGGATTCGCGATTGCTCGCAGAGGAGGTGATAACGCAGGAATTCCGGGAAGCGCTCCTGCCGGACCGTTCCGATCAAGGCCTTCCATCGGCGTTGCAAAGCCTCGAGGTCGGCTTGAACCCTTATTCGCGAGAATATGTAATTCTTAATGAGGTCGGTGGAGCAAAGCTCGAGGCCCCGGGCGTTGAGGGTCTCGAAGACCGTATAGGCATTGAGCTCGTTGTCGACATTGATTTGGATGAAAAGCAACTGCCGCGCCATCGTTTCGCTGAGGAAAGAGGCCAAATCCTGTCCGTTGCCCGCTTCGGCTCCTTCTCCCAATCTGGCGGAAAACCACTTACTGCATTCCCAGAGAAGGCGGTTGGACTTCGGCAAGCCGCGAGGGTTTATCGGGGCACGCAGCTGGACGAGGTAATCCTGATAGAAAGCGTTGTCGCTGTCGTTCAAGAAAAGCTTGGAGCTTTCGATCAACGAGGCCGGGTCCTTTTCGCCTATGAACCTGGACCTAAGGCTCATCGCGCGTTCCCGATTTTCGGCTGGCTCGACTCCTGTCTCCACGAGCTCGAGAAGCCTGCCGATCACGGCCAAGGCGATGATCGAGAGGGTCGCGAGACGCTGCTGGCCATCTATTATGGAAAACTCGCGGTCGCTCAAACCCTGCAAGACCAGCGCTCCCATATAGTGCCGATCGTCAGGAAGGCTTCGAAGCTCGACGATATCGTTCCAGAGATCCTCCCACTGCTCCTCTTCCCAGGAATAATCGCGTTGGTAGGCGGGTACTCTGAATCGATTGCCGTTGCCGATGAGATCGAGATAGGTAGCAGTTCTCGTATCGAGAAGCACAGTCCTGGCCATGATTCTTCCAAGTATACCCTAATTCCCCGCCAGCGCCGACTCGACCCACGAGAATCCGACGCGTTCCTGCTCCAATCGTAGGGAGGGAGCCAGACGATCGTACCGGAGGTCATCGTAGAGATCGCGCTCCTCGGGACGCAGACGGGTCAGGTCGGCCTTCGTGGGCGAGCCTTCGCTTGTCCACAAGTCGCGGTGTGCGAGAAGGGTCACGCGATCCATCAGGAGGGACTCGGCCTCGGGGAAGTCCGCGCGGAGCTGGTCCAGGATCGCGAAGCCGTGGGTATCGAGATCGCCCCAGTAGCGGATTCGGCGCCTATGTAGCCATTCGGCGCGGCTCAGGGCCGCGAAGCCGTATCCCGCCCCGAATACGATGAGGCTCCCGGCCCGGTCGGGAAAGGCCAGGAAATTGATCTCGTTCTCGGTGATGAAGACCTGACGCGGCGCCTCGGGGCAGTGGGACGAGAAGAGCCCGGCGAAGTCCTCGGCCTGGAGGCCCAGCTCATCGACGCGCAAGGTCGAGCCGCCTCCCGCGACTCCGAGGCTTAGATCGAGGGCGTGGTCGAGGAGGCGGAATCTCACGTAGCGGGGTTTCTCGCGCAAGCCGTAGCGGAGCGCGAAGCTGGGTGAAACTCCGACCTCCCGGTAGACGGCTTCCGGCGGGAGGACGATGTCGAGGAGCTCCGAGAGCAGGCCGCGATTGCCCTCGACGAATTTGCTGTGAACGCCGGGAGCGTCGATCTGCCGGGAATAGAGACCCGAGCGTGGATGGGTCTTGAACCACGCCAGAGTAGCCAGGAGGGCCGGCCAGTCGGCCTCCCGCTCCAGGACGAGGAGGGGGCGACGTATGCACCAATCGCGGAGCGGCGGGAAGGCGGCGCCGATATCTCGGGCTAGCACGACGAGACGAGCCGCCTCGCGCCGCTTGCCGGCGAAGGCGAGGGCGTCCTCGGCGCAACCGAAAATGGCGGCGACGGGCAGCTCGTTGCGGCCGAGCTGGCGGTGCTTGATCTCCTTCCACTCCAGGCGATAACCGGGACTGGAGGCCGATTCGGAGAGCTTCGCTATCCAGGTCCGCGCCTCGTCGAAACGTTCCGCCAGCGCGCCGGAATCGGGGCCTTTTATTTTCAACCGGAGAGGGAAAAGCGGGGAGCCGCCGAGAACGGACGCGGGCAACGCGCCCCTGTCCCATTCTCGGAGGACGCGGGAGCGCAGCTCGGTCGGGCTCGTCCACGCTCTCCGCCCGGCGCTCACGAGGCTTCCCGCTTGCGGCGCTCCTGCTCGGCCCGATATTCCTGGATGCTCAGGTTGCGCAGCTTGGAATCGCGGCCGTCCTCGCTGTAGACGAAGCCGACCGCGGCCACGAAGGGCTCGATGATGTGGATCTTCTGCAGGGGAGTGATCACCAGGAGCTGGAGGCTGAGGCGCTTGAACAGCTCCAGGCCGTAGCGCGCGGACTCGTCGGAGCCGCGGCCGAAGGCCTCGTCGATCATCACGAAGCGGAAGCTCCTCGACTTGACCGCCCCCCACTCCAGCCCGAACTGATAGGCGAGGCTGGCGGCGAGCACGGTGTAGGCGAGCTTCTCCTTCTGGCCGCCCGACTTGCCGCCGGAATCGGTATAGTGCTCGTATTCGGTATCGTCCTCGCGCCAACGCTCCGACGCCGAGAAGACGAAGTATTGGCGGACATCGCTCACCTTCTGCGTCCAGCGGCGGTCCGTCTCGCTCTGCCCTTCCCTGCCCTGGAAGCGGTCGATGATGCGCTTCACCTGGAGGAACTTCGCCTCGGAGTATTGCTCGCCGCCCGAGCCGGTCAGGCTGCCCTCGGTGCAGGCCCTGAGATCTGCGATGAAGTCCTTGATCTCGCCGTCGGGGCTCAGCTGCGCCTCGAGGACGATGTATCGGCCGGGATTGTAGTCGATCTGCGTCAACGACTGGTTGATGCGCTCGATGCGCTCGCGGATGCTCTGACGCTCGCGGTTGAGCTGGGATTGGAAGTTGGCCACTTCGCGGATCGTGTTCTCGTTGAGCAGCTCCTTGAAGGCGCGTTCGAAGCGCGGCAGGTCGTCGGCGCGCAGCTGCTCCAGCATGGAGCGGTAGGCGCCGGAGGCTTCCAGGCTGGCGTCGACGTCGCGAGTCTCCAGGGGCCAGGAGCCGCGGTAGGATTGCATGGCCGTGCTGATCTTCTCGCGCAGGCGGCCGAGCTTCTTATCCTCGGCGTCCAAGCGGGCCTGCAGCTCGTCCCGCAGGTCGCGCTCGCGGTTGTCGCAGCTTTCGACGCTCAGGTTCTCGAGGGCGCCCAGCTCCGCGGCCAGGGCCTCGAGGCGCGGGTATGCCGAAGCATGCGATTCGGCCCGGGCCTGCTCGACGATCGACGCGCATTCCTCGCGCAGGGCCAGGGCCTGCTCGCGCTTTTCGTCGGTACGGGCCTCCTCGCGACGATTCTCGTCGAGGGCGGCCTCGTCGCTCTTGAGCTCCGACTCCACCTGGGCGAGCTTGGCGGCCAGGGATTTCAGGACGTCGCCTACGGATTCGAGTTCCTTCTTCTCCGCCTCGAGGGCCGCCACGCGCAGGCTCAGGGGCCGCCAGTCCAGCTCGATCCAGTCGGCGTAATCCTCCAGCTGCCGGACGCAGGCCAGCTTGTCGCGAAGGACGCCCTGCTCGCGCTGACTCTCGCCGATCGCCGCCGCGCTGGCCTGCATCGCAGCCTCGAGGCCGGCGGCCTGGGCCTCGAGGGCCTTGATCTTGGCCTCGTTGGACCAGCCGAGCACGTAGCGCCCGCGATCGTCCAGGCGGCTGCGGTCGTCCTTTTCGTGCCTCTCTCCCGAGCCCTTGGTCTGGCCCATGCGCGTGAGGGCCTGGCGCTCTCGATGGAACTGCTCCATGGTCCGGCAGCAGGCGTAATCGTAGCGCCGGGCGAGCTCGTGCTCGATCCACGGTCCCAATGGGCTGCCCTGCTTTATCTCGAGCTTGCGGATCAGGGAATCCGGACCTGGATCGAAGCTCCCCGCGTCGACCGGCTGCCGGGCCCTGAAATAGACCAGCCTGCCCTTGAGCTGATTGTCGTCGACCCAGGCGGACACGCGCTGGTAATATTCGTCGGGGACGAGGAGGGACAGGGCGAAGCCCCGCAGGAGGCGCTCCGCGGCCCCCTCCCATTCCGCCTCGTCGTTCCGGACGCGGATCAATTCTCCGGCGAAGGGCAGGCGATCGACGGGGAGCTCGAGGCTCGATCGAAGGCGCTCGCGGAGGGCCACTTGGGACTCGGGTATGTTGCTTCGCCGTCGACGCAGGGAATCGAGCTCCCGCGTCACCTCGCCGTGCTCCTGGCGGCAGCGGCGCAGCTCGACCTCGCTCTCGGTGCGCTCGTTCTGCAGCTCCGCCTCGCGCGCGGCCAAGGTCTCGCCGAGGCTGGCGAGCTCGCCGCGGTTGCGCGCGAAGGCATCGGCACCCTTGGGCACCGGCAGGCCCAGCGCTTCCGCGGGATGCCCATAACGTTCCGCTCGCGCTCGGCGGCGATCGCGCTCTTCGCCGGCCGCTCGGATATCCAGGGCCAGGCGCTCGATCCTATCGCCACCGTTGGCGGAGATCGCCTCTTTTATCCCGTCGCGATCGGTCTGGAGCTGAGCCTTCCTTTCCTCGCCGGTCCGGATGCGCGCGGCCAAGCGCTCGCTCTCGGCGTCGAGCTTGGCCAGGCGCTTGTCCAGCAGAGCCAGCTTATTCCCCGCGAACCAGGATTTCAGGGCTTCGCGGGCGACGCGCAGCCCCTCGCGGGCGGCGCCGAGCTCGTCGAAGCGGACGCAATCGTCGACTATCGGCGCGAGGGCGGCCACTTGGGCCTTGGCCTTCAGCACGGCTTCGTGCGCGCGGTTCAGGTCGTCGAAGTGATGGATCAGGGCTTCAATGCGCTGCTCGCCGTCGAAGGCCTCCAGCATGTGCTCACGGACGAAGTCCGTCAGGTCGCCGACGGACTTGAGCGAGACCGTCTGGTTGAACAATTCCAAGGCCTGCTCGTTGTCGATCCCGAAGAGGCGCCGGAAGGTGGCCGAATAGGCGGCGAAGGTGTCGAAGATCTCGATCCCGGGACTCGCGCGCAGGCGCCTCCGCAGTTCGCCTATATCCGGGCCGAAGTCCGCGAAGTCGCGAGAGATGTCCAGCGGATGGTCGCAGATCACGTAGAAGCGCGCCGGCTGTCCCTGCTGGTCCTTCACCCAGAACACCTGGGCCAGGCAATACTCTTGGCTGTATCCTTCGTTCTTGAAGGTGGCGAGGACGACCGAATAGCAGTTCTGATCGCGCAGGGCCACGGCCTTGGCCGACATGCCGGCCTCGCCGCGCTCGGACTTGAAGTACCCCATGATATAGGAGCGGAGGGTCCGCTCGCGGGCGTTGGCACCGGCGGCCTTGTTGTAGGCCAGGCGCTGGGGAGGCACCAGGAGGGTCGCGATGGCGTCCACCAAGGTGGATTTGCCCGAGCCGATGTCGCCCGTGAGCAGGGTGTTCTCGCCACGGGCGGTCAGGCGCCAGACGCGGCCGTCGAAGGTTCCCCAGTTGTAGAGCTCGAAGTTCTCGAGTCGAAAGCCGGCCTTCTCGTCGCCCTCGGCGAAGTCCAGGAGGGCGTCGCTCATTCATCCGCCTCGGATGCGCGGGAATGGCCTCGATAGCCTTCCAGGCGGGTATCGAACTCGGCCAGCCATTGGGCGTCGACGAAGGCCTTCAGGATTCGACGGACTTCGAAGAGTCGCTCTTGGTTCTTGAGGCGGCGGATGAAGCCGAGCTCCTCCGCGCGATTCGCCGCGGCCATGACCTGATCGCTGATTTTCGCCTCGTTGCCGCCGGCGGGAAGGAAGACCCGCACCATGTCGACCAGCTCGTCGCGGGAGAGGATCAGGCGCTGGCTGTCGCCCGAGCTGTCGGTCTCGGCAAGCTTCTTGCGCAGAAGGGCGAGAAGGAGGCTCGTCATGTAGGGCAACTGCCGCCGGGTCATCAGGCGAGGCAGGGGCGTCTCGCCTTCGGGGCTTTCCTTGCTGCGAAGCCAGGCGAAGCCCTCGGCCTCGTCAAGGATGAGCTCCAGGCCGAGGACGGCCACGTAGTCGCGGATGGCCGATTGCAGAGCCATGGCCTGCTGCCAGAGCTCTTCGTCGTTTTCCCGGTAGATCACTCCTTTCAGGAGGGAAATCACCGGCAAGGACAATTCCGGCCTGTCAGGGTTCGGCATGGCTGCGAATCTCCTTAGCAAAGACGACGCGGGGGATTTCGGCCTCGCGGAGGCTTCCTTCCTCGTCCGTCCAAGAAAGCCGATCGATCTCGGCCTCGCTGAACAGGGCGTTGCGATCCTCCGCGGCGAGGCTCAAATACGCCACCAGCTCGGTCAGGCCCCGCTCGAGGGGATACTCGGCCACGAGATCGGACAGGAGGACCTGATCGCGACCCGCGAGGGCCTGCCGGATGCGGGCGCGCAAGGCCGCCTTGTCCACGGCCCATTGTCGGAACAAGGCCTCGGTGTCAACATCCTCGTCGGCGACCGCGACCTTCCGGTCGTCGATGCGGGCTCGCATGGGCGGCGAGAACAGGGGCCGTTCCATGGGGAGCTCTATATCGGCCGATGGCGAGGCCAATTCGGCGATCGGCCCCTCCGGCATGGAATCCCGCAAGGCCAGGGCCTTGGCCTCGACGGAACGGATTATCTCCATGATGCGGCGGTTCTCGAGCCAGACCTGGTCGTCGAGGAATCGCCGCAGTTGTCGCGATAGAAGGGCGACGGTCCGCTGCGTCCGCTCTCCCGCTTCCATCCAGTCGTAGTGGACACGCCTCAATTTGGCGTCGGGCGCGAGGGCCTCGATCGCCGGAAGGGCGAAGACCGCGTCCAGCATGGCGCTCAAGTCTTCCTGGCGCTCGGAGGACATGAGGAAGTCCCAAAAGGCTCTGAAGCTCCGGCCCTGGTCCGAATCGGCGATGACGTCGCGCTGGCCGAGGATGTCCGCCAGGAGCTCGCCCTTTGCGCCCTCCCATGAGGAGATCTTCTCGCGCGTGCTGCGGTCGAGGTTGCGGAAGTTCTGCTCGACTTCCCGGAAGTCGGATAGGATCTCGCGCGCGGTGGCTGCCATGTGGAGGAAGCGCTCGCGGGTCGCCGTCTCGTCCAGGATATCCAGGTCTCCGTCCTGGATGCGCGCGATACGCCGATCGATCTCCTTCTTCTGCCGCTTGAGCTCGCGGATGCGCTCGGCGGGATCGGCGCCGCTGCCTTCGACGAGCTGGCGCAGAAGCTCGAATACCGTCCGAAGCCTCGACTCGGTCCCGACGAAACTGCGCGAAGTCAGGTTCTCGACCCAGGCGATGGCCTTCTCGGCCGCTGGAGTCAGGTCGAAATGGGCCTCGTCCGAGCCCTGAGGATAGTATTTGCGGAGCCATCCGCGATCGTCCTGCGTCCAATCGTCGAGGTAGTCCTGGGCCGCGCGCGGAAAGGCCTCGGGTCCCTTAGCCTGTCTGAGGTTGAAAAGCTCGTCTTCCAGGAAGGAGACGAGCTGCGCCTGCTCGATGCCCCTGACGTTGGGCTTGACGAAGACTCGATTGAAGAACGAGATCACCAAGGGAGCGTAGTCTGCTGTCAGGAGCCGCCACGCCGGATGGTTCCTGCGAAGACTTTCCAGGGTGCTGAAATCGAGATCCATCGCCCGCATTCTAGCCCGAACCGAAGGAAAGAGGAATCACATGTCTCGAGGAGAAGATTGCGATACTCCAAGTTGATCAGATCAATAAATATTTGTATATATCTCTTGTTGACTATATACCAAATGGTTATTAGGTTACTAATAGTAAGCAAGCCGTCGTAGGAAGCCCTAGGGTTTTCCACGGGAAAAATCATACTGGAGGTCTGGATGAACGCGAGAATCGCCGTTTATTTCTATTCGACCTATGGCCATATGTATAAGATGGCCAAGGCAGCGGCAGAGGGAATCAAGGAAGCTGGAGCCGAACCCGTCATTCTCAGGGTAGCCGAGACCCTGCCGCTCGAAGTTCTCAAGATGATGAATGCGGACGAGGCGCAAAAGGCTTTCGCACACGAGAAGCAGGCGAAATTCGAGGAATTCGGCGATTACGACGGTTATATCTTCGCGACGCCAACCCGCTACGGGGTCGTGCCGGCCCAATTCAAGGCCTTCCTTGACGCGAGCGGCCAGGTATGGGCCAAGGGCGGTCTCATCGATAAGCCCGTGGGGATCATGACCTCGAGCGCGATGCAGCACGGCGGCCAGGAAGCGACGATCCTCGGTCTCCTTCCCTTTGTCCTGCACCACGGCGGCTTGCCCGTCGGCCTTACCCTGACATCGGGAGTCCTATCCCAGACCGACGAGGTAAGCGGCAATAGCTTCTACGGCGCCAGTACGATCGCGGGAGGCGACGGCTCGAGACAACCCAGCGCGAACGAGCTCGCCGGAGCGAGGTTCCAGGGAAAAAGGGTCGCCACGCTCGCTGCCAAGCTGAAGACCTGATCGTCCGAGAGCTTCCCATGGATTTACTCCCCGAACTCGTCGCGCGGCGAGCTTTTCGCTCGATCGCGCCCGATCCCCTGCCCGAGACTCAGGTGAATCGCCTACTGGAGGCAGCGACCCTGGCGCCCTCCTGCTCCAACAACCAGCCATGGCGCATTATCGCCGTAGCTGGCGAAACTCTCCCAGGTCTTCGGGATGCGCTCACCGAAGGCAACAAATGGGCGACGCGGGCGCCCCTCATCTTCCTCTTCGCGACCAAGCCCTCCCTCGACTGCCGCCTCGAGGCCGGTAGGGACTACGCCTATTTCGATCTCGGGCAAGCGGCCATGGCCCTGCAGCTCCAGGCGACCCGAGAAGGGCTTTACGCTCATCCGATCGCCGGTTATTCGCCCATAAAGGCCGCGAAGGCCGTAGGGCTGCCGGAGGATTTCGTGGCGCTGGCCCTCGTAATAGTCGGGAAACCAGGCGATTCGAGCCTTCTCAACGAGTGGCAGATGGAACGCGAGAAGTCGCCGCGACAGCGCAAGCCGATAGGCGAAGTAGCCTTCCGCGATCGTTGGCAGCAGGTATAAGCTCCATTTGGGATCGTCGTAGCCGGGTATGGCAAGGGCGAAGCGGCCGGAGTATAATTCTGCGGGGCCTCGGGATGAGAGCGAGGCCCCGCTTTAACGAATCGCACCCGTCGATAAATATCGAATTCGGCATCGACGCCGGCTTTCCCGCTGGTCCCGACCGAATACGGAGAGGTAGGAGTGAAGAAGGCGCTCGCATGCCTCGTTCTGGGCCTGATGGCCGTCTCGGGGGCGATGGCCCAATACTTTTTCTTCAGGCCGCTGCGGGTCGAGTGCAGTTATACTCAATTCGGGATCGGTCCCGAGATCGAGTATGCCATTCCCTCGGGAACGATGGATATCGCGCTTTTCCTTTCGGGAGATATTTCCCTCTCCCAGGCCGATTACGGCAGTCTCGCGGTCGGCTCGCGCATTTATCCTTTCACTTTCGAGGGCAAGGGATTTTACTTCTGCCCCATGGCGGACGTCCTGGTCGAAGGCGTACAGACCAACGATTCCTTGGCGTTCGATCTTGGCTACCGCGTCATACTCTTCGATTTCCTGACGGGTTTCGCGGAGGCGGGCGGCGTGATGTATCATAGCAACTACACGTACACCACGTCTTTCGGCTTCAATTTTTGCATGGGTCTCGGCGTCGCTCTATGAGCCGATTCGTTATTCGGAAGCCTAGTCCCGTATCTCTTCCGCTTCCTCGAACTCGCCCTTCCAAGCGATCAATACGGCGTCGAGGCCCGGAGCTATCGCGCCGCGCCTGCCGTCGATCCCGAGCGCCTGCGCAGGCGTCAGGCTGAGCATCCTCACCGCGTTGGGCACGGATGAGCCGGTCACCTTGAGCCACGCGCGCAAAAGGTCGGGGGCGAGGAGTCGGCCTCCCATCAAGACACGCGATTTCGCGAAACGGACGCCGTCCGCGCCCGAGTCGAGCGCGTCGTCTCCTTCGCCATAGACGCCCGGAACGAGGCCCGCGGGAGGCGCGGCATCGGATATTAGCATGAGCCTGTCCGGTTCCAGGCCCGACGCGCAAAGCCTCAGGGCCGCCTCGTTGACATGGGCCCCGTCGGGGTTGAGCTCGACGAAGGCTCTGCGATCGAGAAAGGGAAGCATGGCCAGGCCGGGCTCCTTGTGCGAAATGGGCGACATGGCGTTGAAGAGGTGCGTAATCGAGAATCGTCCGGAGGGAAGGGTTATGCGATCGATATTGCAATCCGAATGGCCGAGACAGGGGAGAACGCCGGCCGCTTCGAGTCGCGCGAGGATCTCGCCATAGCCCGGCATCTCCGGGGCCAGGGTCATGAGGGCGAGGCGGCCGCGGGCGAGGCCGAGGACCCGTTCGAGTAGCCGCGGGTCGGGGCCGCTGATCGTCTCGAGGGGAATTCCCCCGCGCCGGGCGGGATTCACGAAAGGGCCTTCCACGTAGATTCCGGGGACATCCTCGCGGGAGGGGGCGAACTCGTCGAGCGCGTTCGCCAGGCCGGCTATCGATGTCTCACGCGAGACGACCGTCGGAACGAAGCTCGTGACGCCGCGCTCCCGGAGGAAGGTCGCTGCGCCCCTCAAGGCCGCTGCGCCCGCCGAGGGATCGCGACCGAGGGAGCCGAAGTCGAAGCCCCCGCAACCGTGGATGTGCAACTCCACGAGGCCCGCGGTGACCCACGATCGGCCGAGGTCGCGTCGTGGAAGGCCCGCAGGGAGGCGTAGCCCCTGCTCGAGCACGGCATCGATCCGTCCGCCGCGGACCACGACGGCTCCTCCCTCGAGGATCGATCGGGGCAGGACGATCCTCCCGCCGGTAAGCACGCAATCAGAGAGCGGCACCGGGTTCCGCCTCTTCGACCCCGCAGCGGGATCGGACGCTTTCTCCGTAGAGGGGAGAGTCCTCGCCTTGCCGAATGGCGGCCCATTGGGCGCGCTTCGGCCTCGATTTTCGCACGGCGGCCTTCGCGACGATGGTATCCGACATCGGTTCCTCCCGACGGGCCTTCGGCGGATCGAAGCGATTGCGGCGCCGCCGAATGAAAGGATACACTCACGACGGAGGGCTGCACAACATGGACTTCGCGGCCGCCGATGCCCATATCCACCTCGCCGACCTGCTCGATCGCGACCCGGACTTTCCCGAGAGGATAAATCCTTCGCGCGCGACTCCTTGGTCGCGCGCGACCTCGTGGTCGCTCGCGACTCCTTGGTCGCGATGGACCTGCTGCGCCGCCAGCCACGACGAGGCTGAGTGGTACCGCATCGAGGCCTTGCGTCCGAGGCTGCCTGTCTTCGTCTCGAGCTTCGGCATCCACCCGCAATGGGCAGTGTGGAAGAACGCCGATTTCCTTGCGCGCCTCGCGGCGGAGCGAAGGATCGCCGCCATCGGCGAGGCCGGCTTCGATTTTTACGGAGACAGGCCCGAGCGGGTCAGGACGGCCGAAAACGAGGGCTCGCAGCGCGCGGTCTTCGAATACCAACTCGAGCTGGCCGAGCGTTTCGGCCTCCCTATCCTTCTCCATCTGCGCAAGGCGATGGACATGGCCTTCCTTTACGCTCGGCGATTGAGAAAGCTCCCAAGTGCCGTCTTTCACTCCTATTCGGGGACGCCGCGGGACGCCGAGTCCCTCATCGCGAAGGGCGTAAACGCCTATTTCTCCTTCGGGGCTTCGATCTTGAATGGAAATAAACGTTCGTCCGCCGCCTGCGCGGCCATCCCGGCCGAGCGGCTTCTCGCCGAGACCGACGCTCCCTGGCAAGCGCCGAGGAACCGTCGGGACGGGAACCTCGATTTCTGCCGGGCCGAGGACTTGGGACAAGTCATGGAGGGCATCGCGCGGTTGCGAGGCATCGGCCTGGGAAAGCTCGGCGAACTGCTCGAAAGCAATTTTCACCGCGCCTTCGACGGCGCTGCGCAAGGGCCGGCTTGAGAATTCCCGCACATAGCCGCCGCTTCCTCCTCGACCCCGATCGAGGGGGCTCGGACGGGTAGAGTCTATCGTGGAGCGCCATCAAGGCGAGCGCTCGGCTTGCGCGCTTCCGAGGCCCCGTGCGATCATGGAAGCCATGGCTTTCTTCCGTCCTTTCGCCCTCGAGCGCTACTTCGCCGAATACGAGTTCGATGCGCCGCACCTTCTCTCGAGCTCTGACTGCGAGACCATGTCGACGCGGGAGCTCCTGAGCCTCGAGCCGGGATCCGAGGAGAAATACCTGGGCCTGCGATTGGGTTATACCGAGACGAGGGGCGATCCCGGGCTCCGGTCCGACCTCGCGCGTCTATACAGTGAACTAAGCCCGGACTCAGTCATCGTCCACACCGGCGCCGAGGAAGCGATCCTCGATTTCTTCCTCGCCGTCCTCTCGCCGGGCGACCACGTCGTCGTCAACTTTCCCTGCTACCAGTCGCTGTCCGAGATCCCCCGCGCCCTGGGCTGCGCCGTGGACCCCTGGCCCCTTCGCGAGGAAGGCGGCCGTTGGGTATTCGACCTGGACGCCCTCGCAAGGCTGCTGATACCCAAAACCAAGCTCCTCGTCCTCAACGCTCCGCACAATCCGACCGGCGCCCTGCCGTCGCGGGAGGAGTTCGATGCCGTCGTCGCGCTATGCTCGAAGTCCGGCGTCCTCCTCTTCTCGGACGAGGTGTACCGCTTCCTGGAGCGCGATCCGGCACGTCGTCTTCCCGCCGCCTGCGAGGTCTATGAAAACGCCGTTTCACTGAACGTGCTCTCCAAGAGCGCCGGCCTCGCCGGACTCAGGATCGGCTGGCTCGCGACGAGGCGCGGCGACATCCTCGACGCGGTCGCCGGGGCCAAGGACTACGGCACGATCTGCTCGCCGGGACCCTCAGAGTTCCTTGCCGGCGTCGCGGCCAGGAACTTCGACCATCTGGTCGATCGCAGCCGGAGGATAGTCGCCTCGAACCTCGACCTCCTCGCGGCTTTCTTCGAGCGGTACGGCGGCTTCGCGTCGTGGACCCCGCCGGAAGGAGGCTCCATCGGCTACCCGAAGCTAACGGAGAGTGTAATCCGGACCTATGGGGATGCAGAGCGCCTTTCACGCCGGCTCGCGATCGAAGCCGGCGTCATGATCCTGCCCGGTTCCTGCTATGCCGACGATCCCGGCCGTTTTCGCATCGGCTTCGGCCGCGCATCCCTGCCCGATTCCCTCGCGGCCCTCGAAGAATGGTTGCAAGGTAAGCGGCAACGATAGGCGAAGGAGGGCGTCCCGATCAGCCCAGGATGTCGATCCTCGCGGAGGCGCCGGAGGTGGCGCCGTCGACCGAGTCGGGAATCGAGAATATGCGTTCGAGGAACATCCCGGCGGCGCCATAGGCGACCGCGAGATCCCCCAACGCGGCGAATTCGATAGCGCATTCGACCTTGTTCGCATAGGACCAATTGCGCTGGATCTCGGAGCGCAGCACGCCGACGATTTCATCCTTGTACGACGTCAGGTCGCCGCCTATGACCACGCAGCTCAGATTCAAGGCGTTTACGAGGAAGGCGATGTGGACGCAGAGCTCGCGGATCACCTTCGAACGGACGACGGGATCCTCTTTTATCCGTCGCGATTCGACGTCCCCCAACGAGAACTGGCCGCTGTTGCCCTCCTCCCAGAGGATGCTCTTGAATTCCCCTGCCGAGAAGGCTTCGCCGTGCCGGACTTTGCCGTCGAGGACGAGACCCATGCCGACGGCGGCGCCCCAATAGTCCTGGCCGGAGGTCCTGCCCTTGCGGAATTCGCCGAGCACGAAGGCGAAACTGCCGTGGCGCTCGGTCTTGCGCGATGCGAGCTCGCCCCAGCAGCAACAGTCCGCATCGTTCTCGATCATCACCGGTACGTCGAGGAGGCCCGAAATATCCTCGTAGAAGCGGACAGGGCTTCTAATCCGCAGGGGATTGGACTGTACGACTATTCCGTCCACGGGATCCACTATGCCGGCGATTCCCAGGCCAACGCCGATCAGGGACATCCCGATTCCGCGGAGCTTGGGCTTCACGATTCGCAGCGCCTCGGCGAAGGTCGTAGCGAGGCCCTTCTTGGATACGACGAAGGGCTGGGAATATGAGAAGATCACCTCGCCTTGCAGATCGGTCGCGACGGCCTTGAAAAAATCGGTCTGGATCTCCAGCCCGAGGATATAGCCGTAGCTCGCGTTGATCGCCAATACCAGAGGCCTCCGGCCGCCGCTGGAACCCGATTGGCCGCTCTCGACGAGGCGGACGAGGTTGCGCCTCTCCAGGGCGTTCACGATGTTGGTGATCGTGGATTTTCCCAAGGCGAGCTCGCGCGCCATGTCCACTCGGCTTATTCCCTTGCTGTACCAAAGGAGTTGCAGCACTCGAGCGGTATTGATCTCGTTTATTTTATTGGCCATGGGGCAACCCGTATTTTCCCATACTATGCGCAGGGGAAGAATACGTCTAGGCGCCTCGCGGCGCCGGTACGGGCGAAGACGCCCGCGCTCTCCTCTACGCCAAGCTCGAGCGCGGGCAGCGACTCGACCGAGCCGTCGGCGCGCGTAATGTCTATGCGCTCGCCCGCCGCGCTACCGTCCGCGTGAACGACGACGGGCAGTTGGCAGACCGTGAACGCATAGCAACCGGCTCCGACCCTAATGCCGTTCTCCTCGCCTTCGATGTCGACGTAGTCGAATCGTCCCTCTTCGCGCAGAGCCTCGTCCTCCGCGGCGAAGGAGCGCTCGAAGGAGAGCCGTCCGCATTCGACTCGCGCGCCGAGCTCCGCCAGCCTCGAGATGATGTCCTCCTTCACTTGGCCAGTCATGCCGGGTTGCTGCGCTCCCGCGAAGGAAGGCGTATGCGAATAGGGATCGGTCGGGAAGGCGCCGTAGACTTCGGGCGGCTTGTGGGTTCCCAGACCCTCCCGTATTTCCCGATAGGCGGCCTCGAGCCGCGCCGCGATGCGCGGATCGGCACCTTCGTCGCGGGCGCCGGCCACCGCTTCGCCGGTCGCCAGGAGGAGCTTCGAGACCATGTGCCAGTATATGCAGCCTAGGCCCTCGTATTTGTAGAAGGTCCCGGACCTACCGGTGAAGGAGTGGTGGTCGAAGACTTTCTCGTAGATCTCGAGAATCGAGCCCCTCTCGGCCTCCGCGAGGGCGCGAATCTCCCCGTCCTCGATCGCGTCGAGCGCCGCCTCGAGGTCGCGGGAGTTCCGAAGCGAGGCATCGAAATGAAACCCTCCCTCCACGTCGCGCGCGAGGATGCCTCTACCTCCCTTCCCGAGCAAGGCCCTCGCGAGAGAGGATCCTTCGATCCAATCCCTTGGGACGTTGTTCTTCTCGAGGAAGCCGGGAAGCCGGCGATCCGGATAGAGAAGGTAACTTGCCTGGTCCGGACGGTACAGATCGCTCGCGCGGAGCGCCTCGAGCAGGGTTGCCGCCTCGCCGCACGTCAGGATACCCGAGCTCAGGGCGGCCACCTGCCCTTCGAGCATGAGCTGGAGGCGGCGTATCTCGACGCGACCTCCGACGCGCCTCATGAGGTTATAGGCATGGAACATGCCGTCGGGCCTCCGGTTGGCGCGGATGTCGTGATCCATGCGGATCAGGGCTATTTCGCACAGCTCTTGGATCTCGACGGACGATATCCGGTCGCGGACGCCGGAGAAGCCGTGGTCATAGATACCCTGGCGATAATCGCTGCCCGCCTCGCCAAGCTCGTCCATGAGCGCCGCTCGATCCTCGGCAGACCCCGGTCCGGGAGCGGTCGGATGGTACTTCCCCATCGCGGCCGCGACCCGCCGAGCGAGACGCGCCACCTCCAGCGAAACCTCGAAGCGCTCCGCAGGCGATCGCGCGAAGAGATCCCCGCAGAGGGCGACCAGGCGCCGGAGGTAGCAGAGGGTGATCACCGATACGCCGTATCCTACGAGCGCGTTATTGGCGTCGTTCCATTCGGGGCGCTGCGTGTTCATCCAGATTCCCGAGTCGGGGACGAGGCTCGAGATCTTGCAAAGGACGGTTACGAGGAGCTTTTCGGCTAAAGATGCCCGGCAGGGCTTTCCGGAAGCGTCGTGGAGGACCTTCCCATCCTCGCCCATCGCCAGGGCGCGCTCGAGTATCCATCCGTGGAGCTCGGCGTCGAAATCTACCGTCCTCTTGGGATCCTCGAGCATGGCGGCGTAGGACCGCACGCGATAGGGAATCTGGGCGTACACGAAGACAGGCCTGGCGAGCGAATCGCTAAGGGCTCCCGTGTCGTATCGTTCCGAAGCCTCAAGCAGCTTGAGAAGGTAGGCCGCCTGATGATCGCCCCAATAGCCGATGAATGACCAGGCGTCGTCCTCGTCGACTATCTCCCACTCTATCCCGCTTCGCGCTATTCGGTATGGATTATAGCCGTCCGCCGTCGTCGCGTCGAGGAATTTGAATATCATGGCGTCCAGGAAACCCGGAAACGACAGCGACAACGCCTCCCAATTCTGAAAGATGTCCCGCCAATTCCCTTCATAACCGACTATCTTCCGGCCTTCCGGGTCGCGCGTCGCGATGGAGAAGGAATTCCAAGGCCTCGACGGATCGCCGTGGCGTCGCGAGAAGGTGAGCGGTAGGTACTCTCGGACGAGGCGCTCCAGATCGAGGTCGCCGGTGGCCCTCGCCAGGGACGCGAGCTCGTCTCGGCCGAGTTTCTCGGGCAGGGACGCGAGGAAGTCAGCGGACTTGGCTGCGGCGGTGCGGTTCGCGTCGGAAAGATGCGATCTGAAGTCCTCGCGCGAAACGGAGTAGCCCTCGACGGGGACGCCGCCGCGCATCGCGTTGAAAAGCGAATTGGACCAATGGCGCCACATGCGGAGTCTGTCGCCGGTAAGCTGGAGACCATCGACCGAGGCGCCGATCCGTCGAAGGCCCTGCCTTCCCTCCTTGATATCCAGGCGCAGATCGGAGCTCAATCCGTCGACGTCCTTGAGCGCCTCGAGCAGCAGCCTCACGCGCGAGGCGTCGGCGCCGACGTCCGCTACCATGATCCAGTCCCGCTCCAGCCCCGGAGGCAGGGATAAGGCCGCTCGTTCCAAATAGGCTCCGCGGCGACCTCGCACGCGCGTCTCGCTCCCTCCTTCCTCACCGCGACGGAACGAGTCCTGGGCCTCGGCGCACAAGGATATCGCCGTCGGATCGAGCCCGGCGGACCATAGGGTCGTCGCTCTGAGCGACTCGCTGGGCTCGGCCCGGTCGGAGGGCACCGAGCTCAGCCTGAAGAGGGCGAGTCCTCTCCCCTGGCGATCTCCGTCGCGGCTCCTGAGCGGAATGAACTCCGCCTCGCGATAGGCGTCGGCCAGCGTGCTGAACTCGGACTGGAAGCGGCGCGTGAGGTTCGCGGGCATGATGTTCAATAGGCCGTCCAGCAGTTCGATCTCGACCTCGGAGCGTCCCGCGTTCCTGAGCCGGGCTTCGCGTACGAGCCCATAGAGCGAGCTGGTCGTCCAAGAATATGAAAAGACCAGGCCGAGGTCGGCGTTCGTCTCCTCGAACTCGACCTGATCGCCGTACGCGCTCTTCGACACCGATCGCGTGATGCGATATAAGCCGGCATAGCGTTCGGAGAAGGGCTCCCAAAGGTAGGTCGCTCCGCCTACCGAGGCCCTAATGATCGTCTTGCTCCCCGTCCGATCGCTGGAATCGTGGATACGGTCGTCGGTATCGTAGGGAAAGAGGGCGCGGTCCGGCCCCCCCCTCCCCGCCGTCAGGCCGCCGCGGCTCGATATGAAGAGCCAGATGTCGGAATCGCTTACGATGCTCATCAGGAAGGGCGGCATGGAATCGTAGCCGTCGATGCGAAACCGCGGTTCGCCCTTCCTCTCATAGTAAGCGGCCTCGGGCCTGCCCTTCGGAAATTCGAGCATTCCGGTTCCGGCGCGGTAGCAAAAGCCTTTCATCGATTCTCCCGTCAGCCTCGCAAGGATCCCTGAAGGATTCCGTCGATGATCCAGCGCTGGAGCGAGAAGAAAAGGATGACCATTGGAAGCATCAGCATGAGCATGGCGGCCGCTAGGGTGGTCCAATCGTTGCCGTATTGACCGTAGAAGACCATCAGGCCGCGCGTTATCGGCATAAGCGCCTTTTTCGGAAGATAGATGAGGGCCGTGGCGTAATCGTTCCATACCCCGATGGCATGCAGAACGATGACACTCGCGAGGGCCGGTTTTACGAGGGGGAAGACTACCTTGGCGACGAAACGCACATAGCCGCATCCGTCCATCGATGCGGCTTCGTCCAGCTCGCGGGGAACGGAGCTAATATAGTTGACGAGGATGATGACGCCCATCGGATCCACGAGGAAAAGGAGGACGTAGCCGATCCTGGTATTGTACAGACCGAGGTGGAGCATCATCTGGAATTGCGGTATGAGGGCGCCGGGGAGGAACATGGCGATAATGTAGAGACCGAAAAAAAGACTGCTTCCGCGCACGTATTTGCGCGACACCGGAAAGGCGACGAAAACCGCGGTCGCGGCATAGATCAGAGTCGCGATGGCGGCGTAGGCGATCGAGTTGGATATATAGACGGGGAAGCTCGCTCGCCTCCAGGCCTCGGCGAAGTTGCCGAAGCGCAGATCCGTCGTTATGGAAGTCGGGTCGAGGTTGAACGCCAGCTTGCTCTTGAGCGAGACGTTCAAGACGGTCAGGATGGGCACGACGTAGAGGAGGGCAATGATGACGAGGGCCAGCATCGCAAGGGCTTTGGAGCCCGCCCGATGCGCCGGCCTCCCCGCGGAGGGACGCGCCTGCGCCGCGGCCGAAGCTTCGTCGATGTTCGAGCTCACCCTAGTATCCGCCTTTCCCTTCGCGCGAGGAGATGCTGAGAGGTCATGCCGATCGCTAATACGAGCAGGAAAAGGATCATGGCGGCTGCGGCACCATAGCCTTGCCGCATCGCGACGCCCGTGGGGTTGTTCGATTGCCTGCCAAAGGCCAAGGCATAGACCCATATGCCGAGCACGTTCAGCCCGTTGGTCGGTCCCTTTATGACGAGGAACAGCTGCCAGGCCTGAAGCGATCCTATTATCTCCAGCAGCAGGTTCGTATTGAGGCTCGGCGTAAGCAGCGGGAAGGTTACGTTCCGAAATACGCTCCAGGCGTTGGCACCGTCGATGCGCGCGGCCTCGCGGAGCTCCGCTGGGATCGTCTGGAGGCCGCCGAGGAAAATGATCATGGTGATGCCCATGTTGGCCCATATCTGAATCCATACGATCCAATAAAAAACCTTGGAGGGCGCGCCCCCCAGGAACTCGCTGTGGGCGCCGAATATGCCCAGCAATTTCTGGGCGGGGCCGCCGATCGGGTAGAAGAACAGGGTCCAGACAAGGCCGACGATAGTCACTCCCAGTATGACGGGCAGGAAGTAAACCGTGCGGAAAAAGTTGGAGAGCCTTAGCCTCATATCGAGAAGCAAGGCGGCGATCAGGCCGAAAGCGGTCTGAAACAGGGTGACGAGGACCGAAAAGAGCAACGTTCGGAGCGTTATGTCCAGGTTGTCGCGGACATTCGCCCCGAGAAGGAGGAATTCTTTGTAATTATCGATGCCTACCCAGTGAATGGGCGCCCCGAGCAGGCCCGACGCGTCGGTGAACGAATAGCCTGCGGTCGCGATCGATGGACCCAGTGAAATCGCGAAGTATAGGAGAAGGCCCGGCAATAGGAGGAGGAAAGGAACCATCCTTGAGCGCCTACTCCCGAATCTATACGAATACGCTTGCCTCATCGAATGCACCCCAATTATTATCCCGAGGCGGGAAGGTATCCGCGGGGACTCGGCCCGCATTCGCAGGCCGCAGTCCCCCGCGGCGCATCGAGCGATGCTCCGGCTTACTTGAGTGCGCTGAGACCCGCGTCGAGGTCGGCCTGGGCCTGATCGCCGAGCTTTTTCGCGTCGTCGAATTGGTTGAAGGGTTTGAAGAACGACGCATTCGGCTGGGCCCATTGACCCGCTCCCTTCGGCATTACCCAATACAGCTCGTAGCCGAGACGGAAGTTTCCGAGGTAAGGCGCGACTTCTTTCCCGATCGTGTTGCCGAGTTTGGCTCCGGGCTGAGTGGGGATGATGCTGACCGCGTTGACATAGGCTTGATAGTTTTCAGGCTCCGAGAAGAAGGCTAGCCATTTGAGGGCGGCGTCCTTATGCGCGGTTTTCGCGTTGACGACCCAACCTACGTCGTACTTGCCCCCGAGGTACTTGTTGTCGGCCGGATTATCGCTGCCCGGCATCGGGAAGTAGCCGAAATTGCACTTGGGATTGGCCGATTCGATGGCCGAGGCGTCCCAGGAGCCGGCGGGCAGCATTGCGGCCGCGCCCGAAGCGAAGCGGCCAGGCGCGGCGTCGAAGGAAACGCCCGAAGCGCCCGGCTCGATCATGTCGCGAGCGAATACCTGCATCTTCTTCCACATCTCGAGGGACTTGGAGTCATTCCACTTTATCCTGCCTTCCCATAGCCCCTTCACGAGCGCGGCCTGGTCCGGGTAGGCGCTGAGAAGGATACCGTATCCTCCGACGAGAACGGGCCATCCGTCCTTGCCGCCGATGGTCATCGGAACGATATTGTTCGTCTTGAAGGTGTCGCAAGCCGCGACGAGCTGCTTCCAGGTGGTCGGCACTTTCACGTGATATTTAGCGAAGAGATCCTTGTTGTAGAACACGCCCGTGAAGGCGTAGCGGCCGGTATTGACTTCGTAGACCCTGCCGCCGAAGGATCCGGCATCCTTGATGGCAGAGGCGTCGTAGTTCTTGAGGAAGGGCTGGCCCGTCAGGTCCATGAGCATCCCCGCCTCGATCAGGGATTGCCAATTCGGCTTGTCGACGTTCTTCATATAAGGCTGGATCCCTTGGGCGAATCCGAACATATCGATGACGTCGATGTCGTTAGCCGTCAGGCGGGTCTGGGTCGACATGGCCAACTCGTCGGCCTTCACGACCGAGACGTTCACGGCGATGTCCGGGTACTTGGCCTCGAACTTCTTGTCGAAGGCGTCGATGTAGTCCACCAGCGGCTGATTCTGGTGAATGAGCAGCTCCAAGGTCGTGCTCTCGGCCGCCGCCACTAGCGGCAGGACGAGGAGCGCTACGAGCGCAATGAAAAACCATTTCCCTCTCATGAGTAACCTCCCTTGATGGGCTGGACATATAGTTTGTTTCGTGTCCTAACCAACTATAGAATATCCCTAACCTTGATTTTGTCAACGGGGAAAAGCGGGAATTTCAAGGCGGAACCCGACCGGATGGCCGGCGGATGAAGCGATGGACAAGCCGTCGGGACTGCGGTAGCGTATTGAATCGCCCTTGCGGCGCCGCCCCTCCGTCATGCCTTCGGCGGCCAGAGGACGCTAAACGAGGAGCGCGCGATGAGCGACACCGAAGCGAGGGTCCGGCCCGTCGAGTCCCCTAGGGACTTCGAGGCTTTCTTTCGCCTGCCCTGGAAGTTATACCGCGACGATCCGACATGGGTGCCGCCGATCAAGTCGAGCGCCCTTGCCGAGCTCAAGCCCGAAACCAATCCGTTCCTGCGCCATTGCGACTACCGCCTCTTCATCCTCGAGCGGGAAGGCGGGATCGCCGGGCGCATCGCGGCATTGATAGATAGATTGGCGGTAGAGGCCTGGGGGCAGGCGATCGGGATGTTCGCCTACTTCGAGTGCGCCGGACTCGACGGCGGCGACGTTCACGGCGACGCGGCGCTCCTCCTCGGCGCGGCTCGCGACTGGCTTCGTGAAAGAGGCATGAAGACGATGCGCGGACCCTGGAGCTTCGTCTCGCAGGAATGGGGCCTCGTCGTCGAAGGATTCTCGCCCGCGCCGGTGATCATGGCGCCTTACAATCCTCCCATGTATCGATCCTTGCTCGAGTCTTTCGGCCTGCGCAAGGCTAAAGACCTCCTCTGCTGGGAGATATCGATGCCCGAGGGCTACCGCATTCCCGACCGCATACTCGATTTGACGGACTCGGTCGCGCAACGCTTTAAATTGAGGATGCGCGCGATCGATTTCGCGAACTACCGGAGCGAAGTCGAGTCCTTCGCGAAGCTATCCCTCGATACTCTCGAGGGGAACTGGGGCATCTCGCCCATAACGGGCGAGGAGATCGAGGCTTTGGCGCGCGACCTCCGACCCGTGCTTCGAAAGGAATGCGTCCTCTTCGCGACCAACGAAGCGGGTAAGGACGTGGGTTTCGCCCTCACGATACCCGACGTCAACGTCATACTCAAGAAGACGAAGGGTCGGATGCTCCCCTTCGGCTGGGCGCGCCTGCTTTGGGGCATCCCGCGACTGAGGCGCTATCGCATGTTCGCCCTCGGCGTCGCCGCCGAGTACCAGGGCAAGGGAGTGGATGCGCTGCTATACCGCGAGATGTGGGAGCGCATGGCCGGACCGAACGTGACCATGGAAATAAACTATGTCCTCGAGGACAACGCCCCGATGGTCAATGCGATTACCAAACTCGACGCCAGGCCATCGCGGCGCTATCGAGTCTACGAGATGCCTATTTGAGTCTCTGACATGATCAGCGCGGCGAGCGGGTCGAAGGTCCGATGAGATGCGAATACCGGCTAGGCGAAGTCCCCCTCCCTGAGAAGTGGCGCCTCATCGGTATTTGCCGCCCTCCCTGGCCGCGGCCAGGGAATAAAGCTTCTTGAGATCGTCGGCCCTGGATTTGGGGCATACCAAGGTCGCATCGCCGCTATGCACTACGACCAGGTCCTCGCAGCCGAGGCAGGCCACGAGGTGTCCTGCCTCGGTCGAGACGACTACGTTGCCTCGGCTCTCGACGAGGACAGTCTCGCCGTTCGCGGCATTGCCCTCGGCGTCCTTGGCCAGGAGCATGCCATAGGAAGGCCAGGAGCCTATGTCCAGCCATTCGATTCCCAAGGGGAACGCCGCGATGAGGACTTCCGTGTCCCTGGAAGCGGGCTCCATGACGCCGTAATCGACGCTGATCTTCTTGAGCAAAGGATAGGCCGAGGATATAGCCGAGGCGAGACTCGCGCCCGAGGCATCGCCTGGTGTCCCGGCATTCGACACGATGAGTGAAACCGCCGTTAGGAGCTCAGGCTCATAGCGGCCTACGAGCTCGAGGAAGCGCGATGCCCGCCAGATGAACATTCCCGAGTTCCACAGATACTTGCCGGGACCGGCCACGAGGAAGGCCTTGGCGCTCGCGGCGTCCGGCTTCTCGCGGAAGCACGCTACTCGTCGGGCCTCGGTCTCGGGGATGGGTTCGCCCAGCTCCAGATAGCCGAAGCCGGTCGCGGGCCTGTCGGGTTTGACGCCGAAGGTGACCAGGACCTCTCGCCTCGCCTCGACGAGTGCGAAGGCGCGATCGACGAGTGCGCGAAACTCGGCCTCCGGTCTGATGATGTGATCGGAAGTGAATACCGCGACGACAGCGTCAGGATCCTCGCGCGCTATAAGGGCCGAGGAAAGCGCGAGCGCGGCCAAGGTGTCGCGGCCCTCGCTTTCGCCGATGTACCGCCGGAGGCCGGAGGCCGTTTCCATGCCGAGGGCCGGGATTCGCGCGAGCGAGGCGGCGCGATGTCTCTCGGCTCCGCAGACGAATCGCCGAGACTCGGGCACCAGGCCCTCGAGGCGCTCGTAAGCTTCCTGTAGCAGGCAACGTCCGCCCGCGAGGGGAGCAAGCTGCTTCGGGAGGGCCTCACGCGAAAGGGGCCAAAGCCTTGTACCCGAGCCTCCCGCCAATATCAAAGCATACCGCATATGGCCTCCAGTGCGATTTTGAGAATTCATGGAGGGACCGAGATCGACCGGTTCAGTAACCGCGAAACTCGGTACTGCTCCTACGCGGCAGTCCCTCCTTGGGCATTCGCTTAAGGACGATATACTCAAGGCCTTTCGCTTCACAATACCGCCTCTTCTCGGGTTTGTCGCCGTCCTCGTTCACGATATAGCGCTCGGCGCCGAGAGCCGATATCTCCGGCTCGGCGTCGAGCCATCCCGTGCCCGACGACACCAGACAGCGCGTAACGCTCCTGAATGCCCCGACGACGTAGCTTCGCTCGAATTCCGAGAAAAGGGGATGACCCTCGCCTTTGAGCAGGCGGACGTTCGCGTCGCTGCCGATGACGACGTTCAACTCGCCATAGGCCGAGGCTTCCTCGAAAAAGCGCAGGTGACCGGTATGCAGCCAGTCGTAGCAGCCGGTCACGACCACTCGTTTTTGACCGGCGGATCGCGGACCATCGACGGGAGGAGCCTTGTAGGGGAAACCTGCTAGAGCGGCAGTGGGAATCTCCCTCAGCTCGACGCCCCGCGATATGCACCATGAGCGCTTCGCCGCGTTGGCTGACTCCGGGTCGGCTCTCGATGCGTCGCCTTCAGCGGCGACCGCCCAAACTACGCGCTCACCCCCGAGCTCGGCCCGGAGGCGGTCCGGATCAAGTGTCCGGGGTGCGACTTCGACCCTGTCGACGTACCGCAGCGCCTCGAAGTAGTAGAGGCGCTCGGCAAGACTCATCTTCGGGACGCTGCCGCGGATCGACGAGATCGCCTCGTCGGGCCAGAGCAGGAGGGTAAGTTCCCCGAACTTGGCCGCCTCCTGAAGGAAGCGGAGCTTCGGGGAACGGGCGTCGTCGAAGGCGCCGGACACGAAAACGCGGCTCATGCCCAGCCCGCCCGGGGACCCGAATAGCGGACGCGGAACGAGATCGAGCCGGGCACCGATCGGTCGGTGGCCACGAATAGATAGCCACCGCCGCATCCGGAATACATCGCGCCGCCGTACTCTTTCCGGTAATACTCCATGAGTCCTACCAGGTCGACCTGCAAGAGAGGATGCCGCAAGGTCGCCGGAAGGAGGGCTTCCCAGGCGAGCATGCACTCGTTCATCGAAGATTGGAGGCCGGAGAGGCTGCGCGCGACGATGGAGTCGTAGCAATCGCGCCCCGATTCGCCGAGGCGGCGTATCCATCCGGGCTCGAGGTTCTTGACGATGAGGGGGTTATAACCCACGGGCCTTTGCGAGACGTGAAGGATCTTGATGTTCTTCTCGAGCCAGGATATGACACCGGCATCCTGGCAGGATTCGATCCTGACGGGGAATATCCCGCCTTCGCTCGACGCGTCGAAGTCCATCCGCACGATGCCCGGGTATACGAGGCCGACCATGTCCTGCGAGCCCGAAGGCTCCGCCTTGGCGCGGTTCTCCTCGGCATAGAGCTCGCGGACGAGCTCGGCTGGAGGCCTGTCGGGAAGGTACTTACCCCAAAGCCCGGATGCGACCTTGCGCGTGCTCGTCGCCATACCCGCGAAATCCATGAAGCGGAAATCCGGCTCCACGGCGACGACGGTCATGGAGCCGGGAGGCGATGGATTGCGCTCGGACACGAAGGGCTGGTCTATCCACCCGCCGCAAAGGGCCAGTCGATACGGTATACCGCCTATCGCGTCGGAAATGTCGCGAGGCATTGGCTCAGTCGACTACGCGGCGGCCGGCCTTGCGGGCGGCTCGTTGAGTCTCGATCCAACGGTAGGTCTTCTCGAGACCGACCTTGAACGGGGTCGCGGGCTCCCACTCGAGGACCTGCTTGATGAAGGTGTTGTCCGAGTTGCGTCCGGCCACGCCTTTGGGCGCGTCCGGGCTATAGGTCCGCTTAAGCCTCACTCCGCCGATCTCCTCGGCCAGGGTAACGAGATGGTTGATCTCGATCAGCTCGGAGGATCCGAGGTTGATGGGAGTGGCCACGAGCCCGTCGCAGTGGGTGATCTTATCGATGCCCCGCACGCAGTCGTCGATGTACATGAAGCTGCGAGTCTGCGTGCCGTCGCCCCATATGTCTATAGTACCGCTCTTGGACTCGATCGGCTTCCTGCACTTTCGCGCGATGGCTGCCGGGGCTTTCTCGCGGCCGCCCATCCAGGTGCCGAAGGGACCGTAGACGTTGTGGAAGCGGGCGATGAAGGTGGCCATTCCGCGCTCGGCCCAGTACTCCTGGCAGAACATCTCGGAGACGAGTTTCTCCCAGCCGTAACCGCGCTCAGCCATCGCCGGATAGGCGTCGGACTCTTTCAGGGCTCGTACATGAGGGTCCTGCTGGAGGTCCGTGTTGTAGGCGCAGGCCGAGGAAGAATAAAAGTAGCGCTTGCAGCCGGCGCGCCAGGCGGCCTCGACCATGTGGGTGTTTATCAGGATGGAGCGGAGGCAGTCGACGCGGTGAGTCTCGATAAAGCCCATGCCACCCATGTCGGCCGCGAGGTTGTAGACCTCCGTCGCGTCCTCGACGGCGCGTCGGCAGTTTTCTTCGATCGAAAGATCGAGGCTCAGGTTTTCGACGCCTGGGACGGTTTGATACCACTCGTAGATCGGCTTCTTGTCGATCGCCCTGATTCGATTGAATCCCTTGCTCTTGAAATAGGCGGCCAGATTGCCGGCTATGAATCCGCCGGCGCCCGCTATGACGATGAGATCGTCCTTCCCGGCAGAGGGTATCGGCTCCTTGGCCTTCGGAAATTTGTATTCCATCAGATCCTCCTCGCACTTCTCGTCTCTGCAAAACAGTAGCGCCTTTCCAGGTTTTACACTATACTCAAAATGCGTATACTTGTTATCGAAATGCGCAACATCGCCATATGCATGGAACTCATGGACTATTACGAACATGGAATAGCCCGAGGCCTCGTGCGTTACGCCAAAGCCAAGCTCGACTGGCGTCTTTTTGGCTATGGCTGGATGTTCCATTCCCTTACGGATTTAGGTAATTGGGGCGGGGACGGCATCATCGCGCGTGTAGAGGACGCGTCGACCGCGGACAGGCTTTCGAGTCTCGGCTTGCCCGTCGTCGATGTCGCAGGTGCCTACTCTCGTCCTCATTTCCGCAGCGTCACCAACGACGATTTCCTAACCGGCTACGAGGCAGCCCTCCATCTCTCGGGTTGCGGCTTCTCACGCTTCGCCTTTCTGGGCGTTCGCGGCACGCTCTGGTCGGAAGAACGACGCAAAGGATTCGCGAAGGGACTTGAGCGGCGAGGCCTGGGCCGGGACACGAGGAATGATGCTCGAGGAGAGGGTATTCCGTCTTTCGAGCGATCTCTGGCTTGGTGGGAAGGACGTCAAGAAATGGGAACAAGCGCAAAGGGAGGGGAAGGACTCGAAGATCTCGAAGCCTTTCTCTCTGCCCTCAAGGCGCCTACTGCGCTCTTCGCCTGCAACGACACGACCGGCCTCCGCGCCACGGAACTTGCCGGTCGCCTCGGGATCGCGATCCCGGACTCCCTCGCCATACTCGGCGTGGATAACGAGGACATCCTCTGCGAACTCGCTTCCCCCAGCCTCTCGAGCATCATGCTCGACTGCGAGGCTATCGGCTTCCGAGCCGCTGCCGTTCTCGACGCCGCGCTCGAAGGATCGCATGAGATCGGCTCCGGCGGCGCTCCGGAGGGCTCGCGCATCGCGGTGCCTCCAAAAGGTGTAGCGGAACGCGAGTCGACGCGGATCTTCACCTGCGAGGACGAGCTCGTCGGCAAGGCGGTCACCTTCATCCGCGCGCACGCCCACGAAGGCATCGACGTATCGGATGTACTCCGACTGGTCTCGGCCTCGAGACGCTCCCTCGAGACGCGCTTTCGCGGACAGATGAATCGGAGTCTCCACGAGGAGATCGTGCGGGCCAAACTCGCCCGGGCGAAGCGGCTTTTAAAGGAAAGCGATAGGACTGTCGATGACATAGCTCAAGAATCCGGCTTCGGTTCGCTAGGGCGTTTCCACGAAGCATTCAAGGGAGTAGAAGGCATACCGCCAGGGGAATGGCGAAAAAGGCAGGGCATGTTCCTCTAAAAGGAATATTCCGTACGCCATTGCATTTTTATTCATAAGATCGGTATAAATAGCCATCACTCGTTCAAATATAGATTCTCGGGGCCGAGTATGCTTTAGTGAAGTTCTGGAGGCAACATGGGCATGAACCTGACGCGGAAGATACTCGAATCCCACCTCGTCGAGGGCGAATGGAAGAGCGGAAGCGAAATAGGGATCCGCATCGACCAGACCCTCACTCAGGATGCGACGGGGACCATGGCCTATCTTCAGTTCGAGGCGATGGGCATCGATCGCCTGACTACCGAGCTCTCGGTCAGCTATATCGATCATAACACCCTCCAGATCGGCTTCGAAAACGCGGACGACCACCGCTACCTCTTATCGGTCGCGCGCAGGTACGGGATCCGACTTTCGCGAGCCGGCAACGGCATTTGCCACCAAGTCCACCTCGAGCGCTTCGGCAAGCCCGGCGCCACGCTTCTCGGCTCCGACAGCCATACCCCGACCGGAGGTGGGCTGGGCATGGCGGCCATCGGCGCCGGCGGCCTCGACGTGGCCCTCGCAATGGGCGGCTCTCCCTTTTACCTGCCCTGTCCCGAGGTTATCCGCATAATAATCAAGGGGAAATTCGGCCCCTGGGTTTCGGCCAAGGACCTCGTGCTCAAGATGCTCGAGAAATTCGGTACTAAGGGCAACGTCGGCAGGATCTTCGAGTACGCGGGCCCCGGACTCGCAAGCCTCTCGGTTCCCGAGCGAGCCACGGTGGCCAACATGGGCGCCGAGTGCGGAGTCTCTACCTCGATCTTCCCCAGTGACGAGCGGACGCGCGACTACCTCCGCTCGCAAGGCCGCGAGGCCGACTGGAAGCCCCTGGCAGCCGATCCGAACGCGGACTATGCGATGGAAGTCGAGATCGATTTGAGCGAGCTCGAGCCCCTGGCAGCCGCTCCTCACTCCCCGGGCAACGTAGTGCCTGTGCGAAGCCTTTCTTCCATAAAAGTGGACCAGGTCTGCATCGGCTCCTGTACCAACTCGTCCTACAATGATCTCGCCACGGTCGCACTTATGCTTCGAGGCCGCAGGATACCGCCCGAGATAAGCCTCGTCGTGACCCCCGGCTCGCGCCAAGTGATCATGAACATCGAAAGGGACGGCTACCTCGCCGATTTCATCCAGGCGGGCGCCCGCCTCGTCGAACCCTCCTGCTCCTTTTGTATCGGCAACGGCCAGGCCCCCGCCAGCGGCGCCGTGTCCCTGCGCAGCTCCAACCGCAACTTCGAGGGCCGCTCGGGTACGTCGGACGCTCAAGTCTACCTTGTCAGCCCCGAGACCGCCGCCGCATCGGCCCTGCTCGGCCGAATCGCGAGCGGCCGCGACGTCGAGGCAGAGCTGAAGATCGACCCGCCCCGGCCGAGCAGTCCGGAGCGCTTCGTCCTGGATGACGGCATGATCCTGGGGCCCCTCCCTCCCGCGGATCGGGCGCGCGTCGGCATAGTCCGCGGTCCCAACATAGGGGGACCGCCCTCTACCGCCCCCCTACCCGAGAAGATCATCGGAGTCGCGGCGATCAAGGTGGGCGATAAGATAACGACCGACCACATCATGCCCGCCGGCGCACGAATGAAGTACCGCAGCAATATAGCGGCCTATTCCGCCTTCGTGTTCGAGGGGGTCGATCCTGGCTTCGCCGCGAGGGCGGCGGCCGCACGCGACGCAGGAAAGCACAATATCGTCATTGCCGGCCTCTCCTACGGCCAGGGCTCCTCGCGAGAGCACGCGGCCATCTGCCCCGCCGCCCTCGGCGTACGCGCCGTCATCGCCAAGTCCTTCGAGCGCATTCACGCTGCCAACCTCGTCAACTTCGGAATCCTTCCCCTCGCATTCGCCAAGGACGCCGATTATGCCGCGGTGGAACGGGGCGACGAGATCGAGATAGCCGATATCCGCGCCCACGTCGCATCGGGAGCGAGGGAGCTGCTCGTCAGGGACAGAACCAAGGATATCGAGTTCGAGGTGCTCTGCGAGCTCACCGACCGGCAACGGAAGATCGCCCTGGCCGGCGGAGCGCTCGCGGCCGCGTCGGTCGCAAAAGAGGAGAGACAACGATGAAGATCCCCGTGAAAAACCCCATTGCGGAGCTCGACGGCGACGAGATGACGCGGGTCATCTGGGCCTTTATAAAGGACAAGCTCATCCTTCCCCACCTCGACCTCAAGCTCGATTATTACGACCTCGGGATCAAGGAACGCGATCGCACGGACGACGCGGTGACCGTCGCGGCGGCCAAGGCGATAGCGCGGGTCGGCGTAGGAGTGAAGTGCGCGACCATAACCCCCGATGCCGACCGGGTCGGCGAGTACGGGCTGAAGAAGGCCTGGCCCTCCCCCAATGGCACTCTCCGCGGCATCCTCGACGGGACGGTTTTCCGGAAGCCCATACTCGTCCGGAATATCAAGCCCGCGGTGCGCTCATGGGAAAAGCCGATAGTGATCGGCCGCCACGCCTATGGCGACCTCTACAAGGCGATGGACTTCGCGGTGCCCGGAGCGGGCCTCGCCGAGCTGGTCTTCACGCCGGCGGGGACGGGATCGCCGACCCGCCTCGCCATCCACGAGTTTTCGGGCCCCGGCGTCATCATGGGCATGCACAACACCGATGCATCGATCCTCTCCTTCGCGAAGGCCTGCTTCGCCTACGCCCTATCGGAGAGAATCGACATCTGGTTCGCCGCCAAGGATACGATCAGCAAGACCTACCACGCTCGCTTCAAGGACATCTTCGCCGCGGAGGCGGCGCGCCGCGAGGGGGCCCTGCGGGCCGCGGGCATCTCCTACCGCTACCTCCTCATCGACGACGCGGTGGCCCAGGTCATGAAGCATCCCGGCGGCATACTATGGGCCTGCACCAATTACGACGGAGACGTGTTCTCCGACATGATCGCCTCGGGCTTCGGCTCCCTCGGGATGATGACCTCGGTGCTCGTCTCCCCTGACGGCGCCTTCGAGTACGAGGCGGCGCACGGTACCGTCCGGCGGCATTACTACGAGCACCTGAAGGGCAATCCGACGAGCACCAACTCGGTCGCTTCGATCTTCGCCTGGTCGGGAGCTCTCCGCAAGCGCGGTGAGCTCGACGAGACACCCGAAGTGGTCCGATTCGCCGACGAACTCGAGCGCGCCGTCCTCGGCATCATCGAAGCGGGAATAGTTACGAAGGACCTCGTCGCCCTGATCGACCCTCGACCCTCGAGCTACGCGGGCACCGAGCTTTTCATAGACAAGGCGGCCGCCGCGCTCGAGCGTGCGCTGGCGCGTGCGCTCGAGCGACACCCTGCGACGTCCTCGTTATAGGAGTCCTTATGGCACCGAAAGAAAGCCTCAGCGTAATCGACAACCGCACCGGAACGAGCTATGAGCTGCCTATAACGGATGGGACGATCAGGGCCATGGACCTGCGTAGGATACAGGCCGGGGACGCAGACTTCGGCCTCATGTCCTACGATCCCGGATTCGCGAATACCGCCTCGACGCGAAGCTCCATCACCTACGTCGACGGCGAAAAGGGGGTACTGCGCTACCGGGGCTATCCCATCGAACAGCTCGCGAAGAACGCGAGCTTCCTCGAGGTCGCGTACCTCGTGATCTTCGGCAAACTGCCCACCGCTCCCCAGCTCGCGAAGTGGGAGCAGGAAATTCGCTATCATTCGATGCTGCACACGAACATCCAGAATCTGGTCGAGACCTTCCGGTACGACGCCCACCCCATGAGCCTCTTCATCAGCTCCATAGCATCGCTGGCCACGCTCTATCCGGATTCCCGCGACGTGACCGATCCCGCCAATCGCCGCCTCCAGGTCGCGCGCATCATCGCGAAGGTCCCGACGATCGCGGCCTGCGCGTACCGGCATAATCAGGGCTGGCCCTTCAACGGCCCCGACGACAGCCTGTCCTACGTCGGCAACTTCCTCAACATGATGTTCAGGATGACCGAAGTGAAGTACGAGCCCGACCCGGTCCTCGAGCACGCGCTCAACGTGCTCTGGGTCCTCCACGCCGACCACGAGCAGAACGCCGGAACGACTGCCATGCGCGTCATCGGCTCGGCCCAGGGCGACCCCTACTCGGCACTAGCCGGCGCGGCGGCGGCCCTCTATGGTCCATTGCACGGCGCGGCCAACGAGGCCGTGCTCTCCCAGCTCGAGCTCATCGGCGAGCCGGACAATGTCCCCGCCTTCATCGAGCGCGTCAAGAAGGGGGAGTGCAGGCTGATGGGCTTCGGGCACCGGATCTATAGGAATTACGACCCCCGTTGCCGCATCATAAAGAAGACGGCCGAGGAAGTCTTCCGCATCACCGGCAGCAACCTCCTCGTCGAGGTCGCCCTGGAGGTGGAGCGCATGGCCCTCGAGGACGATTATTTCATCGCGCGCAAGCTTTACCCCAACGTCGACTTCTATTCGGGCCTCATCTATCGCGCGATGGACCTGCCGGCCAACCTGTTCACGATGATGTTCGCCGTACCGAGGACCTGCGGTTGGCTCGCCCACTGGCTCGAGGCCTTCGACGACCCGGAGCAGAAGCTCATGAGACCCCGACAGATTTACGACGGGCCCGAGGAGCGGGACTACGTTTCGATCGGGGCGAGGTAGTCCGCGCTTGCCGTTCATCGTCGGCGCCCTTCTCCTGATCGCCGCGGTCATGCTTCTCGAAGGTCAGGAAGGGACGCACACGCGCGCATCGGACCCGCCGAGCGTGGCGAGCAACGATTACGGGCGAGTCATAAAGTTCGATCTCGAGGCGGCGCCCTTTCCCGATGCCGCGCGACGGGAAGGCTATTCCTACGCCGGGGACTTTTATCCGAGCGATGGGCACTACGACGATCCTTCGGTCGTCGTATTCATCCCATCCGGCTATTCGCCCGAGGGTAAAGTCGACCTGGTATTCTTCTTCCATGGATGGTATTCCTCGGTTCCCAAGGCTGCGCGCGATTTCGACCTTTTTCGCCAATTCTCGACGAGCGGCGCCAAGGCGCTGCTCGTCATGCCGGAAACCGCGCGCGATGCGCCCGACTCCTTCGCCGGCAAACTCGAGCGCGACGACGGTTTTAACGCTCTCGTGGGTCAGCTGCTCGAGGCCCTCCATGCCGGCGGCGTCACTCCTCGGCTCGAGGCCGGGGATATCATCCTCGCGGGGCATAGCGGCGCCTATCATATAATCTCGCGCATCCTGAGCCAGCGCGGGGCGGCCGCCAAGGTCGACGAGGTTTGCCTCTTCGACGCTCTGTACGATGACGTGGAGCGCTTCGCCGAGTGGATACAGGAAGGCAAGGGGAGCTTCGTCTCGATCTGTTCCGATGGGGGCGATCCGGCAGACAACGCGCGGGGGATGGCTGAAGCCCTTCAGGCCAGAGGAATCCCCGTCGTAACGGCGAAGGACGACCCCGAAGACAACGGCCGGTCGCTCCGGCACCGGGTTGTCTTTCTATCAAGCCAATACGACCACAGCGGTATCATAAGCCAAGCCGACGAGTTTAGACGGGTACTGGCCGCTTCGGTGCCGTCCCGATAGACTCAGCGGGGAGGTGTCCATTGCCGACTTGCCAAAAATGCGGCTTCGAATACTCCGAACCCTCGGGATGCCCGATCTGCGCTTCTGCGCGCCGTCGTCGCGACCGACGGGGAAAAGCCGTCTCCGCATCCCCCCGCGTAGCGGCGTCGAGCCTCCGCTTGATCCTGCCCGTCATCCTCGCTCCCGCTCTGATCTGCGCATCGACATGGATTTATCTCTCCCTGCCCGCAGATAAGGACGCCGGTCGAATCGCCCAATCGCAGGTGCCGCTCGCCGCGGCCGCGGAGCCCGAGCCCGCCGTGCTTCAGGAAGCCATCGAGTCCCCTTCGCGGCCGCGAGTCGCAGATGCCCTGCCCGCCGACTCCGAGAAAGACTATATCGCCTGGATGTTGGCACATAGCGACGAGACCCTGCCGTTCCTGGAGAGAAAATGGGCTCGTGCCCAAGTCATCCTCGGACGCAAGGACATCACCGGCCTGTCCGTCCTCAGGGCCTTCCTCTATACGCCGCGCGAGTATTTCGCTCGGTCCTATAATAAGAAGAAGGCATACGACGATACGGCAATTCCCATCGGCTTCGGCCAGACGATCTCGGGTCCGCACATGGTCTCGCACATGACGCAGAGCATAGAGCCCGAGCGCGGCGATCGCATACTCGAGATCGGTACCGGCTCGGGCTACCAATCCGCGCTGCTCTCCGAGCTTTCCGATCATGTCTACACGATCGAGATAGTCCCGGCCCTGTTCCGCGAGACGGATGGGATATATCGCAGGCTCTCGAAACGCTATCCGGAATACGCCTCGATAATCAGGAAGAACGGAGACGGCTACTTCGGGTGGGTCCAGTACGCCCCCTTCCGGAAAATCATCGTGACGGCGGGCATCGACCACATACCGCCGCCTCTGCTCAGGCAGCTCGCCCCGAACGGGATCATGGTCATACCCGTAGGGCCTCCCTCGGGCCAGACGGTTCTCCGCATAGTGAAGCGGCCCGCGCCGGGCGGGGGCTTTACCTTCGAGCGAAGCGACATATATCGAGGCCGAAAAGTGATTTTCGTACCCTTCACCTCGAGCGGCGGGAGTAGGTACAGCCTGGACGACTCGGGCAGCGGAGGCGGAGAATGAGACCGCGGCTCGCCGGCTTTCGCCTAGCATCGCTCTTCCTCCTCTCCATGGTCATGATCGCCTATGAACTCGCAGTCATGCGCTGCTTCGCCGTGGGGAGCTGGTCCAATTTCGGCAGCATGGTCATCAGCATCGCCCTCCTGGGCTACGGCCTAGCGGGTACCCTCCTCACCTTCCTCGAGAAGCGGGTCGAGCGCAACGCGGACCGTTGGCTGTCCACTTCCGCCGCCCTCGTCGGGCCGGCGATGGCGATAGTCTACGTGGTCGCGCAGCAGCTTCCTTTCAACCCCGTCATGATCACCACCGACCGTCGCCAATACCTCTTCCTCGCCGCCTTCTACGCGCTGTACGCGATCCCCTTCTTCATCGGCGCCCTCTACCTCGGGGTCTCTTTCATGGCGTTCCGATCGAGGATCCATCGGCTGTACTTCTGGAACATGCTTGGCTCGGGCCTGGGCGGCTTCGTCCTCCTCGCCGCGCTGTACCTTTTGCCGCCCGAGCGCCTCGTGGGACCCCTCGCCGCCCTCGCGTCCCTGGCGGCCTTGCTCAGCCTGGTCGGCTACCGCGACGATGAGGGGCGGCTCTCCTTTCCCTTCGGAGCCAGCCTGGCCTTGGCGGGCCTCATGTGCGCATCCCTGGCCCTCCTGGCGCTGTTCGGGAGTATCCGCGTATCCGAATTCAAGCCGATCAATTACGCGCGATCCTTCCCCGATGCCAAGCCTGTCTACCATTCATTCGGCCCGACCGGGGAGTTCGACGCCTATTCGAGCTCGTTCTTCCACGTCGCGCCGGGGCTCAGCGATAATGCGTCTAGCAATATCGTCGCGATGCCCGAGAATGCATTCCTCGGACTCTATGTCGACGGCGACGGTCCGATGGGAATCATGCGCAGGCTCGAGCCGTCGGAATCGGCCTATTTCGACTACCTGCCGATGGCCGCGCCTTACCTGCTCCTCGACAGGCCCGACGTCCTCCTCCTCAGGCTAGGCGGGGGACTCGGGGCCGACGCGGCCATCCATCACGGCGCGCGAAGCGCGACGATAGTCGAACCCGACCCGGTCCTCGTCTCCATGCTCCGCGACGAGCCCTTCCTCCGGGAATATACGGGCGACGTCCTGCGCGATCCCAGGATCCGAGTGGTCCCCACAGAGCCGAGGGCTTTCGCGCTCGACGCCAAGGAGCGATTCGACCTCGTCGAGATCGGCCTCGTCGATTCGGTCGGCCTCTCCCAGACGGGAGGCAATCCCGTTACGGAGAACTTCCTCTACACGGCCGAGGGGATCGCGTCCTACCTGGCGACGCTTCGGCCCGGAGGCATCCTGTCGATCACCGTGTGGAACCGACTGACGCCGCCGCGCAACGTGCCGAAGCTGCTCTCCACCGTGGCCGAAGCCCTGCGAATTCGCGGAATTGCCGACCCCGGCCAGGACGTCTTCGTGTTCGACCAGCTTCTGTCGACCGCGACCATCCTCGTAAAGAACGGCCCCTTCGTCGGCGACGAGCTTCGGATCCTGCGGTCCTTCTGCTCGCGCATGTCCTTCATCCCTTGCTATTATCCGGGCATGCCCAGGCCATCGCTGAGGTCCGACGCGGTCCTCCGATGGTACGCCGAACAGCTCGGAACGGCGGGCGCGGCCGCTAGCGAAAGCCCTGACGTCTCCGAAGGCCCTGCCGCATCGGGCGAGGACCTTCTCCAAGAGGACCTATACTATTATACCCTGGACTCTATCTTCTCGGGCCGAGCCGAGGCATTCTACGCGGCCTATCCCTTCTCGATCCGCCCCGCCACCGACGACAAGCCTTACTACACCGCCTACGTCAAGCCGGCCCTCCTCCCCGCCGTCGCGGCCGACATTCGCGAGCTTTCCGAGGAGTGGGGCTACCTTCTCCTCGTAGCCACCCTCGGCCTGTCCGCGGTCTTCGGCCTCCTCATCATCCTCGTCCCGATGATCGGGCGCAGGCGGGAGCTCTTCGCCCGCAGGAAGGGGACCCTCAGGATCGTCGCGTACTTCGCGTGCCTGGGATTGGGCTACATGATGATCGAGATCTTCCTCATCCAGCGGCTCACCTTCTTCCTCGTCGACCCGATCTTCTCCAACTCCGTCGTCATCACGTGCATGCTCGTCCTCTCGGGCCTCGGGAGCCTCTCCAGCTCCTCCTGGCGCGCGTCGAGCCAGCGCCGGGTCCTCATAGCCGCGGGCGGCATCGCCCTCTCCTGCCTCTTCTACCTCTTCGGCCTCACGCCGGTCGTGAACGGCCTCCTCGGCTTGGGCCTGGGCCTGAAGATCTGCATTGCCGCCTTGGCCATCGCGCCCGCCGCCTTCTGCCTCGGCATCCCCTTCCCCACGGGGTTGAGCGCCCTCTCTTCCTCGAGGCCGGCCCTCATCCCCTGGGCCTGGGGCGTCAACGGCGCGCTCTCGGTCACGGGCACGGTTTTCGCGCGCCTCTTTTCCATCTCGGCCGGCTATTCCTTCGTCCTCGTCGCGGCCATCGTCCTGTATGCCTTGGCGGCCGCAACCTTCTCGGGGAACTCGGCCTCGGGAACGACAAAGGCCAAAAAGGCTATTAGCTGAAGGTTCGTTCGCCACGGAGCGGGGAGGTAATCGAGAACATTGTCCCGGGTGAAAGCGTTCCCGACGAGCTAGACGGGAGAACGCATCCAGCCCTTCTCCTCTCCATCCCCTGCATTGCGCGACGGCGTAGTCCAGGGCCTCTCGGAGCATCGACTCCGGAGGCTCCTTGATATGCCCGAGCTCTCATGAGGTCCTCCGTCAGCGCGCGGGAGGCCGCGATGTCGGCCTTGGCCTTCTCGTAGGCGTCCTGCCAATTCATCTTCACCCGCGCGACGCCTTCCTCGATCGCCTTCATCGCCACGTCGGCCGCCTGGATCGCGAAAACTTCGGACTCGTCCATGCGCGCCGTGATGTCATCCGGCGAGATGCCGCGCCTCTCCGCGAAGTCCGCGATGGAGTGGGCGCATCGTATGGCCATCCCGTCCGTCACCTTCCGGGCCCGCGCTAGAAGGGCGCCTTTCAAGAGGCCGGGAAAACAGACGGAGTTGTTCACCTGATTCGGGAAGTCGCCCCGGCCCGTCGCCACGATGAAGGCGCCCTCTTCCTTGGCCGGGTGCGGGCCAAATCTCCGGCACCGGATTCGCGCAGCAGAAGACTATGGCCTTGGGCGCCATGTCGCGCACCCACTCCCGCTTCACCGTGTCCGGGCCCGGCGTCGACAGCGCGATGAGGACGTCGGCGCCCTTCAGCGCCTCGGCCTCGCTCGCATAACGCTTGGGGTTCGTCTTCTCGCAGAGCTCCCACTTGCGGTAGTTACGGGGATCGGCCTCGATGTCCTTCCTCCCGGCGTGCAGGGAGCCCTTCGTGTCGAACAGGGTCAGCTTGTCCGGATCGCCGCCGTCGGCGAGTATGAGGCGGGCGATCGTCGTGTTGGAGGCGCCGGCGCCCAGGAGGACTATCCGGGCATCGCCGAGCTTCTTGCCCGCCAGTTTGAGCGAGTTGAGGAGCCCCGCGAGCGTGACGCAGGCGGTGCCCTGCGCATCGTCATGCCACACCGGGATATCGCAGGCGTCCCTCAGCTCGTCCAGAACCCGGAAACAGTTCGGCTGGGATATGTCCTCGAGGTTCACCGCCCCGAAGGAATGCTGGACCATCTTCACGAAATCGATGATCCTGGCCGGATCGTTCTTCCCGTCGGGGCCGCGCGAGTCGATGCAGAGCGCCACCGCGTCCACGCCGCCCAGGTATTTCATCAGGAAGGCCTTGCCCTCCATCACGCCCAGGCCCCCGGGCGGAGTGCAGTCCCCATCGCCCAGGACCCGCGTCGAGTCCGACACGATCGCCACCAGGTTGCCCCGGTTGGACAGGGCGAAGGAGCGATCGTTGTCGTCCCGGATCCCCGTCGATACGGCGGAAACGCCGGGAGTGTACCAGACGTTGAACCAATTGAAGCCCCACAGCCCGCACATCGGCACAGTCTGCATCTTGCCGCCGAAGAACTCGTGAGCCGCCAAGGATAGGCGCTTCAGGAATACCGTCTGCGCCTTCGCCCTCTGGTCGGGCGTGAACTCCGCCGGGAAGGCTTTCGCGAGGTCCTTGAGGCTGATATCCAGGTTCATCGATCCTATCCTTTCGACTGGCGCTTCGCTAAGCCGTGGCAAATGCTTCAGCGGCACCCGCAGGTTCCGCTCGTAGGCTATCTCCATGGCTTCGATCAGAGGCTGTTTCCTGACCGCGATGTGACGCACCACGGTCCCCCTCCGGTGCAGACCTAGCCGCCCGTGGCGATATCGGCAAACTCGGTCGCCGCGCGCTGATCGTGTTCCCGCCGCCGATGACAGTATAGCCCGGCGCGTCGGCGCGGCGATCACATTCAATAACTCTTTCGTACCCTCCTCACCACCACGATGGCCGAGATGAAGAACGTCGTCCAGGGCGTCAAGGGCGCGGGACTCCGCGACAAGGTCCGCATCATGATAGGCGGCGCGCCCATCACCGACTCGTTCTGCAAGTCCATAGGCGCCGACATCTACAGCCCCGACGCCGCGAGCGCCGCCGAGGCCGCCGTTGCGGCCTGCCGGAAGTCCGCCTGATCGCGATCCAGCCCGTATCTTGGAAGGGACGGCCGGGATCGGAGCCATCCCTTCCCCGCGAAGAGACCTTCCTTACACGAAGAGATCGCGGCAACCGTGGAGGGTCTTCTGATACAGGGGCTCGAAGCCGGGCATGAGGGAGGGGAGCTGGGCCTTCGCCTCGGCGTACTCGCGCTCGATGAGCCTTTCGCACTTCTCGCGCGTGGCCGGGCTCGCGAAGTCGTCGACCCATTCCCGGAACGTGAGTATCGCGTTGAGCTTGCAGAAGTTGCCTTCGGTGCAATCGCGGAACATGCGCATGATGCGGGCGCCCGTGCGGCCGATGCGGTATCCCGCCGTGCAGAAGCTCGTAATGTGACCTTCGTCGGCCAAATCGCCCACCAGCTCCTCGAGGCTCCTAGGATCGCCCAGCAGGAACTGCTGATTCTCGAGGTCCTGCTCCCCAGTCCCGCGGTCCCGCTCCGGGCTCGTTCCCTCGCTGTAGGCGCCCAGGCCTATCCTCGTGCCGGCGTCCATCTGGGTGATCCCGCGGCGCACGGCCTCGTTTCGGATGGGGGCCGGCTCGCGCGCCGTGCAGATGAGGCCGGTATAGGGCACGGCCAGGCGAAGGATGGTGATCAGCTTCAGGAAGTCCGCGTCGCTCACGCGACGGTCCTTCGCCTCGAGCCATGGGGCGTTCGAGGCGGGCTCGAGGCGCGGGAAGCTGATCGTATGGGCGCCCACGCCGTTGAAGCGCCTCTCCAGCTCGCGGGAGTGGCTGACCAGGCCGAGCAGCTCGAAGCGCCAGTCCGCGAGTCCGAAGAGCGCGCCGATCCCCACGTCGTCGACGCCGGCTTCCATGGCCCTATGGTGGCAGTACAGCCGCCAGCGGAAATCGCCCTTGATCGTCCGCGATGGATGAACGCGGGAGTACACCCTGCGATCGTAGGTCTCCTGGAACACCTGGAAGGTGCCCATCCCCACCTCGCTCAGCCTCCGGAGCTTTTCGATGCTCATGGGGGCGGCATTCACGTTTACCCTGCGGATATTGGCCTCGCCCTTGCGGGTTTGGACCTTGACGGAATAGATGGTGTCTATGGCGCTGATCATGTAATCGACGTCGCTGTCGGGATGCTCGCCGAAGACCACGACGAGGCGCTTGTGGCCGAAGTCGCGCGTCAGGGCCTCGGCTTCCCGGCGTACCTCGTCCAGAGTCAGGCGACGCCGCTTCATCTCTCCATTCTCGGCGCGGAAGCCGCAGTAAACGCAGGAATTCACGCACTTGCTGCTGAGATAGAGCGGCGCGAAGACGACTATGCGGTTGTTATAGACCTTCGACTTGATGGCCAGCGCCGCGTCGATCATCTCCCGCCAGGTTTCGGGTGAGCAGACGCGCATGAGGGCGCCGACCTCCTCGAGGTCGAGAGTCTTGATGGACGAGGACTTGGCGAGGATGTCCCTGACTTCCGATACGGAGGGCTCTCCGCGTCTATCTGCGATTATCCCGTCGATGCGCTCGTCGTCGATGAAATCCTCGCCGCCCTCGAGGTAGCGAGTCGATTTCGTCGCGTACGATGACGTTCCCGGCCCAATCCTTCGGCGGGACGCTTCCCTCGGGCGCCAGGGGAGCGATCGGCCGTTCCAGGACGACCGTCTCAGGACGATGTGCGATGCTCATGCATCCCTCCGTTTCGAAAGGACACACCGGGGCGCGGGCGCCTCGAAGGCCGTAGCCGATCCGTGGCCGAGTCATTTGCGGTAGGTCGGATATCCGGTCCGGTCTCTTCTTCCTCGGGGCCCGACGGGCGCTTCGGAGTCCGATGTGCGGTGACGCTTTGACGGCAGGGCGATGATTCTCGCTGACTCCCGTCTCGGCGATTTCCATACTACCGAAGGGGCTGGATTCGGTCAATGCGTCGCGGGGCGAGATACTCGTCGACCGCCTTCCTGATGGCCGTGATGTGCGCCGGAAGCCATATAGCTCGGGACACTGTCCTTTGCCCAGGCCCTTTCTAAAAAGGAAGGTACCCCAGGCCCCGTCGGATACGAGGGCTCCGCGTTCCTTGACGGCCGCGACGATGCCAGTCCTGGCCAAGGAAGCATTTTACAGCCGGACAGGAGACGCGGAAAGCCGAAAAATGTTGACTACCGGGCTCTAAGAGCGTACAAATGATGCCAATAACCTACCGGGAGCATTCCGACCGATGACTTATCGAACATCGCGCAACTTGGTCGAGCTGGGGACGATGGGAACGGCGGCCCTCGCTTTCCTGATCGTGCCCCTCGTGGCGATGCCGGGCTTGGCCTTTCCTGCTGCCATGGCCCTGGGTGCCGCCGCCTTCATCGTTTTTTATATCCTGAAAAATGCATCCGCATCCGCGCTCGAGCACAAGGCCTATTCCCTGAGTTTCCAAGGGCGAGAGACTCGCATCATCATGGAATTCACCGAGCGGCTGGGCGTCTGCTTCACCGTCCTCGACTTGGTGGAGGCGATGCGCGATAGGCTCGAGAAGGCCGCGGACATGGGCGTCATCCTCATAAAGTCCTCTTCATGGGAGCCGGTGTACCGGAGCCCTTCGGCTGCCGCCAACGACCCCAGGCTCATGGAGACGCTGGAACAGCGATTCAAGAACCAGGCGGAGGGCGTCTGCTTCGTCACCGAGGATCTCTTCCCCGCCACGGGAAATAAGTCCGCCCGCGGCTTCCTCGTTTGCGCGAAGGGCTACCACCTCTTCGTCCTCACCCGCCTTTGCGCGCTCATCGAGCCCGAGGCCTTCAGGACGCTCTATGGAGAGCTCGCCATCTACTTCGATCGTGTGGTTACGGTATCGAGCCTTTTCGAGGTCGCCTCCCTCTCCAAGGAGTGGCAGCTCATAGCCGAGACGCAGCAATCCTTCCTGCCCCGTCAGCTGCCCAGCCCCAAGAAAATCGAGCTCTCGGTATTCTACCGTCCTCTGGTCAACGTCTCGGGCGATTACTATGACGCGATCCAGGTGGACGAGGACCGGACCCTGCTCGTCGTCGGAGACGTCTCGGGCAAAGGACTCGCCGCCGCCCTCATCATGGGCATCATCGTCAACACGATCCGCGTGATGGCCGACAAGACCGACCTCGCGGCCATGGTACGAAGCGTCGACGCCGCAGTCAGGGACATGGGTTTCGACGACAAGTACACGGTCATGTTCGTCGGCCTCGCGGATACCGCCAAGCGGACCTTCCGCTACGTGAACGCCGCGATGGCGGACCCGATACTCATCACGCAAACGGCGATAGGCCCCAAAGTAGTCAGACTGCAGCCGACCATGGGCCTCGTGGGCCTGATACCCTTGAACGACGTGGTGGTGGAGGAGCTGCCGCTCAGTACCGACGAGATGATCCTCCTCGCTTCCGACGGCGTCACCGAAGTATCGGACGCCTCCAAGGCGAGGCTCGGCGAGACGGAGCTCTTCGAGCGGTCGCTGGCCCAGGGCTCGAAGTCGAGCGCGGCCGATCTCGTCTCCAGCGTCAGCGCGATGCTGTATTCGTTCGTCGGGGACAACCCTCTCAAGGACGACGTCACTATCCTCGCGGCGAAGGTGGGCAGGCTATGGGACTGACTATAATCGCCTTCGTCTCCATCCCCGGATTCGTCGCCCTATTCCTCATAGTCTTTCGACGCGGCAGGGAAATGCCCGGCCAAGTCACGGTAGCCTCCATCGCCGTCGTTCTCGCGGCGTATTCGTTCGCCCAGGGTCTCGTGTTCATCCTTTCCGGGCCGGGACCGGGACAGGGCAGCGCCCTTTCCCTCGAGAGGGCCTCGGGCGCGCTCATGGTCCTGACCCATGCCCTCCTCCTCCTCCTCGCGTTCAACTTCCCGACGCCCTTGCCGAACGCGCTGCGCAGGTTCGTATGGGTAATAGTCGTTCCCCTTACCATCGTCGCGGCCTACGACGCGGCCTTCACCGCGGACTACGTCACCTCGATATTCCGGCCGTGGACGACGATCTTCCGGAGCGAGGGCAAGTACTACGACCTGTTCGTGCTGGGCGACGCCGCGGCGGCGGTCCTCGCGGCCTTCGTATTCGCGATCCGCGCCGCGGCCGGGAAAAGCACCGTGCAAAGGCAGCGCTCGGCCGTCGCGGCGGCCTTCATCGTCGCGGGCGCCGTCCTCGTCTTCGCTTCGACCGGCCTCGCAGCGACGGGCCAGGCGAAAAGGCCGAGCACCGTATTCGCCCCCGCGGCCGCCCTGGTCCTGACGGGAGGCCTCGTCTATGCCTTCCGGCTTTCCCGACTCTTCGATTGGCGCGCGATCGGCAGGACCGTCCTCGGCTACGGCGCGCTCCTCGTCTTCGTGGGCCTGCCGACGGGCGCGGCCGTCGCGGGGCTCGTAGCCCTGGGCGGCATCACGTCGCCGATCATCCCGATTCTCGGCGGCGTCGCGGCCTTCGTCGGAGCATCCCTCCTGGGGCGGCTCTTCTTCGCCCGCTTCTTCGAACGCCTGAGCGCCCGCGGCGACTACCGCGAGAAGCTCGAGTCGGACCTCGCCGGGGCGGATCTTTCGCAGGGCCGCGACGCCGTGCTCGCGGAAGTCTACGGCTACCTCTCCAAGGCCTTGGATTTCACCGATTTCACCGTTCTGATAGACGATGACCAAGGCTTCATGCGCACGGTCTACTCGCCCACGGGGGGCCGGGCGACGATCGATCGAGGATCGAAGCTCTGCGAGCTGTTCGAGAGCTCGAGCTCGAGCGTCGTCCTGAAGTCCGAGGCGCAGACGGGCTCCGACTACGCCGAGGCGCGCGAGCCCCTCCTCGAGCTCTTCGAGGCTCTCAGGGCCGAGGCCCTGATCGTCGTCCTCGAAGGCCGCCGCACGATGGGCCTTTTCGCGCTCGGGGCCAGAAGCACGGGGGCCGAGTATACAGCCTACGACTACGACACCTTCAAGGCCATCTACGGCAAGCTGTTCGTCATCGCGTACTACCTCAAGAACATCGCCCGGGAATCCATAATGACGACGGTAGACCGAGAGGTCGCCCTCTCCGACCAGATCATCCGCTTCGCCCTGGAAAAGGTCGAGCGCATCGAGCATCCCAAGGCCGACGCGGCATGGGTGGCGCGCTCGGCCAGGAGCCTCGGCGGCGACTTCATCGATTTCGTCAGGCTCTCCCAGGACCGGTGGTTCGTCGTGATGGGCGACATCTCGGGGAAGGGCCTGTCGGCATCGATGAACATGCTCATCCTCAAATCGATGATCCGGACCTTCCTCCGGGTCGAGAAGGACTTCGTCGGCCTGGTTTCGCGCGTCAACGCCTTCATCAAGGACAATCTCCCCAAAGGGACCTTCCTGGCCGGCGTCTTCGGCTACCTGGACCTCGCCAAGGACATCTTCTACTTCATCAACTGCGGCGTCCCCACGATCCTGCTGTACTCGCCGGGCTTCGACACCTTCATAGAGGTGCAGGGGGAAGGCAGGATCCTCGGTTTCGTAAAGGACATCGCCCCCTATCTGAAACCCCGGAAGCTGGTCCTGCCGGCAGGCTCCGCCCTGGTGACCGCGACCGACGGCATCCTCGACAGCGAGAACCTCCGAGGCGAGCGCTTCGGCAAAGAGCGGCTGCGCCGTTCGATCCGCGAGAGGTTTGGCCTGACCGCCGCCGAGATAACCTCGGGAACGATGGACGATTTCTCAGCCTTTACCGACAGGATCCAGGAAGACGATATCACCCTCTTCGTGATGAAGCTCAGGCAAAGGAGTTCGACATGACCCAGCTCGATATATCGATTCACAACGAGCATCACCGGCTCGTCCTGTCGGTCTCGGGTCCCATAAACAGCTATACCTTCACCGACTTCCAGGAAAAGGTCTACAAGGCCATCGCCCAGGCGGATACGGCAGTCGACATGGAGCACGTCACCGGCCTCTCGTCCGCGGGGATAGGAGTGATCATGACGGCGATGGAGGACGCCGAGACCACGGGCCACGGCTTCGCCATCGTCAATCCCTCGGAGATCGTGAGACTCGCCATCGAATCGACGGGCTTCGGGGATCGATTCCCCATCGTCAAGACGCTCAAGCAGGTCTGACGGCTCCGTCATGAGGGGCCGCCAGGGCCATGGGACCGGGCGCACCGTGTCGCTCGAGGCGAAAGCCGCCTCGATCCTCGAATTCGAAGACTTCGTCGACTCCCTCGATTTCCTTTCGCCGAAGGATCGGAATCGTCTCAAGCTCGCGGGCGGGGAGATCCTCGACAATATCGTCAAGCACGCCACGCCCCTGGAATCCCGCGGGATTGAAGCGAGGGCTTCATGCAGCGGCGGTTCGATCCTGTTGGCTTTTTATTTTCGCTCGCCCAGCTTCGCCGTCTTTGCCGGCGTAGACGGACCCTGGTCCGTCTACCCGGAGCCCCTCTTCGACCCGGCGCACCGCCGATGGCGCGGCATGGGCCTCCTGATGTGCCGTAACCTGGCGAAGCGACTCGTATTCCGTCCCGGCGAATCCATGGACAGGATTTTCCTCGAGTTCGAGGCCGAGCGATGAGTATATTCGGAATTATGAAGGTCGCATCGAAAGAAGAGTACGCCCTCCTGGGCGGCGGATGCTTCTGGTGCCTCGAAGCCGCTTTCGAGGACTTGGCCGGCGTCACGGGCGTCACGAGCGGATACGCGGGAGGCCGCGCCGACGGCCCGCGCGAGCCGCCGAGCTACGAGGATGTCTGCACGGGCGAGACCGGCCACGCGGAGGTCGTCCGCGTGGCCTTCGATCCCGAGAAGATCCGCTACGAGGCCATTCTCGACCTTTTCTGGAAGATCCACGATCCGACTACCCTCAACAGGCAGGGGGCCGACGTGGGCACCCAGTACCGCTCGGTGATATTCTACTTCGACGAAGCCCAGAAGGCGGCCGCCGAGGCATCGATGGATGCCCAGGCGATACGCTACGAAACGCCCCTCGTCACCGAACTCCTTCCCGCTCCCCGATTTTGGCCAGCCGAGGATTACCACCAAGGCTACTTCCGCAAGCATCCGGACGCGGGCTACTGCAGGGCGGTGATCGCCCCCAAGCTGGCCAAGCTCCGCTCGCATTAATAGAGCCGAAAAACCTTTCGCTTTGCTGCGAGCCGCGCTACAGTAGCGACGGAGGAAAAGCATGTCGATCTTCCCCCGCAATATGTCCATCGGGGCGGCCAAGAAGCTGGCCGCCGCCCACGCGGCCAAGACGGATCCCGCCGACGAGAAGCGGCTCCGCGACGCCTGCGCAGCCGATCCCGACGCGGCGCTGGCCCTCCTGGACTCCTCTCGCGAGGGATTGGGCGCCCAGGAGGCGGAGGAAAGGCTCAAGACCTACGGTCCCAACGTCCTCTCGGGCGAAAAGCGCAAGGGCTTCGTCCAGGAGATCCTCGGGCGCTTCAAGGACCCCTTGGCCATCCAGCTCCTCGTCATCTGCATAGTCTCCTATGCGATGGGTGATCTGCGCGCCGGCACGGTCGTCCTTTGCATGATCTTCATCAGCGTATTCCTCGCCTATTTCCAGGAGCGCCGCTCGGGCGACGCAGCCGAGAAGCTCAAGCTGATGATCCACGCCAGCGCCGTGGTCCTGCGCGGCGGCAAGGAAGCCGAAGTGCCGATAGCCGAGATCGCGCCTGGCGACGTAGTCGCCCTGTCGGCGGGCTCCATCGTTCCCGCCGACATGCGCATCGTCGCCGCCAAGGACTTCTTCGTCACTCAGGCCGCCCTCACCGGCGAGTCCCTTCCCGTCGAAAAGGAAGTCTCCGCGAGCTCGGCGGCCGGTCAGGCCGACGCCGGCATCTTCGACCTCAAGGACGCCTGCTTCCAGGGCAGCACGGTTGTTTCCGGCTCGGGCCGGGGCCTCGCGGTCAACACCGGAATGCGGACCTTCCTCGGCAGCGTCGCCGCCGACCTCTCGGAGCCCAAGGGCGCGACGGACTTCGACAGCGGCACCAAGGGCTTCGTGAAGCTGATGGTGCGCTTCATGCTCGTGATGGTCTCGATCACCTTCCTCATCGTCGGGATCACCAAGCACGATTGGCTCCAGGCCCTCCTCTTCGGCCTCTCGGTCGCGGTGGGCCTCACCCCGGAGATGCTTCCCATGATCGTCACCGTCTGCCTCTCCAAGGGGGCGGTATTCATGTCCCGCAAGAAGGTCATCGTCAAGAAGCTCAAGGCGATACAGAACCTCGGATCGATGGACATCCTCTGCACGGACAAGACGGGCACGATCACCCAGGACAAGGTGGCCCTCGAGCGTCACGTCGACGTGACGAACAGGCCGAGCGAGGACGTCCTGCGCTACGCCTGGATGAACAGCTACTATCAGACGGGCCTGCGCAACCTCCTCGACCTCTCGATCCTCTCCAACGAGGACCTCGACGTCGAGCGATCCTGCCGCAAGGTCGACGAAATCCCCTTCGACTTCATCCGGAAACGCATGTCGGTGATCATCGAGTACGAGGGCGACCACGTCCTCATCTGCAAGGGCTCGGTCGAGGCGGTCTTCGAGGCCTGCGACCGCTACCAGATCGACGAGGACGTGCTGCCCCTCATCGACATGCTGCGCCAGGACATCCTCGAGGAATACGAGAGCCTGTCCAGGCAGGGCTTCCGCGTCCTCGCGATCGCCTACCGCGAATACCCGAAGGAAAAGGAGATCTTCTCGGCCGCGGACGAGTCCGGCCTCATCCTCTTGGGCTACCTCGCCTTCTTCGACCCGCCCAAGGACTCGGCCGAGAAGGCCATCCGCACCCTGGGCGAGCATGGCGTGAGGGTGAAGGTCCTCACCGGCGACAACGAGCTCGTGACCAGGAAGATATGCGACGAGGTGGGCTTCGGCGCCGAGAAAGTCGTCACCGGCAAGGACCTGGACGGCATGGAGCCGGCCGCCTTCGCCCGGGCCGTCCGCGAGCACGACGTCTTCGCGCGCCTCACGCCCGGCCAGAAGGAAGGCATCGTCCGTTCCCTCAGGGAACAGGGCCACGTCGTCGGCTTCATGGGCGACGGCATCAACGACGCGGCCGCGATGCGCGCCGCCGACGTGGGCATATCCGTCGACTCCGCGGTGGACGTGGCCAAGGAGTCGGCCGACATCATCCTCCTCGAGAAGAGCCTCCTCGTCCTCGAGGACGGGATACTCGAGGGCAGGCGCCTCTTCAACAACATCCTGAAGTACATCAGGATGGGCGCGAGCTCCAACTTCGGGAACATGTTCTCGGTGGTCGGCAGCGCCTATCTCCTGCCCTTCCTACCCATGGCCCCGGTTCAGATCCTGCTCAACAACCTGCTCTACGACGTCTCGCAGACGGGCATACCCCTCGACAACGTCGACGCCGAGGCGGTCAAGGCGCCGCAGAAGTGGGACGTTTCCCTCATCCGTAAGTTCATGATCCGCATAGGGCCGATCTCGTCGATCTTCGACTACGCCACCTTCGGCCTCATGTGGTGGGTCTTCGGCTGCTCTGCCTGGCTCCTGCCCGGAGCCGACAAGCCCCGGCTCGAGGCGCTCTTCCACACGGCATGGTTCGTCGAGTCCCTCCTCACGCAGACTCTCATCGTCCATATCATCAGGACCAACCGCATTCCCTTCTTCCAGAGCCGCGCTAGCCTGGCGATGACCTTCACCACGATCGTCGTGATGGCGATAGCCGTGGCCCTGCCCTATATGCCCTTCGCCTCCTTCTTCGGCCTCGTGCCCCTCCCGGGCCGTTTCTGGCTCTGGATTGCCGCTTTCCTCGTCCTCTACTCGATGCTGACCCACGTGGTCAAATCCGCCTTCGCCCGCGGCAAGGGAGGTATCGCCAAATGAAAAGCCTGCTCGAGGCCCTCAAGGAGGGCCGCCTCGTGGAGCTGCCGGACGATGACAAGGAAGACTCCCTCGAGCTCCTCGCCCACCTCATCGAAGCAGTTCCCGACATCGGCTCCAAGTTCGACCTCATGAAGGGCGTAATGGAGCGGGAAGCCCTGTCGAGCACCGCGATCGGGCGCGGACTGGCCTGTCCTCATTGCCGCGTGAGCGTCGAGGGGGAGCTTCTCTGCGCGGTGGGCTGGTCGCCCAGCGGCATCGACTACGGCGCGCCCGACGGGAAGCGCGTCCACCTCCTCGTCATGTACTACGTGCCCGAGAGCGAGCGCAACTCCTATCTCAAGGAGATATCCGGCCTCGCCAAGGCCGTCCAGGCCGGCGATACCATCGAGACCATATCCGCCCTGCCCGACCTCCAGTCGGTCAGGGAGAAGCTCCTCGATTGGGTGGGTCTGGCGATAAGCGAGACCATGCCCGACGCCAAGGCCAGGATGATCAAGCTCGAGGCGCGGCAGGCCGCCGTCGCCGCCGGGCCCGCCGCCGTCGGTACGCTCGGAGAGGGGACAAGGATAATCCCGTTCCGTCTCGTGACGTGGCAGGAGGGCCTCCTGGTCCTCTGCCGCGATCCCGAACTCGGAGATGCGCTGGAAAAGCTCGTCGACCTCAGGGCGAAACTCGGGGACTCCAAGGACTTCGACGCCGGAGGCTACAGGATAGCCGTCGTCTCGGAGGCCCTTTTCTCGCGTGACCGCAAGGAATACGAGGCAGTTGCGGTGCAACCGCGAAGGAATTAATCCTCGAGGAAGAGGCCGAGCCTCCGATCGGCGGGGTCGAACTTCAGCCGCGAGCCCGATATCCGAAGGCCAGCGGATTGGGCAAGTGACGATCCCACGCTTTGTCACGGACGCATTGGATGGAGGCGAGGCTTTTCGGCAGAAATTGGTCCCTGGGCTGGCTGAATTTGCCCGTGGCCACAAGCAGGGCGGCTCCGAGAGGCGTCTTTATATATAGCAACCCTCGGAGAGCAGGCGGGCGAGCTTCTCGCGAGCCAGATGGAAGACGACGCTTATGTCGGTCTTCGAGAGCGTAGTAGGGACATTCGCTCGTTCCGAGATTGTTGCGCATCGCTCAAATGGTCAGGGCCATATGACAGATAAACGCAGCCCGACCGGCTTGATGATTGAACGCGCCCAGCTTGGGGAGGGGATTTTACCAAGTTGGGCGGCTGTCGTGCCCAACTTGGACGGGAGCCGCCGCCAAGTTGGGCAAGAGTCGCGACCAAGTTGGCAAAAGACCCGTGCCAAGTTGGAGGGAAGAGAATAAACACTGATGATCGGGCAACTTACCACACGATGAATAACGCAATACCACTGCAAAAGAGGAACTCGAGAGGATCCTCGAGGCGCTCAAACCCCCAGCGCGCGCCGCGGTGGTTGTCGTGGCGAGGCGGGGCCTGCGTGCGGGAGCACTCCCGTCCTTGACGACTCGGGCACGCGTCGATTCAGGTGACGGAGAGCTATTTGAAGGGCATAGGAAAAGTGGACTAAACATGACCGGCGAACGGTGGCCCATAGTGGTTGGCGCTCCTGATACCAGGATTCGTGCTCGGTTAGAGCAAGCCTTGACGCCTCGGGGCACTTGTGACCTTCCCCGATACTTGGCCCGAGCTCACCGCTCGTCGGTCACCGTAATATTATCACGTTCTGAGTCTTCCGCAAGTCCCGCCTAAAGCTAGCCGTCAAGGTTGGCGGTCAACCCGGTGATTCGCACCTTGGTGTGTGTGTGAGGGGCCATGCCGGAGACCGGAGACGAAGGGATCCGGCACGGGTCCGAACAGTGCGACCGCGAGTCTTGGGGGAGGAGCGTACGGAGGGGGCGTCTATCCCCGAATCACTCCCAACGCTTTTCGCACGCCTTTCGGATCGTTTGCAATGGTCCTGAGGTATGCTCGGGCGGTCTGATCAGGTTCAGTACGGCCTTGTTCCCAATCCCGCAGCGTGCCAATCGGTATTTGATAGCGGGCGGAGAACTCTTCTTGCGTCATCCCGAGCGAACGCCGGATGAGTTTCGCCTGCGGGGTACGCGGCATGCGATGCAAATCCTCTTGGGTGAGAGGCTGCGCATCGGGGTCGGCGTCCGCGGCGTTCTCGATTTCCTGCGGCGTCATCGGACGAGGGTCAGAAACTCTCTTGGACATAGTCATCATACTCCTGTTTAGTCGCGCGTCGGGCGGAGATCAAACGAATGCGCTCTTCTCGTTCTGTGTAGACAACGGAAAGGGCAATGCGCCGTGCCATTCCAATCAGGATGAACCGATCCTCGCCGTAGGTATGTCGAAGCTCCGGTCAGGCATCGTATCAGGCTCGGGGAAAAGCAGTAAGGTCCGCCTGGCCTAATGGCCGGCGACGATTCCTTCGCCGATGCCTATCCTTTCATCAGTAACTTATCGAAGGAGATACCCATGGACGCATTCAAATCACTGTCCGATTCGACTTCCGCCCTTGCCGCCGCGGCCGGGGCCAAGCTTTTCCACGTGCCTTCCCCCCTGGGCGGCAGGACCGCCCTCGGCTTCGACGGCAAGCTCCTCCTCGTCCCGGCTTCAGAGGCGAGCGAGGGCGAGTCCCTCGAAATCCTCGGGCCGGGAGGCAAGAAGGTCGATGCCAAAGTCAAGGGCTTCGATCCCGGCCTCGGGCTCGCGGTCCTCGAGCTCGGACAAGCCATACCGGAGACCTCCTGGAAGACGGCCCCAGGCCTTCCCGCCCTCGGGTCCCTCGTCCTCGTCGCGGCCTACCCATCTCCCGAAGGCCCGGAAGTCAGGCTCGACTCCCTGAGATTCGCCGGCGGGGAAGGGGACGACGCCTATCTCCAGACCGACGGCTCGCCCTTCCCTGGATTTGCCGGCGCGGCCATCGTCGCTCCCGAGGGAGAGCTCGCGGGCTTCGTCCTGGCCGACCGCGGCGGCAATCGCGGATGGGCCTTGCCTGCCGCGCGCGCCAGGGCCCTCGTCGCGGCGATAGCCTCCGGACAAGTCTCCTCGGGGGCATGGCTTGGAGTATCTACCGTGCCCATAGCGGCCCCGCCGGAGTATGCGGCCGCTTTCGGGGACGGCCGCGAGAGCGCTCTCCTCGTCGCCGGCGTGGAGGCGGATAGCCCGGCAGCGAAGGCGGGAATCGGCGTGGGCGATATCCTCGCCTACCTGGGCGGCCGTTCCTTGTCGGATCCTTCGGAACTCATGGCCGCCCTGGAAGCGGCCCGACCGGGCGCCGAGCTGGCAATCGTCGTCCTGCGATCGGGAGAAAAGAAAGAATTGACCGCCATTCCCATAGCCCGCGACCGCGGGGAAGGCCGCCAGTCCGGTTACCGCGGACACCACGGACATCGCGGCTATCGGGGACAGCATGGGCCCTGGTGGATGGGAGGGGGCCGATGCGGCTGGGCTCCGGGCCGCTGAAAGTACGTATCGACGTCGAGGGTCCGGGGGGCGAGTTGCTCTTGGCGCGCGCCGAAAAAGAAGGCCTCGTCCTCGCCTGTCCCGGCGAAGCCGCGGAGCTTTTGGCCAGGCCCTGCGCGGAGGGCCCTCCCAAGGCCGAAGCATCGGCGACGCCGACCGTGAGGATCCCGCCCGCGGCCCTGAGCCGCCGCGAACTCGAGATCATGGACTACCTCGTCGACGGCTGGTCCAACGCCGAGATTGCCTCCGTCCTGGGAATAGGCCAGAGGACGGTCCGCTTTCACCTCGAGGGGATTTTCGGCAAACTCGGCGTGTCTCGGCGGGGCGAGGCGGTACGCGAAGCCCTGCGCCTCGGCCTCGTCCGTTTCGAGGTATAATGGACGCATGATCGTCTCGGCGTCGCGGCGTTCCGATATACCCGCCTATTACGGCGAATGGCTGATGGGGAGGATCGACGCGGGCTATTGCGCGGTTCGCAACCCCTTCGACGCGAGACGCACGACGCGCGTGAGCCTCGCGCCCGAGGATCTCGACTTCCTCGTCCTATGGACTCGCGATCCCCGCCCGATAGTCCCGCGAATGGCAGAGCTCGACGGGCGGGGCATACGGTCGTATGTCCAAATGACTATCACGGACTATCCTTCCGCCATCGAGCCGGGCGCCCCGAGGCCGGGCGATGCGATTCGCGCCTTCCGCGAGCTTTCCGACAAAATGGGAAGCCACCGCGTCCTATGGCGCTACGATCCCATATTCGTCGCAGGCGGCATCGAGCCCGACTTCCACCGCCGCGGCTTCGAGCATATCGCCGCGGCTCTCGAAGGGGCCACCGGGCGCGTCACCCTGAGCCTCCTCGACGAGTACGCCGGCACGGCCTCGCGACTTTCCCGAGCGGGCTTTCCCGGGGCGGTCTTCGGCAGCGAAAAAGGCTCGCGCGCCGCCGCCTCGCCCCCTCCGCCTTACCCCGAGCTCCTCGCCGATCTCGCGGCCATAGCGAGATCGCGTGGCATGCTTCCCCTCGCCTGCGCCGAGCCCTACGAGCTCTCGGCCCTGGGAATAGAAGCGGGCGCCTGCATCGATCGGGGATTGGCCTCGTCGCTCTGGGGCCTCCAAGCGGGCGCCGAAGGCGGCGCTCGGAAGGACTCGGGACAGCGGCGCTTCTGCCGCTGTTCGCCCAGCGTCGATATCGGCGCGTACGGGACCTGCCCGAGGGGCTGCTCCTACTGCTACGCGAACCGTGGCGCCGGGCGCCTCGCCTCGCGCGGCCGGGAGGACGAGGCGCTGTAGCGGAATCGAAGCTATCGGCAGTATCTTTTCGACGTGGCTGACCTCGAGATAAGCTTCGCTTCCCGAATGGCCGACATTCCCCGCGAGGAATGGGACGCGCTCGCCGCGCCCTATGGGAATCCGCTCCTCTCCTGGGGCTTCCTGGCCCTGCTGGAAGAGTCGGGTTCGATGCGCCCCGAAACGGGCTGGACGGGGGCCCATGCCCTCGCTCGAAGGGGAGGCAGGCTGGTCGCGGCTGCGCCCTTTTATGTAAAGACCCATTCCTGGGGCGAGTTCGTCTTCGATTTCGAGTTCGCCGAGATCGCCAAGCGCGCCAAGGCCAAGTGGTACCCCAAGCTCGTCGGCATGGTTCCGGCCACGCCGGCCCCGGCTTGGAGGATCCTCGCGAGCCGGGAGCCCGAAGCCGGCCCCGAGGGGGAAAGAGGGCTCGCGATGGCATTGCTCGAAGCGGCCGAGCGGGCCGCGCGCGAAGCCGGCCTCGCCGGCCTGCATATACTGTGGCCGGAGCCGGCGACAGCCGCGTATTTGCGCGGGTCAGCCGGGATGCGCGGCTCGGCATGGGCTGAGTGGGCGCACCAGGCCTTCCTCTGGACGGACGAGAGCTACGGCGATTTTCACGGCTACCTCGACTCCTTCTCGAAAAACATGAGGCGCAACGTCAGGCGCGAGCGCGAGGCGGTCGCCGCGGCCGGCATCGAAACGAGGATGATCGGTCCCCGGGAAGCGGCGGCCAGGCCCGAGCTGCTCGCGACGATGGCCGAGTTCTACGAGTCGCATAACGATAAGTTCGGGCCCTGGGCGGCTAAATTCCTCGAGCGCGACTTTTTCCTCAGGTTGCCGGAATTCATGCCTGACGGTTGGGTCCTTTCCGCCGCATTCGAGAAAGAAGGCGGCGACGGCGAGGCGGGAAGCGAGCCGATCGCCCTCGCCTTCCTCCTCGAAGGCAGGGACAGGCTCTATGGCCGTTTCTGGGGCGCGCGCCGAGAGCGACCCGGCCTCCACTTCGAGCTCTGCTACTACCTTCCCATAGAATACGCCCTCTCGAAGGGGATCGGCTCCTTCGACCCGGGCATGGGCAGCCCGCACAAGGCGCGGCGGGGCTTCCGTTCGGTGATGGCGCCGAGTTTCCACAAGCCCTTCGACCCACGGCTCGCCGACTTCATGAGCCGCGTCCTGCCCGCCGTCAACGACGAGGAGCGCGAGCGGGCTCTGGCCCTCGACGGGGACCTGCCCTTCAAGCGCCCGTCGGGAAACGCTTAAGGCTGGAGAAAATGGCTAACACTGTCAACCTTGCCAATGTGCTGCTTTCGCTGTCGGACGCCATCGATCTCGCGAGTTCGAGCATCTCGCAGCACCAGCTCAGGACGACCTACATCGCGTGCGAGATAGGCAAGCAGGCCGAGCTATCGCCGGCCCTGTTCGAGCGGCTTTTCATCGCGGCCTTGTTCCACGATATAGGAGCGATAACGGTCGAGGAGAAAGTGTCGCTCGTCGAGTTCGAAAACGTCAACGTCGTTCCCCACAGCCTGCGCGGCGAGCTATTGATGCGCCGCATTCCCTTGTTCAGCTCCGTCGCCGGGATCGTAGCCAGCCATCACAGAGAGTGGCGCGAATGGGATAGGCCGATCACGGATCCCGACGTTCTCCTCTCCCAGATCATCTGTCTCTCGGACCACGTGGTCCGTCTCACCAAGAAGACCCCTCACGTCCTCCACCAACGCAATGCCATCTCCGAGATGATTTCTTCCTGGTCCGGAACGATCTTCAATCCCGAAATAGCCGACAAATTCCTCGCCCTTTCCAAACGGGAGGAATTCTGGCTCAACGTCCTGAATCCGCGCCTTTATTCCCTTCTATTCCACGAAGGGCCGCTACGTAACGTGGAAATAGGCTTCGAGGACATGGAAACGGTGTCTCTGTTCTTCAAGGATATAATCGATCTCAAATCGCCGTTTACGGCGACGCATTCCACGGGAGTATCCGTATGCGCCGACGCATTGTCGGATTTCATGGGAGCGAGCTCCGCGGACAGGCTGAAGATCCGGATAGCCGGAAATCTTCACGACCTCGGCAAGCTCATCATCCCGAACGCCATCCTCGACAAAGGGATCGGCCTTACGAGAGAAGAATATCAGATCATCAAATCCCATTCGTATTATTCGTACATGATAATGAATACGATCGCCAACCTGGGAGATGTCGCGCAATGGGGAGGCTTTCATCACGAAAACATGGACGGGTCGGGGTATCCCTTCCATCATTCGAGGGACAAGCTTCCCATTCAGGCGAGGATCATCGCCATCGCGGATGTCTTCACCGCCTTAACGGAAGACCGACCCTACCGGAAAGGCCTGCCGCAGGACGATGTCCTCGGGATCATAAGCGACATGTCCGATAGCGGCAAGCTCGACGATGAGATCGTGCGACGACTCGCGTATAATTACGATGAGATCGCCGATCGCGCGATCGGGTCGCAGATGAAGGTAAGGGATTTTTACGATAAGAAATTCGCGACCATCCGTTAGTCGGTTCGGCCCCCGGGAAGCGAAGGACTCCCTTCCTAGGGGCTCAAGGGCAATCCAAGGGTGATTCTAGTTCCCTCGATATCCGGCGATGGCCAGGAGAGTTCCCTGTCGGAGACGTCGACGAACTTCAAGGAGAAGACGGGGAATATCTTGCGGACAGCCACGAGGCCCATTCCGAAGCGCGTATTATTGGACCTTTCGCGATATTCCATGAAGTCCGAAGACATCAGATCGAGCGAATCGACCGGAGCGTCGAATGCATAGGGGAGGGACGAGGGATCGAAGCCCCCGCCGCGATCCTGGACGGAGGCCATCATGGTATTCCCCTCGATCCAGATACGGACCACGATGGGCTCTTCGCGTCCCCGCTCGCATTGCGCGCGCATCGAGTTCGAAAGCAGCTCGAGGATGGCGAAGCTTATCCGATGGGCCGAAATGCCGCTTACGGGATAGATGAGGGCGTTGAAGATCCTGAGGATGGCCGGAAACTCGCTATTGGGGCGTACGACGATCTTTGCCGCTCTGCGTTCCTCGGCCCCGTATCGGATGCTCAACATACTCATTCATCTTATCGGCAAACCGAGGAGCGCGCAAGAACGCTCATTGAACGATAATCCGCCGCCGATCGTCTATCCTTGCAGAAGACTCAGGCACAGATAGGCCTCGGGAACGAGCTCCACGGAGATCGGGAAATCCCCCGCCTCGAAGCGGGTGATCTCTCCGTCCGCCTGGAAGAGTATGCGGTCGGAATAGTCGAGCGCGAGCCTCGCCGCGCTGAAGAGGTCGACTTCGGGGAGGCCCCTATGACCGCCCCTCTGCAGGGGGCCCTTCGCCGCGAGCTTGCGCAGGAGCGGCATCTGCGAGACCGCGCAGACATTGTCATCGTCGGGAAGGATGGCCTTGTTGGATCCGTACTGTCGCTTGCCCGAGGCGCCGATCGCGAGGAGGAGGAGTCTGCGCTTGAAATCGCGCGCCACGGCGCCCGTCGCGGAGAAGGCCCTGAGCCCCATCTCGCGGCTCGGCCAGGCCAGGTCGTAGAAGACGGCCGCGATATCCACCCAGAGCTTGTAGAAGTCCCCCGGAAAGGCGGTCTTGAGCCTATTGGTCATGTGGGCGATGAAGGCGTCGACTCCGAAGCTCGCGATATTGAAGGACCAGATCGGGCGCTTCCCGCCCACGGGATTCGGGGTCGTCAGGATGGCCGTCCTGGACGAGGCGACGCAGGGGCCCAGCAGCCTCCCGAGGCAGGCGAATAGGTTGCGGCCGTCCGAGCCGTCGTTGCCGGTGCCGAAGGGCAGGCGCAGCACGATATAATGCCTGCGCTCCGCGGGCGGCAGCTCCATGAGGGAGCTGATCACCTCGAAGGAGGTACCGTCCCCGCCCGCGGGCATGACAAGCCGGAATTCCCCCTCGCGAAGCCCCGAGGCGCGCGCGGCCGCGAAGAAATCGCGGGCCAGCTCGGCTGCGTGGGAGGGCTTGGTCGTCATGCCGAGCTCGAGCCGCGGAGAGCCGACCCTCGAAGGCAGATCGGCCGCCTTCTCCTTCAATGCGAGGAGCTCGGCATGCCGCAGCTTGGAATAGGAAGGCCGAGTGAAGCCTCCAGCCGTGGGATTGGCCACCAAGAGGGCGCCGGCGAGCCTGCCGGGAAGAGCGGGCGCTCGGTCGAGAAGGTACGACAGGCCTTCGGCCAATTCTTTCGGCTGCATGAACTCCCAGTTTAGCGCCGATGCCCCGAGATGTCCATCGCGACTGGAGTCGCGAGCGACTACAGTCGCGAGCGACCAGGGTCGAGTGAAGAGTGGAGCGAACATTGCCGATAATCGAGGCTAGATGAAAGTACTCTGCATCGCCCAGCAGAAGGGCGGTGTCTGCAAGACGACCACGGCCCTGTCCCTCTCGGCCGCCTGGGCCCGGGCCGGATCGCGCGTCCTCATGGTGGACGTGGACCCTCAGGCCAACCTCACCCGCAACATCCTCGATTACGAGCGCCTCGCGACGGACATTTCCGCGGTCTACGCCGGCAAGGCCAGCCTCCGCGAGGCCATAGCGTCGACGGCCGAGGAGGGCCTCTCCATCGTCCCGGCGCGGACCTCGCTCAACCGCGTCGAGAACCTCGAGCGTAGCCTTTCCACGTACATGACGCTTCGTAAGGAAATTCCCAGGCTCGAGGACGTCTTCGACTTCGTCGTCATCGATACGCCTCCCTCGCTCGGCCTCTTCACCGTCTCGGCCCTTCTCGCTTCGAGCCATGTCCTCGTCCCGGTTCAGCCGACCTTTTTCTGCCAGGAGGGCCTCGGCGATCTGAATCAGACGATAGTCGAGGCCAGGGAGAACAACTCGGCCCTCGTTTCCGTACGCTACTTCATGACGCTCTTCGACAAGCGCACGATCATTAGCCAGGATATCGCGAAGCTTTTGCGCGAAAAGCTCGGAGCCAGCCTCTTCTCGACGACCATAAGGAGAAACATCGCCATCGAAGAGAGCCAGTACGCGCAAAGGACCATCTTCGATTACGCGCCCAAGTCCACGGGCGCGGAGGATTACCGCGCCCTCGCGGAGGAAGCGACAGCTTGGCTCGCAAGCGACTGATCAAGGGAGCCAACGCCGCGCGGGTCGAGGAGCGCATCGCTTTAGTCCCCGCCGACGTGACGATCCTCGAAAGCGGACCCGAGTCGAGCATATTCGACGCCCTCCGGGCGTTGGAGGGAAGCTCGACCCCTCCGAAGGCCGCGCCGGCGCGAGGCCGAAAGCCGGCTCCGCCGCCGGAGGGCAAGCCCGAATCCGTCCCCGAGCCGGAACCCCCTGCCAAGCCGGGCCGCGTCGGGCCTTCCGATTTCACCGCGGCGGAGCGCGAGGAGATCGTACGATGCTGCTCCGACTACAGGAACCGCCTCCCGACCTACCTGCTCGCCGTACAGAAGGAAGTCGAGGTCATCGACTCGGTGATAGGCAAATGCCGATCCGTCAAAGGCCGTTCCCGGAAGCCTTGACGCCTCCGGCTAATGGACCTTGCCTGCCTCGACTTCATCGAGGAAAGACCCAAGATCGGCGAAGAAATTATCGGCGTAGCGATCATGAGCCGGCTCGCGCCTCACCCTCGGATAGGTATAGACCCTGGCTCCGGCGCGAGCGAGCGAGTCGCGCCCGGCCTGCGAAAGATAGGGATCGTCCTCGCCGGCGAAGGCCGCCGTAGGCAGGCCCAGGGGATCGGCGAGGGCCGACGACGCATCGGCGATCGCCTTCTTGAGATCTCGCTTGTCGAATCTCAAGACGGACGCGCCTTCGGCTCCGCCGGCGAAGAAGCCTTCGAGGAACTCGGGGCTGCCGCTCAGGTCCTTCCCACGAACGGCAAGCTCCGCCCTGGGCAGGAAGAATAGCGGGATCTTGAGCGCGGGAGGCGGATATTCCACGACGGGCGCGATGAGGGCCATGGCGGCCAGGCCTTCGATCCCTTTCGCGGCCGGCAGCAGGGTCGAGGCTGAAAACGAGAAGGCGAGAAGATACAGAGGAAGGCCGATGGGCGACTCCGCCCGGGCGAAGGAGGAGACCGCCTCCCTGAAGGCGGGAAGCCTTATCGCTGGCGATTCGATCGAGCCCATGGCGAGATCCGGTGAAATCACGCGGAATCCGCGATCTAATAGGAAGGAGATGAGCCTCGTCTCCTTGTTCGCCGGCCAGAGACCGTTGCCCACGAGGAGGGCGGCCCGGCGATAGCCGCCTTCGCGAAGCTCCCAAGAATGGCATTTGAAGACGCGCCCGTCGCTCGATGCGAAGCTTTTCGAGATATGGTTCATCCTGCTTCTCTCCTCTATTTACCTAATCCTAGAGCCCCTCGCCCGAACTGACAAGGGAAAAGCGCGGTCATTAACGTTGCGCGGATCAGGGCGGGCCGCTATAGTTGTCTTCACGAGCCGATAGAGATGATAATCGCCCTCTTCGCGGATCCCGCCTCATCCATACCCGTCTCGGCCCGGCTCGAGTCGAAAGGCCACGCCTGCATACTCGCCGAGGGTTCCATTCCGGGCGAGGCGGACTGCGTCGTAGTCGTCGGCGATCCGGGCGCGAACCGCGGGCTCGTGGACGCGGCCGAGGAGGCGGGTCTTCCCGTCCTGAGGGTTCCCGCCGCGGCGGCCGCGGAGGCCGCGGAGGCCGCGGCATGGGGACTCGGCCTCGCCGACGAGCGCTACATCGAGGCGGCCAGGTCCGACGCTCGGGTGAGGAGGCTCGAGGACATCCGCGTCAAGATGGCCGAGCAGCGCGTCCTCGAGCTCGGGGCGGCCAATGAGCTTCTCGAGAAGCAGGCGAAGGAGCTCAAGGAAGCCCTGGTGCGCCTCGACGGGGCCAACCGCCAGCTCGTCGACGAGCTCAACCTGGCGAGCGAGCTGCAAAAGAGCCTCCTGCCCCGCTCCTACCCGAGCGATGCCCCCCTCGAGTTCGCGCACAAGTTCATTCCCCTCAACTCGATCGGGGGCGATTTCTTCGATGTCGTGCGGCTCGACGAAAGGACCCTGGGCCTGGTCATCGCCGACGTATCGGGCCACGGCGTCGGGCCCGCCCTCGTCACCGCGATGTTCAAGAGCTCCTTCGATCTGGAGAGCAAGAACGCACGTTCGCCCGCCGCCCTCATGACGACGCTCAACGAGACCCTCATCGGATTCCTCACCACCGGGCATTACGTCACGGCCTTCGCCGCGATAATCGACATCGAGAGCCTCGAAATGCGCTATTGCAGCGCCGGACACCCCAACCAGCTCCTCGTCAGGGCCGACGGCAGCTCGCTCGAGCTCGCCACGATGGGCTTCCTTCTCGGAATGATGGAGGACATGGACTACGAGGAGAAAAGCCTCGTCCTCGGTCCCGGCGACACCCTCGTGCTCTTCACCGACGGCGTCTTCGAGTCCCCGAACATGGAAGGGAGGCTCTTCGGACGGGAGGGCATACTGCGCTCCGTCTCCTCCCGGCTGGGATCGGGCGCGGGAGAGCTTTCGGACGGCCTGCTTTCCGACCTCCTCGCCTGGACCGAGGGCACCGAGGCCTCGGACGACGTGACCATCCTGATAACGCAGGTGATCGAGTCGCTTTGACGTTTCGCAAAACCCGAATTACGGATCATGGGTC
>CAVZVX010000079.1:0-3255 GCA_963778775.1 uncultured Spirochaetota bacterium | reverse complement strand
GTGTGGCACCACTTGGTACCAGTACGTATTGCTCTCGGTCCAATCGCCCAGCTCGATCTCGAGGATGTTCTCCTTCTTAAGGAAGCCGAGGAACTCGCGCGGGATGAATCGCTCGAGCGAGGTATTGATCTTCGTGAGGGTGTCCGCGTAGCGTTCGGATATCTCCTGAAGCTCGATCTGCTTCTGGACGAGCTGCGTGAAGCGTCTGCTCACGACGGCGAGCAGGCCCGAAATTACGAGGATGACGGCGGTCTTGATTATCTCGTCGTCGAAATCGATCTGGACCACCCGGCCGACGGCATTTGTGTAGACGTTCCCGCCCCCGACGAAGTTGCCCATCGCCGAGTAGATCGCCGCGTTGATCGTCGCGAACGCTACTGCCGAGTATGCGCCGGTAAAGAGAACCGAGGCGGCGGAATTCCTTATCACGGACAGGACGATGAAGAGCGAATAGAACCAGACCGTTGCTCCTGTAAAGGCGTACGAGAGGCTGATCGACGTGGAGACGGCCCAATGGACCGCCGCTACGCATGATATGTCGATAAAGGATGGCAGAAAGCGCATCCAGGAAGCATAGCCGCCCTTGGACGTGATCTTGAGGATGATGCCCGAGGTCGCGGCCGCGAGAACCAGGCAGACGATCTCGATATAGTAGTCGGGCCTTTTCAGCTCCGACGCGAGGCCGTTCTCCCCGACCGACTCCAGGAAGACGGAAATGGCGAACCCGGCGAGGATCGCGATCAGGACGAACCTGGTCTTCGCTATCGTGCGTTCGCCGCGGATCTGGGACTCGAGGATCACTCTCCCGGCGAGTCTCTTCACTGCCTCCAAGATTTCGTCCTCTCCCGAAATCGGTCGAAGCTCGGGGAAAGTATCGCCATACGAGCAAGTATATCGAATTGACCGGGGCAGTCAAGAATTCTTCGGTGCCAAGCCTTCAGGTCTTGAAGGTGATGATGCGCCCGTCATGCTCAGGACCGATAAAGGCGCGCCTTCCTTCATGGTCCTCGCTATTTCGCGCAACGTCCGCGACCTGTCCATGAAAAGATGAAGAGATCCGGAACAGATCGGGCCATCGAAATATCGATACCATATACGCGCCTCGCGGTCAGGAACGCTTCTTTTGTAATTGAATCGCCGCCCCCATTTCCCTTACAATGGCCCCCAACAATCGACGAGCAGGGAGCGACTAGATGCCCAAGGACCAGACCAGCGAAATCCAGGCGAGCGAAGCGACGGACGAGGCTGCGATCGAGCGCGAGCTCAACGAGCAGCAGCGCATACGGCGAGAAAAGCTCGCCAAGCTCCAGGCCGAGGGCCGGGATCCCTTCGCCGCAGTCAAGTTCGACCAGAGCCATCACTCCGCCGAGATAAAGTCGGCCTTCGAATCCTTCGAGAACAAGGAGGTCTCGGTCGCCGGCCGAATGATGTCCTTCCGCGACATCGGCAAAGCCTCCTTCGTCGACCTCCAGGACCGGGACGGCCGCATCCAGATCTATATCAACGCCGACGAGCTCGGGGCGGAGGAGTACGCGCGAGCGAAGACCTACGACCATGGCGATCTCATCGGGGTCGAGGGCCATGTGTTCAAGACCCGCCGCGGCGAGATTTCGGTGCATGCGAAGAAGGTCAGCCTCCTCGCGAAGTCCCTCGAGCCCCTCCCCGAGAAGTACCACGGCCTCAAGGACCCGGAGCTCCGCTACAGGCGCCGTTACCTCGACCTCGTGATGAATCCCGAGGTGATGGAGACCTTCAAGAAGCGCACCCTGATAATCCGCGCGATCCGCGAGTACCTCGACGAGCGGGGCTATCTCGAGGTCGAGACCCCGGTCCTGTCCACGATAGCCTCGGGCGCGGCGGCCCGCCCCTTCGTGACGAAGTCCAACGCCCTCAACCTCCAGCTCTTCCTCCGCATCGCCACCGAGCTCCACCTCAAGCGCTGCATAGTCGGCGGCATGGAGCGGGTCTACGATATGGGCAAGAACTTCCGCAACGAGGGCATAGATATCCGGCACAATCCCGAGTTCACGATGATCGAGCTTTACCAGGCCTATACTGATTATCGGGGCATGATGGAGCTCTGCGAGGGCCTCGTGGCCCACGCGGCGCGGAAGGCGACGGGGGGCACGAAGTTGAGCTACCAGGGTACCGAGCTCGAGTTCGCCCCCCCCTGGAAGCGCCTCACGATGGTCGAGGCCGTGAAACTCTACGGCGGCCCGGACTTCGCGTCGGTGGGGACCGACGAAGAGGCCCGGAGGCTGGCGAAGGAGCTCGGCCTCGACGAGGAGCTCAAGAAGAAGCTCGAGAATTGCTCCAAGGGCGACATCCTGAGCGCGGCCTTCGAGAAGTTCGCCGAGAAGAACCTCGTACAGCCGACCTTCGTCATGGACTATCCGACGGACATATCGCCCCTCACCAAGCAGAAGCCGGGAGACCCGACGATGACCGAGCGCTTCGAGTGCTTCGTCTTCGGCCGGGAGCTCGGCAACGCCTACTCCGAGCTCAACGACCCCATCGTCCAGCTCGAACGCTTCCGGCAGCAGGAGCGCGAGAAGGAACTCGGCGACGACGAGGCCTACGCCCTCGACGAGGACTTCGTGTCGAGCCTCGAGGTGGGCATGCCGCCCACGGGCGGCATGGGCATCGGGATAGACCGCCTGGTGATGTTCCTCACCGACTCGGCCTCGATCCGCGACGTCATCCTCTTCCCGACGATGAAGCCGGATTTGCAGTAGTACCGACGATGGCGCCCTAGTCCCGGGCGGCTCCCATAGCCTCGAGATAATCCTCCAGGAATTGGAGCGGCTCGGACCGCCGTTCCAGGATGCGGTTGACGCCGCCCATGATCGGCAGCTCCAGCTTGCGCTCGGCGGCGATGACGGCGACGTGCTTGCAGGCGACGGCGCCCTCGGGGAGGTAGCCCAACTCCGAGATGCGGGCGAGGAGGTCGTCGAGGTCGCGGAAGGGGGCGAGAATCCCCTTCTGGACGATTTCGCGGCCGAAGCGGCGGTTGCGGCCGTGCACGGACCGGCAGGTGACGTCGAGGTCCCCTACCCCTGCGATGGAGGTGAAGGTTTCGGGGTGGGTCGAGCCCAGGGCCGTACCGAGGGTCTGCATCTCGTTGAGACCGGCCGCGAGGAGAAGGGACTCGGTATTGTCGCCGAACTCGGCCGGGCCGGTATCGTCGGCTCCCCCCTCGCAGACGTTCTTGCTCGCGATCGCGTCGAGCATCCCGAAGGCGATCGCGACGACGTT
>CAVZVX010000078.1:0-5193 GCA_963778775.1 uncultured Spirochaetota bacterium | reverse complement strand
ACCTTGAGATCCGCCGGGGAGCCTTCTTCCACGTCGCCCAGGTCGGCCACGCTTTCCAGTTCGACGGTCCCCTTGCGCAGCACCTCGGACAGTTCCACGACCACGCCTTGAACCAGGGCTGAACGGCTTATCGCCTTCTGCATCCGTAACTTGCCGCGCTCCATGCGGCGCGCGATCTCCACTTCGCCCTCGCGCGTCAACAGCGGAACCGCGCCCATTTCGCGCAGGTACACCCGTACCGGGTCGTCCGTGTAGATGGACTCCTCCACCGGCTGAGGGTGAAGAAAATCGGCCTCATGTGCGGCCTCCGAATCGAGAAACCCTGGAAGACCACCATGCCGGCCAGGCCGATCACGAGGGACGAAAGGACGACGAGGGTCTTGCGCTTGTGGCGGAGGAGGTTGCGCGAGGCGATCATAAAATTCCTCATGTCGACTCCCGATCGGAGACGATGCGTCCGTCGCTCATGGTGATGACCCGGTTCGCGAATTCAATCATCGCCGGGTCGTGCGTCGCGAAGACGAGCGTCGAACCCAGCGTCCCGTTCATCTCGACCATGAGTTCCATGACGGCCCTGCCGGTCGCATGGTCGAGCGAGGCGGTCGGCTCGTCCGCGATGACGAGCCTGCGGCTCGGTCACGAGGGCGCGGGCGACCGCGACGCGTTGGCGTTGCCCTCCCGACAGGCGCTCGGGGCTTCGCCTTCCGTAATCGGCCAGGCCCACCTTGAGCAGCAGCTCTTCGACCCTCCGCCTTCGCGCCCGCGGGGCCATGCGCCTCAGCAGCAGCGGATATTCCACGTTCTCGAACACCGAGAGGACCGGAATGAGATTGAAGCTCTGGAAGATGAAGCCCATGGTCCTGTTCCGGAAATCCGACAGGCGTGAATCCGAGAGACCGCCCGTATCCTCTCCGTCGATGAGGGTTTCACCCGCCGAAGCCTTGTCCACACAGCCGATGATGTTGAGCAGCGTGGATTTCCCGCTCCCCGAGGGCCCCATCAGGCAGACGCGCTCTCCGGTCCCTATATCGAGGCTGACGTCTGCGAGGGCGGGGATATCGGCCATCTCGAGACGGTAGTGCTTCTTTATGTTTCTCACGCTGACTAGAGCCATTCAATGCTCCTTTCCTTCGCTCGAGAGAACTCGAACGATCTCTCCGGCGATCTTTCGGTAGGACGCCTCTCCGATCGGGCCGCGGCTTACCGCGATCACATCGCCTTGCGCGTTCAAGACCAGGACATAGGAATCCTCGGTAGACTCGTAGCCGACGAGGGCCTCCCATCCCGCTTCGTCTTTCAAGGCGACCAGGAATCCGTCTCGCCTGCCGTCGGATATGGTGTTCTTCACGCCGTCGAGGGCGAGCCCGCGAAAAAGAGGAGCTACGCCCGCGAGCACGGCGACGCCGTAGGCCGCGAAACCCGGCCTGTCGCCGAAGTCTTTTTCAAGGCGGTCTATCCAGGCTCGGCTCTTCGATCCCGCGCGCTTGGTGAAGCCGATAGCCAGCGCTGTCGCCCGCGCGCCGCAGGTCCTCGGGCAGGACGAACGATGATCCGTCCAATCGCTCCAGCCTGAGACGGTGGAAGGGCGCCGCCCATCCCGAGAGCGCGAGAAGGAATAAGGCCGAGGGAAGGATGACCCGGATCAGTCTTGCCATTCGCAGAGGGTACTGAGGATATTTCCCTTCAAGTAGTGAAGGATGTCAGGACTTCATAGTGACGCCTGTCATATTCGGCGACGAACCCGAGTAGGGCGGACCCTCTATCGGAAGCTCTATGATGAAACTGCTTCCTTTGCCCGGCTCGGACTCGGCCGAGAGCCTCCCGCCGTGCTTGGTCACGACGATGTCGTAGGAAATGCTGAGACCCAGACCCGTACCCTTGCCCGGCTCCTTGGTCGTGAAGAAGGGATCGAAGACGCGCGTCAGGTTGCCGTCCGGGATGCCGGGACCGTCGTCGCGGATGACGATCCGGACCCACTCCCCCTCGAGCCGGGTCTCGATCTCGATGAGGCCTTTCTCCGTCCTCTTCTGGGATTCGATGGCCTGCGCCGCATTGACGAGGATGTTGAGGATGACCTGGTTGATCTCACCGCCGCGCGCCATGATCCGGGGCAGGTCGCCGAGGGTCTCTCGGGTCTCGGCGACGTACTTGATCTCGTTCCGGGCCACGACGAGGGTGCTCGCTATTCCCTCGTTGACGTCGTAGAGCTCGAATTCGGCGCCCTGGTCGGTCCTGGAGAAATTCTTCAGGTTCCCGACTATCCTCATGATCCTCGAGAAGCCCTCGGCCGACTCGGCGAAGATAGTGTCGAATTCCGAGAAGATGTAGGGCAGACTCCATGCGGCTCTCTATCTCGCCGATGGCCGGGCCCGCGACGGCACGCGCCTCCTCCCAGGACCGCCGCAGCGTAGAGGCGTACTTCTCGAGTATCGCGTGATTGCTCTTGAGGAAGCCGACGGGATTGTTGATCTCGTGGGCTACGCCGGCGGCGAGCTGGCCGATCGAGGCCAGCTTCTCGTGTTGGACCATGAGCGCCTGCGTCTGCTGGAGCTTCAGGTTGGTCTCGGCCAGCTCGAGGTTGGCCCTCCAGAGCTCGCCCTCGCTCTTTATCCGCTCGCTGATATCCTTGATGATGCCTTGGAGCTCCAGGAGCGCTCCGTCGGGGCCCAGCAGGCTATGGGCCGACTCCAGGCAGAAGACGGGGCTGCCGTCTCCCCGCTGCAGGACGATCTCGTAATCCTCGATATATCCTTCCTCGCGGATTCGGCGAAGGAAGAACTCCCTGTCGGAAGCGTTGAGGGCGAGGCCCGAAAAAGGATGGCCGACGATCTCGTGCTTCTCGGATCGACCCGTCAGAACCAGCCCGGCCGTGTTGATCGAAGTCACGACGTCGTCCGAGTTGGCCGTATAGATCATGTCGCGCGAGTCCTCGAAGAAGACGCGAAGCCGCTTCTCGTTCTCGGCGAGGAGTTTCTCGGCCTGGCCCCTGACGAACTCCGCGCGCGCTCGCTCGATGCGCACGGTGACTATCGGTTCGATCGTCGCGGCGATGGACGAGAGCGCAGCTCATGTCGGACTCGCCCCAGGGAGCCGACGACCTGCCGACGAGAATGTAGCCTACCCTGCTCCCGGCGGAATACAGCTCCGAGGATATCCAATACCGAAGGGAATCGCCGAAGCCGGGAGGGCCCAGGGCCCGAACCGCGAGACGCCTGAACCTCTCGCGGACGGGGGCGACGCTCTCCTTCCAGCGATCCTCCGATAGGCCGATGGGGAACTCGGCTCCCGGTGAGGCAGAAGCGGTATTCCCTGCGGCCGTTGACATAGAAGGCCGCCGCGCTCTCGGCGCCGAAGAATCGCTTGAGCACCTCGACGGCCGCGAGGTTGGCCTTCTCCGAATCGTCCTCGGCGAAGAGCCTGCACAGCTCGGCGACGGCCTCGAGGAGCATGGGCCCTACAGGATCCGGGCGGTGACGATCGTCACGTCGTCGTCGAAGTCCGGCCTGCCCGACTCCGCGAGGGCGGCCTCGAGCAGCCTTCGATGATAGTCCGGCGAGTATTCCACGCGCTCGAAGAGGGCCGCGACCTTGATCGCCGGAACGCCGGCGGAGCCGCCCGGTTCCACGAGGCCGTCCGTATAGAGGGTGATCACGTCCTCCGGCTCGATCGCGACGACCTGCTCCGCGTAGGCGACCGAGATGGCGTAACCCAGGCCGGATCCGGACACGGGAAGCTCGCGCGCTTCGCCTCGGCGCAGGATCACGGGATGTGTCTGCCCAGCGTTCGCGTATCGCAGAGTTCCTGCCTTGACGTCGAGGACGCCCGCGAAGAACGTGACGATGAGCCCCGAGGCGCTGCGAAGCTCGAAGTTCATCCGTTCGTTGAGCCAACTGAGGAAGGCCCCGGGCGAGAAATCCTTCACGCCGCGGGCCCGGATGTACTCGGGATAGATCACCGCCTTGAGGATGCCCGTCACCAGGGCCGCTCGCACGCCGTGGCCCGCGACGTCGCCTATCAAGAGCAGATAGCGGTCCGAAGAGAGAAATACGACGTCGTAGTAATCGCCCCCGCAGTAGAGGGCCGGTACCGGCCTATAGCTAGCCCTGAACTCGACGCCCTCGAAGGGGGGAAGATTGGGCCTCAGCATCGCCTTCTGCATCTCGCCGGCCCATTTGAGCTCCTCCTCCATGGTCTTGAGATAGCTCGCGTTCTGTCGCTTGAGCTCTCCGTGCTCGTAGGCCTTCTGCAGTTCGGCCACCAGGTAATCGGAGTCCCATGGCTTGAGCATGTAGCTGAATATCCCGGCCCTCACCGCCTTGATGACTTCCTCCGTCTCCGAATAGCCCGTGAGGAGAATGGTCACGATGTCGGGATAGGCCTTCGCCACTTCCGTCAGGAAATCGGAGCCCTTCATCTCGGGCATTTTCAGGTCGGACACGACGATCGCGGCGTCCTTGCCGCGTTCCTGGAGGATCTCCAGGCCCTTGCGCCCCGAGATCGCGGTGAGGATCTCGAGCTTGCGCTCCGCGGCCCAATCGTGCAGCTCGCGTTTCAGCGAATTGAGGATGTTCTGCTCGTCGTCGACCAGGACGATGCAGCGGGTACTCGTCGGCATTCTTCCCTCCAAGCCTATGCATGCTCGCGGCGCTGTCAATGGAGCTGTACAGAAGGAATTCTTCAGTGTTGCGCTATCCGACGAGTCGCCCTCCGCCGCACGCGCGGATATCCGAGGCCACCCTTCTCGAAGGCGGCGCCGATTAAGGCTTCTTGCCGAGGCGGGCCAGCATCCGCTCGAACCAAGCCGGGTCGGGGCGTCGCGGAGGAAGATGACGGAACATGGCCAGGATGCGCTCCCTGTGTTCCGTTCCCTCCCGCGCGGGAAGCCGTTCGTCGGAGAAATCGGCTTCGATGCCTCGTCGCCGGGCTTCCGCCCTCAAGAGCTCGCGCTCGTTTATGATGTCCTTCCAGATCCGGCATTCGCAGGGATTGCCCCGGATCATGAGACTGCAGGTCGTGTCGAAATACCCGATCACGTGCCGCCTCGCGCGGCTCAAGAGGGATTTCGCGGCCGAGAGGGAAAGCTCGAGCTCTTCCGCGGCCTCTCCGACGGAGAGGCCGAAGGTCTCGACCAGAGCGAAGACAGCGCGCTGGTAAATGGTCAGGCGCTGGACCATGGCGGCAAAACAGGCATCC
>CAVZVX010000077.1:0-4908 GCA_963778775.1 uncultured Spirochaetota bacterium | reverse complement strand
CGCCGTACTTATTGAAGAGGTCTGAACGACATAATGATATTTTTACGTTTCGCGAAATGGCGCATAGCCCCGGGATCAAGTCGCCCAGGCTTTGTCTTCATAAGCGTCCTGATCCGTAGCAGGATCGCCTTCGGGATGCTCGGCCGCACGAGGATGTCCTCCCTCCCGCTGCCCGGGCCGCATCCTCGTTCCTCGACGATAGCCGGAAGAATTTATCCTGATTATCACGGAGTTCAGATCGGATAGGCCTGAAGACCTACGCTGTCATGTTTGGAGGGAAAATTCCTTTTAGACGAGCGCTTTCATCGTATCCGAACCGAAAAGAACTCAGCCGATCCTTTACTTTTTTTTTCTTCCATGATAGCCTGCGTCTGTTAAAAACCTTATTCGGAGAAACTTCATGAATAGCTCACGCCTGACTCTGGTCTGTGTATGCATCGCGCTTGCATGCGTCGCCTGCTCTCCGCGACATGCTCCCGTCGTAATCGCGGCCCCTCCCGCGGCGCCGATCACCGTCGGTGTAGTGACCATGGTCGAGGGGAAGGTGCAATTCAAGGCTTCTTCCGGCGACGCCTGGCAGGACGCGGACATAGGCGACGCTATTCACGTCGCGGGTACCGTCAAGACATCGAGGGATTCCTCCTGCGAGCTTCAATTCGGCAAGATGGGAGTAGTGCACATCAACGCCGAATCTGTCATCGAGATTCGGGCCATCGATATCTCCCCTGACCGTAGGTCGGTGGAGCTCTCGCTTCTGGATGGCGTCCTCGTGGCCAAGGTGGACAAACTGGTCGGCCCCCTCGACCGCTTCCAGATCAGGACGGATACCGCCCTGTGCGCCGTCAGGGGCACGCGCTTCCTGGTCCGGCATGGGAGCGACTCCTCGACCTCGGTGGCCGTAAGCGAGGGTTCGGTAGCCCTTATTCCCGCCTTGTACGACGCTTCCCGTTTCGAGGTGACGACGACCGATACCGGCGCGAATGCAGGCAGCAATAAGGTAGACATCGTCGCGACCCTTGCCCATGGTCTCCTCGACGACTCACCCCTGGTCCAGCCCGGTCAAGAGGCGACGGTCACGAAGTCCTCGCTGCAATCCTTGGATACCGCCCTCGCCCACGCCGTCCAGGCGACCGATTCCGGCGACAAAGCGGCCCTTACGAAGGCTCTGGACGAATACCGGAGCGCGGCTTCGGTCTCCCCGACTCCCGCCGGCGCCGAGAGCAGCTATGTCCAAGGCATTTTTCGGGACACCAGCGAGCTCCACATTTCCGACACTCTGCCGGCGGTCAAGGAGCCCGCGCCCGCCGTCGAGGCGAAGACGGTGAGCGAAAGCTCGCCCGTCCAGGCGACTCGGCATCTCAGCCTCGAGGTCGACCCCGCCGACAGCCTCGTCCTCGTGGACGGAAAGGACATGGGGCAGGGCGATCGAGACATCGAGCTTCCTCCTGCCTCGAAGGTCAGTCTCCTCCTCCGCCGCAAGGGTTACGAGGACTATCGGGAAGACCTGGACCTCGCGGGCTCTAGTGCCGATCCCGTCGTCCGCTCCCTGCGCCTGAAGCCCCTCGCGATCTACGGAAAAGTCGCGGTTTCCCGCTACCCCCTCATCGGAGGCCTGGCCTTCGCCGATGGCCGCCTCTATGCTGCCGACTCCCACGGCGATGTAGTCGCTTTCGACGGCGAGGGCAAGGTCTACTGGAGCGCCGACAGCAAAAACGGCATGAACGCGAACTCGCCGCCGGTCGCGCAAGGCGGCCTCGTCCTGTTCGCCGGCGGCAAGAGCCTCGCCCTATATGACGAGGCGAGCGGAGTAGAGCGATCCTCCTTCGGCCTGGACAAGTCCGATTCGGGGCTCTTCGGCCGCCGCCCTCTCCTTCTCGGAGGCAAGATCCTCCTGAGCTCCGAGAACGGCCTCGCCGTTTTCGATCCCTCCGGGACGGATGCCCCGTCCGCAGCCGCTCTCCCGGAGGCCTCCGATGCGAGCCTCTCCGCCTACGGAAGCGATGCCGTTATACTGACGCGGGGCGGAATTCTCTGCGTGCTGGACGGCGCGAGCCTCGCGGTCAAGGCTCAGATAAAGACCGGAGCGACCCAGCCCATCGCGGTGCGGCCCATCGTCCGCGGGGATCTGGCCTACCTGGTGGACCGCAAGGGCCTCGTCTCCTGCGTCGATCTCGCCGCGAAAAAGCTTCTCTGGGAAAAGCGACTCGAGGCCGGCTTCTCGGTGGAAGCCTTCAGCGATCCCCTCGTGACGGATACGGGAATCTACATCGTCGCCAAATCGAAGCTCTACGCCCTCTCGCCCGATACGGGCGACAAGCTTTTCTCTCCGATCGCGGGGATCCAAGCCTCGCCTATCGAGGGCGAAGGGCTGCTGTGGCTTGGAGCGGGGGGCAAATCCATAATCTGCCTCGACCCGAAGACGGGCGCCAAGGCCGCGACGATCGGGCTCGGGGCCCCCGTTTCCGCCGCTCCCGTCGCGGACGGCGACCTCCTCGCCTTCCCCCTGGAAGACGGCAGCGTCGTCATCGTCAATCCGAAATTCAGGCCCTGATCCGAGAGGCTTTCCGAAAAGGATCGATTACAAGCGAGGATTGCAAAGTGAAGGCATCTCGGGCCGTACTTTTCGTCATAGTTGCGCTCTCCTGTCTCTCCTGCGGCGATAATGTCTGGGGGAACCTGGACAATCCCCACGACAGCGCCAACGGCGGAAGTCCGGCTACGGATAGCGGTATTGTGACGGGCGTGAGTCTTTCAAGTTCTACACTAACGATCGGCATGGGGGCGACGCAACAATTGACGGCGACCGTAACTCCGAGAAACGCGACCAATTCGGCTCTGAGCTGGAAGAGCAGTAATAGCTCGGTAGCCACGGTGAGCACGAGCGGGTTGGTCGCCGGTGCCGCCATTGGTACGGCGACGATAACGGTCACGACCTCCGATGGAGGCTACGCGGCGACCTGCGCGGTTACGGTCGTCGTACCGGTCGCCGTAACCGGGATTACGATCAGCCAGTCGAGCCTCACTATTGCCATAGGCGGGACGGCTCAGCTGAATACCGTCATAGCGCCGAGCGGCGCTACCGACACCTCGGTCGCGTGGACGAGTTCCGATACCACGGTAGCCGCTGTTTCTCCTACGGGCCTCGTGAGCGCCATCAAGGTCGGCACCGCCACCGTCACGGTCAAGACCGCGGATGGAGGCTTCACCGCGAGCTGTGTCGTCACCGTCAACCCGGTATCCGTGACGGGCGTGAGCCTGAACCCCTCGAGCGCCAGTGTCGCGATCGGTAAGACTCAGCAGCTCACCGCGGCTCTCGTCCCCGCAAACGCGACAAATACGGCTCTGACCTGGTCGAGCAGCGCAGGCGCCGTGGCGACGGTGAGCTCGGCCGGTCTGGTGACGGGTGTCGCTTCGGGTACGGCAATAATAACGGTCACGACTGCGGACGGTGGTTTCACCGCTACATCGACGATCACCGTGACGACGACAGTGGCGGTCACAGGCGTGAGTCTCGAAACGACGAGCGTCGGCCTTTTGACAGGCAAGACTCTCCAGCTCACCGCGACGATGTCTCCGGGTGCAGCGACCAACAAGACGGTGACCTGGTCGAGCAGCAATAGCTCGGTGGCTTCCGTAAGCACGAGCGGCCTCGTGACGGGCGTCGCGGTGGGCTCGGCCACGATCACCGTCACTACGGCGGACGGGGGCTATACCGCGTCCTGCCTCGTTTCGGTAACGGTCGGGCCCGTCTCCGTAACTAGCGTGAGCCTATCCCCGATTCCGCCATCCTATCTCGAGGTCGGGCAGACCTACCAGCTAGCCGCCGCGATCTATCCTTCTAATGCCACGAACCAGAGTGTCACCTGGACGAGCAGCAATACCGCTATAGCGACCGTGAGTTCGACCGGTCTCGTCACGGGAATTGCTCTGGGATCTGCCATGATCACGGTCACGACCAATGATGGCTACTACACCACGAGTTGCTCTCTGACGGTGGACAACTTTCCCTTCACGGCGACGACGATGAGTACATCGTTTTCTATCGCTGCCATGTCATCGGATGGAACCAAACTTGCTGGAGTTTCCAGTACTGGTGCAATGGGTAATACTATCTGGACCTCCAGTGATGGAGGCAAGACCTGGACCCAGCAGACGGGCTCGGGAAGCCGTAGTTGGGGTGGCATAGTCATGTCGGGGGACGGGACCAAGATCGCCGCTTATGTGTCGAACGGCTATATCTTCTGTTCGAGCGACGGCGGCGTTACCTGGAATACCCTTACCGGAGCGGGGAGCAGGAGCTGGTCCTCGATTGCCATGTCATCCGATGGATCTACGATAGCAGCCTGCGTAAATCCTGGCTACATCCTGACTTCGCACGACTCGGGTACGACGTGGACAGTTCAGACCGGAGCCGGAAGCAATACATGGGGCTCAATCGCTCTTTCGTCAAATGGAACGAAAATGGTCGCAGGTATCTCTGCATCGGCTGGAAATATATTTATCTCTACGGATGGGGGCGTTACCTGGGCCGCATGCAGCGGGGCAGGGAGCGGGTACTGGTACAATGTTACAATGTCTGGTGATGGTTCTGTTATTGCTGCTTATAATGGTTCCAAACTTGGCATGTATATATCAAGAGACTCCGGCTCTACATGGACTAGTTTGACGCCACCAAGCGGTTATTACTTCTCATCCACATTTGTGAGTTCATCCGATGGAAGTGTCATGGCATCCTATAATGGTAATAGTTTTCTATTATCAAAAAATTATGGGGCAACGTGGTCAGGCGCTACCCGGAACCTGATGGGAAATGGGAATCTGCTCATGTCCTCCGATGGTTCGAAAATAGTCTTTTTCAATGGGAATATCATGTATACCTACAACGGCAATTAAAAATGAGGAGAGGCA
>CAVZVX010000076.1:0-12929 GCA_963778775.1 uncultured Spirochaetota bacterium | reverse complement strand
GAAACAGGTCGCATGATAGTGCACGAAAGACCCGATTTTTTTATATAAAGTTCAATTTCTCTTTTACTTTCAAAAAAGGGAACTCCCGTATTCCTGTCTGCCGCCCCTACCGATGAGAATATAAAATGTTTCACGCACGCTTCTTTAGCCGCGTCTGTCATTCTTTTACCTCTCTTTATCTCATTTTCGATTCCCCCTTCCAAAGGTGTTGTGACTAAAAACACGCCATAGATTTCCTTCAAAGCATTATCGAGCGAAGCCCTGTTCTCAAGGTCTCCAAGGACAACCCTTGCGCCAAGGTCCCTGAGTTCGAGGGCAGCCTTATCGGAATGCCCCCTCGTCAAAGCATCGACTTTCCATCCATTCTGCAATAGACTTCGTACAACTGCGCCTCCTTGGCGGCCCGTTGCACCGGTCACTAAAATAATCTTATTTTCTTTGTTAACCATAAAATCCCTCCTTTTCTGTTCATTTACTAATATTGCTCTTTTATTCGGCTCTGACAAATCCGTAAGGGCCCAGGGTTATTCGGACAGTCTATAAAGCGTAACGAAAACCAATCATGGCAGTATGCTCGCTCTCGGTCGATAATAGTTGTCGAAACAGGTTGTTCTGGAGGAGGGATTGTAAACGACCGAGTCCCCCCATGAAGGAGGCCGCCCTGAGAGCAACGAAAAATTTGCCGTGCGCGAGTATACCAGACGCAGTGATCTGGTTCGCCTACCCCAGGCAGTCTTCCAAAAAGTACAGGAGTGATCTCAACCGAGATGTCTGCCGCGAGACACTCGAACCTCTCAGCCCATCGGGCCCACAAGGCGAGGACTAGCGAGACCCCTCGCAGCCGGCAGGCCCCCTGTATGGAGGGCGATCAAGACTTAGAAATTGAAGCGCGCGAGCGATACATAGCCCGCCGCGCTCCCCCTGCCTACAGGTCGCCGATCGTCGCGACCATGATCGCCTTAATCGTGTGCAGACGGTTCTCGGCCTCATCGAAGACGACCGAGTGGCGGCTGCGGAAGACCTCGTCGGAGACTTCCATCTCGTTCAAGCCGTGCTTCTTCCGGATTTCCGCGCCCACCTCGGTCTCGGCGTCGTGGAAAGCCGGGAGGCAATGGAGGAAGATACAGTCGGGGTTGCCGGTCTTGCGGACGAAGTCCATCGTGACTCGGTACTTTTCGAGCTGCTTGATGCGCTCCTCGAACTTGGCCTCCTCGCCCATGGAGACCCAGACGTCGGTGTAGAGGGCGTCGGCCCCCTCGAGGGCCTCGTCGGCGCGGGCGATGTCGAAGAAGGCGATCGAGCCGCCCGTCCCGGCGGCCACGGCCCTCATCTCGGCGCCGAGCGCCTCGTCGGGCCAAAGCTCCCTGGGCGCGAGGGCTACGAAGCGCATGCCCATCTTGGCCGAGGCGATCATGAGGGCGTTGCCCATGTTGTTGCGCGCGTCGCCGCAGTAGACCAGCTTTACCTTATTCAGGCTCTTCGCGACATGCTCCTCGATCGTGAGGAGGTCGGCGAGGACCTGGGTGGGGTGGTCGGCGTCGGTGAGGCCGTTCCACACCGGGATCCCCGAATGCCTGGCCAGGTCCTCGACGAGCTTCTGCGAGAAGCCCCGGTACTGGATGCCGTCGTACATGCGGCCGAGGACCTTGGCGGTGTCCTCCACCGATTCCTTCTTGCCCATCTGGCTGTTGGTGAGGAAGGTGGCGTTGCCGCCCTCGTCCCAGCAGGCGGTCTCGAAGGCGCAGCGCGTGCGCGTCGAGGCCTTGTCGAATATGAGGACGATGTTCTTGCGGAAGAGGAGGTTTCCCTTTACGCCCGAGCGCTTCTTGGCCTTGAGGTCGCGGGAGAGGTCGAGGAGGTAGCGAATTTCCTCGGTACTGTAGTCCTTGAGCGTGAGAAAGCTGCGTCCTTTGAGATTGACGGGCATGGTATCCTCCGTGAGCGATACTACACGCCCGCGCCGAAATGAGTCAATTCGAGCCGGGCGGGCCGGGAATGAGGAGGCGAAGGCCCGGATAGGCCGCTCGTACCCTCTCTGGATCCCGGGTGAGGAGGGGCAGTCCCGAGACTGCCGCGTGGGCGCCGATGATGAAGTCCGGAAGCGGGGCGGATTTCGTTCCGCCTCGCCGGCGGTAGGCGAGAAAGGCCTTGCCCGCCAGGAAGAGAGCCTCGCGCGGAATGGGCGCCAAGAGGAAGCCGGCGCCCCCGATCGCCTCGTCGAGGGCCTCGATCCTGGAAAAGCCGACGGATACTTCGGCGTAGACCATGTCGTCGATGAGGAGCTCGCCCTCCGACGAGGCCTCGGCCACGGCGCGTCGCGAGCTCTCGCCCCAGATCGGCGCATCGGTGAAGAGATCGAGTACCACGCTCGAATCGACGAGGGTCCCTCCCATCCTAGCCCCTGGTGAGGGCCAGGATCTCGTCGGTGCCGAGGCCGAGGTCCGCCCTGCCTTTATAGGCGGCCAGGCGCTCGGCGACGGCTTCCACGTCGGTCTTCTTGGTCAGGTAGGCGCGGGAACCCTCGATGGTGAACTCCACCTCGGAGGCGTAGGAAAGGCCGAGCACCTTGCGGACGGCCAGAGGAATCGTAACCTGCCCTTTTTCCGTCAGTCGCATTAGTAATACTCCTCGAGTAATACTATTACTTTCCGCTCGAAAGTCAAGCGCCCGCGTCTCGGCCCGTTTATTCCTTGGGGTAGAGAAAGCGCTTGATCTTCTGGGTGGGAGTCTTCTCGAAGGGCTCGAGCTGGAGCTTCACGCTGGTGATCCGCGAGAAGGCCGCGAGGCGGACGTTGGTCTCCTTCCTGATCCGCTCGAGGAGGACGGCCAGGGCCTTCTCGGCGCCGTCAAGGCTCGCGCCCGCGTGCTGAGCCATCGATCCTATGGCCTTGCCCAGGCTCCCGACGAGGGTCTCGGGCTTCAGCTGCACGAGGGCCGTGAGCCCGACGCCGTCGCCGTAGACCAGGGATTCCTGAACGAAGGGCGAGCTGTTGAGGACGGCTTCGACCTCCTCGGGATAGATATTCTCGCCTGAGGAGCCGAGTATCATCGTCTTGAGCCTGCCGCGCACCGCGACGCGGCCTTCAGTGTCCATGACGCCGAGGTCGCCCGAGCGGAACCATCCGTCCCGGGTGAAGGCCGCGGCCGTCCGCTCGGAGTCCTTGTAATAGCCGGCCGTCACGTTCGGTCCCCGGATCTGTATTTCGCCCTCGCCAGTTCCCGGCCGGGGATCGGCTATGCGGATCTCCGAGCCGTGGATGGCCGGGCCTATGGAACCGACGCGGAAGCCGCGGGGCCCGGATCCGGCCGCCAGGGGGGCTGTCTCGGTGAGGCCGTAGCCCATGGCGCAGGGAAAGCGGATCCTGTGGAGGAAGGAGGCCACGTCCTCGGCCAAGGGGGCCCCGCCTATCCCGAATATCCGGATACGGCCGCCGAAGCTCCGCTTGAGCCTCGCGCCGGCGATGCGCTCGAGGAGGGGGCGGAAGGCGGGCCGGGCATAGAGGGGGATCTTCTCGAGGGCAGGCTCGATCGAGCCTCGATAGGCCTTCTCGATGATGAGGGGCACGGTGAGCATGATCGTAGGCCTGACGGCGGCGAGGGCGGGTAGGAGGGCGGAGCTCGAGGGAGGCCGGTCCAGGTAGCGGATCGAGGCGCCCTGCATCATGGGATAGAGGAAGCCCACGCTGAACTCGTAGGCGTGCGCCAGGGGAAGGATGGACAGGAGGCGATCCCTCGTCCCGATGCGCATGATGAAGCGGATCGACCAGGCGTCGTGGACGAGGTTGCGCTGGCTGAGCATGACTCCCTTGGGGCTGCCCGTAGTGCCCGAAGTGTAGACGATGGCCGCCAGGTCCTCGCCTCCGACCTCGGGCAGGACGAGGCTCGCAGCCGCCCCGTCGACGGCTTTCGCATCGGGAAGGCTGAAACCCGCGGGCGCCGAAATGGGCCTGAAATCCTCGAGGGCGACGAGGACCCGGCCTTCCGCCGCCTGTCTGGCCTTGTCGAGCTGGCGCCGGGAGACGAAGAGGACGCGGCTCTCGGAATGATCGAGGATAGCGGCGACCTGGGCGCCGGTGAAGTCGGGGAGAATGGGAACGAGGACGCAGGCGGCCCGCGAAATCCCGAGGGAGGCGATGCCCCACTCGGGCCGGCTTTCCGCGAGTATCGCGACGCTTTCGCCCGGCGACGCGCCCAGGAGGGCAAGAAGGGCGGCTACGCGACGGGTCAGGGGCTCGAGATCCTCGTAACTTATCGGTCGCCCTTCCGCCATGGCGAGGGCCGGCCGGCCCTTATAGAGAGACGAGCTCTTTTCGACGATCTCCGGTATCGTGAAGCGTTCCAATTCGTACACGCCGGCTCTCCGCGCGGGCCCGGACCGCCTCAGCGCCTAAGCCTCGTCGGATAGAGGAATCGCTTGATGCTTTGCTTGGGCGTCTTCTCGAAGGGCTCGTGCTGGATCTCGACATTGGCGAGGCGCGAGAAGGCGGCGAGGCGGCAGTTGGCCTCGCGCTTTATGCCGTCCATGATCTGGGCCGCCGCCCGCTCGAGGGCGTCGAGGCTCTCGCCGGCCGCATGGGCCGCGTGGCCCACGGCGGCAGCCAGGCTCGCCGCGGCCACCTCGGTTTCCTCGATCTCGTCCTTGATCCGGGACTTGAGGCCCTCGATGACCTCGGGCTTGAGATGTACGAGGGCGGTAAGGCCCTTCGCGTCGCCGTAGACCAGGGACTCGAGGACGTAGGGCGAGGAATTGAGGACGGCCTCTATTTCCTCCGGATAGATATTCTCGCCCGAGGAGCCGAGTATCATTGTCTTGAGCCGTCCCCGTACCGTGATTCGGCCATTGGCGTCCATCACGCCGAGGTCCCCCGTGCGGAACCAGCCGTCGGAGGAAAAGGCCTCGGCGCTGCGCTCCGGATCCTTGTAGTAGCCGGGGAAGATATTGGGCCCGCGGGCCTGGATCTCGCCCTCGCCCGTGTCGGGACGGGGATCGGCGATCCGCAGGCTCACCCCCGTCGCGGGCAGGCCCGTGGTATGCAGGCGCACCTCGCCGGGCCTGTTGCCGGCGAGGAGGGGAGCCGTCTCCGTGAGTCCGTAGCCGATCGAATAGAGGAAGCGCGCGTGGTGCAGGAAGGTCTCCACGTCCTCGGCTATCGGGGCCCCCCCGATGCCGAAGAAGCGTATCCTGCCGCCGAATGTCTTCTTGAGCTTGAGGCCGGCCACCCATTCGAGGGCCGGGCGCAGGGCCGCGATCCTGTAGAGCGACACCTTCTCGAGGGCGGGCTGGATGCTCGATCGGTAGATCTTCTCGATGACCAGGGGGACCGAGAGCATGATCGTGGGCCTGATGGCGGCGAGGGCGGGAAGAAGGGCGGTAGCCGAGGGCGGCCGGTCCAGGTAGTAGACGGCCGAGCCGTGCATGATCGGGATGAGAAAACCGATCGTGAACTCGTAGGCGTGGGCGAGCGGCAGGATGGAGAGCAGGCGATCGGTTCGCCGCATGAGGGTGAAGATCGTGGCCGACCAGGCGTTGTAGACCAGGTTGCGGTGCGTGAGCATGACGCCCTTTGGCTTGCCCATCGTACCCGAGGTGTAGAGGATCGAGGCCAGGTCTTCGGCGTCGACCCGCGGTGGGGAAAAGGAACGAGCGGCGCCGTCGAGAGCTTCCGAGCCTATGTCATCGGAGCCGTCGAGGATGAGGGGGGCCGCGGGGAGGCCGCAGCCCTCGAGCGAGACGAGGACGCGCCTCGCGCCCTCGCCGGGGACCTTGGCGGCAAAGCGCTTGGAGACGATGAGCACCTTGCTCTCGGAGTGCTCGAGAATCGCCGAAATCTGCTCGGGGGTGAAGTCCGTCATTATGGGGACGGCGATCGCCCCAGCCCGGACGATCCCGAAGTAGGAAAGCCCCCATTCGGGCCTATTCTCGGAAAGGAGGGCGACTTTGTCCCCTATTTTCACTCCGAGGAGGCCCAGGAGGGCGGAGACGCGGCGGGTCAGGGGCTCGAGGTCCCGGTAGGAAAGCGCCTTCCCTCCGACCATGGCCAAGGCGGGCCGCGAAGCGTATCGTCGAGAACTCTTCTCGAGTATTTCCGGGATGGTAAAGCGCTCGATCGTATACACGGATTACTCCTAAAGAAGACTGTACCTATGGCTCGGAGCGGAGAAAAAAGCTTAAAGGTTTGGGGGTTTGCGCATTTAAGGTAGATAAATTTAAAATTGCCTCAAGGATTGAGGTCATTCAATTGCGATTCACGGAAAAAAGGGATAGAGCGCCGTCGGAGGCGAGAGCGAGGATGCTTCCGTCGGGCGAAAAGGCAAGGGCGCCGGGCTTGCTCGGCACGGCTATTCCCGCCGCGGGAAGGATAGTGCCGAGATAGTCGAGCCTGGCCGCCCCCCTCGTGGCGAAGAGCGAGAGACCGTCCTCGGCACCGCTTCCTATGACCGCCAGAAGACTCCCATCGGGCGAGAGGCCCATGCGCTTAGGCGTGGCGAAGCCCGTAACGCCACCGAGACCCGAGCGCGCCCCGCTGGCTATGGCGAAGAGGCCGCTGCCGGGATCGCGATCGAGCCGGATCAGGGCTTTGCCATAGTAGGAGAGCACGAAGAGGCTGGAAGCATCGGGCGAGAAGGCGAGGGAGCAGGGGTCCGAAAGCGGCGCGTCCAGGGGGAAGGCGGCCTTGTCCACGCGCGATCCGAAGGCGAGGGTCTTGGTCGAGACATCCAGGTCGAAGAAATAGATCGCATCGTCTCCCGTCGTCCCCACGGCGAGGAGCCTGCCGTCCGGGCAGAAGGCGATGCAGGCGGGCTTCGAGAAGGCGGAAAGGCCCGCCGCCCCCTTGGAGGCCGCCGCGTGGGCGGCGAGGGGCCTGCCGCCCGAGTCCAAGACTACCAAGGCGACCGTATCCGCGCTCGAGGCGGCCGCGAAGGCATAGGATCCGTCGGCGGCGAGGGCGACGTCCTTCACACCCGCCAGACAGGGATCGACCAAGGCGGCGGAGAAGGTCATGGCTTTGGCGGGAGCCGTCGAGGCGAAAGCATCGCGTACGCGGCAGCCTCGGATTCGGAGAAGGCCAGGAGGGAACCGCCGGGGATAAAGCGGAGGATGGAGGGCGAGAGGAGACGGGGCTCGGCGGCGCCTCCCAGGCCGCCGGCCGCGAATACGGCCCCCGGCGCGGGCGCCTCGAAGAGGGAAAGGAAGTTCGAGCCCTTGCCCGCGGCCCCGAGAAAGGCGCCGTCGGGCGACCAGGCGAGGTCCCGGCAATCTCCCAGGCCCCGCATCGCTTCCTGGGCCGCGGCGCTTCCCGTTGCCTTGGAGACGATTTCGCCCCAGACGAGGGGCCCCAAGGCTTGAGCCTCGTATACCTTCGCCGTGGCGCTGCCGGAGCGGGGGAGCGAGGAAAGGCCCTGAACGCAGTCTATGCGCTGTGAGCGAGCGGCGCCCGTGGGCGCATAGCGAAGCTGGGGCCCGGATTCGGGCAAGGGGGCTCCCTCGGCGTACCAGGATAGACCGCCCGAAACGGGAGAGCGGAAGACCATGTCGGTATCTCGAGAGGCGAGCCGCGCGCTCGGCTCGACCTGGAAGGAAAGGGCCGAAAAGTCCGGCATGGCAAAGCCCAAGGAAAGGAAGGCCTCGGGCGGCTTGAAGGTCACCGTAACCTTGGTCTCCATGCCTGCCGCCACGAGGACCCCGTCGGCGAGGCCACAGAGGGCCGTGCCGTCCCGCAGAAGCCTCAGCTCGAGCCTCCAGCTGCCGTTTTGCAGGCCTTCGAAGCGTAGGGGATTCCCTCCTGAAGGCGAGAAGGGCGAAGCGATGGGAAGAGCCTGCCCGGTCGAGCCCTTCAGCGAGCCCTCGACGCTCAGTGAACCGTCCACGCTGCCCGAAAGGGTCCAGGACAGCGAAATGGAACCCTCTCCCGCCATCGGAGAGAGCACTAGCTCCTTGGTTTGGCTTTCCGAAGGACCGAGACTCAGTTCGAGGAAGCCCGAGGCCACCTCGATGCCGGCAGTGCTCAAGCCCTTGGCCGTAATCATCCACGAGCCGGGCGCCAGGTCGAGCTCGACAGGGGAGCAGTCGATCGAATTCGCCAGAACCTTGGCTCCCCCCGGCCCCAAAGCCTCTATATTTATGGAAGAGATCGATATGTCCCCCGGGACGAAAGCCTTGGCCGAACCCGCTTTTCCCCCGAATCCCAGGAGCAACTTGGCGTTGGACGGCGTCTCGTGCCGGCACGCGGCCATGGCGAGTATGAGGACGATGAAAATACAACGAGAGAGTAGCTTTCCCATGAGTACCTCCGCCTTTCGAACGCTCGGGGGAAGGCGGGGCGATTGACGAGGCATTATCAAATCGTAGCGGAAATCATTTTCCGTTGAACTCTACCTATGCCCGATCCACGCGGGGAAGGGCTCCCGCAGGGCTATTGGCGCCCTGCAAGATGCGGAGACGCGGATAGTATTCAGCTTGGCAGTGATCGGGACCGATGCCGCGGCGACGCTCGCGCTCTATAGCTACGACCGCCAGATGAATCTCCGCGCCAAGGCTCTCGTCTTGGCGGTACCATTGTACTAAGGCGAAGAATACCCCTAAATTTTCTGTATTGGCCCAGGATATCGCGCCACCAAAGAATCTGAAGTCAATACAGTAGGAGATGAGTATCCAGCAGAAGCTTCACGAAACGCCGCCGAAAAGTCCTTCGATTTCCGCACGGCCGAGCTCGTCGAAATCATCTGGTACTGTGATCTGGCCGGCGAGAAAGCCAAGCCGTTTTTTCTGTCCGGCTTCCTGGGCGTCGATTGCCATGACCTTGACCATGGGCTTGCCAGCCTTGGCGATTACAAAGGGCTCGCCTTTACTCGCCTCCTCGACGAGCTTCGATAAGTGAGTTTTTACCTCATGGATATTGACCGTATGCATAGTACCCTCTTTAAACTAAGTCCATAGGACTTAGTTTAACCTGACCAGCTATAAAAGGAAATATGCACCTAAGCAACACCCCTCATGGCAAGTCGACGCCCTTGTAGGCCGCTTCTCGCAGCTCCGATGAGGGTACCAGGACTGGTCCCCCATGGAAGATAGGGGGATCGTCGTGGACCTCTGGGACGTCAGCTTCGTGGCGGGATAGCCATAGATCTGCCGCGCTGCGCACGAGCTCGCTGACGGGGCGGTCTTCGCGTTGCGCCAAGTCCCGAAAGCGACGGAGCTGAGGCTCGGGGAAGAGGTCTCGGAAAGCCTATGCCAGCCTATAAAGCCTGGGATATCATCAAGGTGCCGTTCCCCTATACCGATCGACCAGTGCGAGAACGACGTCCGGCCCTGGTGGTGGCATCGACACGCATACTAGAACACCACGGCCTATGTGGGGGTAGGCATTATCAAGCTGTAAACCAGGCTTTTTCAGCTTGAAAAGTCGGATGGGACAGACTGAAAAATCCTCCCGGATAAGCTGAAACGCCGGCCTGGACAGGCTGAAAAGTCATCCATGACAGCCTGAAAAGTCGTCATTGACAAGCTGTCTCGAGAATTTTGTCTTGTGGAGAAGCCTAACGCATCGATTGTCCGGCCCTCGAAGATCCAGTCGTGCTCAGAGCTCACGTGACGGGATCTTGGCTCAGGGATGAACGAGCCGGACGGAGGGGAAATAGATTCGGTACCTGGCGACGTCACGGGTGAGCAAATCGAGACCTTCGACTGCAGCGTTGGCGCCTATCAAAAAATCCGGCAAGATCATTTTGGCGATACCCTTATTTTGCTTGTAGCGCAGATAGGTTTGTCCCGCGAGGAATAGAGCTTCCGGACTCGGTCGAATCAAGGGAATCCGCATCTTTCCCAATACACGCAGTCCTTCTTCCGCCGAGGGGAAAACCGGCGAAAGCTCCGCGAAGGCTATGTCCGAAATGGCCAAGCCTTGCGAAGCATGAGTCTCCAACTGCTCTTTGGACCAGGGAAGCCACTGAGGATCGGCCGTAAAAAGGTCGAGGAGAACGCAGGTGTCGATCAGGATCACGTTCGGTTCCGGGTGCTATCCAACCATGCATCGGTGTTCGGAATCGTACCGCGCGCAATACCGACGAAGGCGGAGAAATCCGGTCCTTCTTCCTTCACCAAAACAATATCTCCGTCGCGTTCCAGGAAATTGACTTCCGAGGAAGCGCTGATTCCGATTTTCTTTCGCACCCACAGAGGAATCGTGACCTGTCCTTTCGTGGTTACTTTCATGGTAATACTTTACTTGGGTAATACCAAACCGTCAAGATGTCGCATGTCGCGCTCCGGTTTTCTCGCTTCTCGTGCAGAATGCCTTGCAGCGCGTGAAAGATCCCGGAGGAATAGCTCCGGTTTTCGCTGAATCTCGTCGAGAACAACGAGCCCTTCGAGGTTTTCCAAGGCCAATTTGGCCTGATCGAGCCGTATGATGTCTCGGCGATTTTCGAGGTCTCGGGCATAATCGAGGCCGGAACCCCGCCGAAATAGTAGAGCGCGTTCCGGTTCGCGATGATGAAGTCCTCTTTCTTCTGCGAGCGGACGGCTGCCACGTGGGTGTACTGGCTTGCCCCGAGGGCGGCGACGAAGATTTCCCCTTCGCGTTCCACTTGGGCTCTGAAAGCCGTTCGATGGCTTCGGTATCGGTGAGCTTCGAAAAATTGTCCCAGGACAGCCCTGAACAACTATAGGTCGCAATATACGCTGCCACGGCGGAACGGGACACACCCCGCTGCCATGCCGATTTGTCGATTGCTGAAATCCGTCTTCTCGTGAAGCTCGATTACCTTCTGAGTGCCTTCATACCAATCCTCTTTCGAGCCATCGCTGCTACTCCTTGTCGTTGTCGTGCGACGAGGATAGGCGCTATGGCCCTGATGGTCAGCATGAAGTGGCAGATTTCGTCCGGAATGGGTGGCAAATTTGGCCCGGAATACTCACTCTTGTCGGTATCCATGCAACAACGCCCCCCACAGCGCGACGTTCAGGACTTGAACTCGAGTTTACAGGAGCAGGTGTGCCCCGCGATTGGTCCAGCGCATTTGTCGTTTCTTTGATGAGAAAAGCCAACCGATTCGATTAGCTGTTTTCATTGGCCTTTTTGTACGCCTTAAGGACGGCATTTATTTTTGTTTGATAGCCCTTACCCATCGACTTAAACCATTCAAGCACTTCGCCGTCGAGGCGGATAGTCACAACAATTTTAGTTTCGGCCTTCATGAGTTCTTCGGGGGGAGGCAGAAAATCAACAACGGGCTCCGCGCGATCCATAGAATCGGCAATATCGGCGGGCGCATCCTCCCACTCGTAACCATCCGGCGCAAAAAAAGGCCTCCCCTTCTTCGTTCGGCCATCCTTTTTTTTATTTTCCATGCCCGCGCCGACTTTCATATTTCTTTGCCCCCTTTCTCCAATGCCCTGCCCCGATAATACGAATACCGTTACCGCGCATCGTAAAGCGCACCGTTACTATCAGCCCATTCTGTAGCTTGCCATAACAATACCATCGATTCTCATCTCCCGAATGGCCTTTATCCGCTTCAATAAGCCGGTTCGAATCGTAAAAGGCCGCGCGCGCATCCTCGAATGAGACATGATGTTTTTATGATTTTCAATGTTTTTATTCTTGTCCCATTCAAACCGCATAAAATTATGCTACTTCTATATTTATAAATTGTCAATACATCTTGCTGGACATGGGTGTTTCCATTGAGGAGGAACGTCTGATTTTATATACATAAAAGAAGATTCAAAGGAAATAGGAGTTCCCGCGCAACGTATCGGCGACATCGTCGCGGGGAAGCGCGCGATAACCGCGGATACCGATCATCGTCTCTGCCGGTTCTTCGGACTTTCAAAGGGCTACTGGCTGCGCGCGCAGGCGACCTGGGAAACGGAGCGCGCGGAGGAGGGATCGGCAGAGGCCATGGCCTCCATACGTACAAGGAAGTCGTAAGGGGGTGAAACTTTTCAACTATATAGGCTTGGAACAAGAACGTAGGACTCCGATGCGCCTTGATCCGGAAGACCATACGAGATAGATTTCGGCGCTCGCCTGCGTTCGGTAGAAGGAAAAGGTCCTTGCCTATGGCAATTCGGAGCATTATTATGGTCTTATGAAGACCATTTCAGTGTCCCAATTTAAAGCCCATTTAAGTGCCGAATTAAAGTCCGTAAACGCAGGTCAGCCTATCCTCGTCCTTGAGCACAACCGTCCAGTAGCTCAGGTGCTTCCCTATTCGGCCGAGACTCAGGCAGGAGTGAGTTTTCCCGTACGAAGTTTTGGCTTTACGAATTACAGCCCCTTGATCGGCATAAATAGCCTATCTCCCCTTTTTGAGGATCGAGGGCGCCGGTGATAACCTACGTCGATACTTCGGTCCTGCTTCGATGTATTCTGGAGGGCGATGTCGCGCTGCATCAGGCATTTCGAGTGGACCGTACCATTACCAGCGAGCTCATCTTGATCGAGGCCCGACGAGTCCTCGAGCGTCACCGGATGAGTTCAGCCCTCGATGACGAAAAAATGGCAGAAGCCTCTTCGCGGCTCATGGAGGTTTACGCTTCTTTCGAAGTTTGGGCCTGAGCGACGCGATAAGGGCCCGGGCGGCGGGGCCTTTCCCGACGGTCGTCGGAACGCTCGACGCCCTGCACCTCGCCACGGCCTTGGCAGGGATCGAGACCGACGCCGCGGCGACGCTCGCGCTCTATAGCTACGACCGCCAGATGAATCTCTGCGCCAAGGCTCTCGGCTTGGCGGTACCATTGTACTAAGGCGAAGAATACCTCTAAATTTTCCGTATTGGCCCAGGATATCGCGCACCGAAGAATCTCTGCCGCTAGCCGTTCCTGGTAAGAGAGAATAGTTTCTTGGCCTCATTTAGATCGACAAGTGAACCAGTAACGTACTTATGAACGATTGAGCCAAGGAGCGTCTGATAGGGGATGCCTT
>CAVZVX010000075.1:0-39077 GCA_963778775.1 uncultured Spirochaetota bacterium | reverse complement strand
GTCGAGCTCCCTGCGGAACCAGGATTCGGCCAGCTTGCCCGACTGTCCCACGAGATAGCGATTGTTCGCGCCGAGCTGCTCCTTCTTCCCCATTGTGGCGACAGGACTACCTTTATTTCGGCCCCGGGTCTCACCTCGTCCAGCGCGCGGTTGTAGACGATCGGCGTCTCGATGCGATAGTCCTCGTAGCCCTGCCTGACGCGGAGCCTCTCCTGGGCCTCGCGGAGGTAGGGATTGTCCTCGCTCCAGCGCCGGACGAGTCCGCGAAATTCCTCCCTGACCGCCTCGAACGCGCCATAGGCCTCGCTGTCCATGCCGACGATGATGCCGGGAGCCGGACTCGAGCGCAAGGGGCGGACTGGTCCGGACACGTGCTGAAATAAAGATAGGAGCGAACATGAAGCGATCGCGCGCTATCTTCCTCGTCGTCGGCAAGATTGGCGAGCATCATGGCCATATTACGCAGGCGGCCCGACCGGCTTCTATGTAACACTTGTCTCGTACGTGGATTTCCGACTATTCTCGCACCCCATGTCCGAAGAATCGCAGGGCCGCATGATGCGTGAAGGGGGGAAGCTGTCCCTCCTAACGATGGCTTCTCGCATTCTCGGCCTTCTGCGCGAGATGACCAAGGCCGCCTTTATGGGTACCGGCTGGCTCGCCGATGCCTTCGCCGTGGCTTTTACCTTGCCGAACTTCCTGCGGCGGCTTTTCGCCGAGGGCTCGATGACGGCGGCCTTTATCCCTACCTTTTCGGGCTACCTCGCTAATGGCGACGACGAGGAAACGAGGGAGTTCCTCTCGGCGACCTTTACGATCCTCCTCTTCCTGGTCGGCATCGTCGTGGCCCTCGGCATCGCCTTGGCCCCTTGGATAGTCCTCGTCTTTTCCTCGGGCCACCACGACGAGATGGCCCTCCTCACCCAGATCATGTTCCCCTTCCTCGCCCTGGTGGCCATCGCCGCCTTACTCCAAGGCATCCTGAACTCGGTAGGGATCTTTACGCCTTCGGGGATGGCGCCCATCCTTTTTAATATCTGTTGGATCGCCCTGCCCTACCTGCTGGGCAAGGCCGCGGGCAACCCCGCGCGGGCGATGGCGATTGGCGTCGTCATCGGCGGCCTCGCCCAAGCCCTCTGCCAGCTCCCGGCGGTGCTCAGGGCCGGCTACCGTTTCGGCTTCGTCGGCCTAGGTCGGGCTTTCCGCAACCCGGGCATGAAGCGGGTGTTCGCTCTCATCGGACCGACCATCGTGGGCATGGCCGCTTATCAGATCAATATTCTCGTTTCGACCTATTTGGCCGCGAATTCGGGGACGGGCTCGGTGGCGAGCTTGCAATACTCCTTGCGGCTGCAGGAGCTCGTTCTGGGCGTCTTCGTAGTATCGCTCGGAACGGTCCTTCTCCCCGATCTGGCCGCTTCCGCGCGCGCGGAAGACTGGGTCTCCTACACGGGTAGCCTCAAGAGGGGCTTGTGCGCCATGCTTCTAGTCACCATTCCCGTCGCGGTCTACTCGATGATCGTCGGCGAAGACATCGTGACTCTCCTCTTCCGGCACAGGGAATTCGGGCCCGAGTCCGTACGCCTGACATCCTCGGTCTTTTTCTGGCACATGTCGGGCCTTGCCTTCATCGCCGTCAACAGGGTCGTCGCCCCCGCTTTCTACGCTCGCGGCAATACGAAGACCCCCACCATGGCCGGTCTCGTCTCCGTCGGCGTAAACGTCGCCCTCGCCTTCGTCCTCGTCGCACCGCTCAAGGCCCCGGGCATCGCCCTGGCCCTCGCCGCCGCGAGCGCTGTCAACGCTTTCGTCCTCGTGTTCGCATTGCTTCGCGCCGGGATACCCGGCGCTGCCAAGGCTTTGGCCGCGTCTGGCCGCTATTCGCTCAAGCTAATCCTTTTTTCCTGCCTCGCGGCCATTCCGGTTCTATTCCTCAAGCCGATCCTGGCCGTGCATCTCGCCGCCTGGAACGTCAACCTTGCCGCCGGTCTATCCCTGATTGCCACCTTTTTCGCCTTTGGATCGGTCGGAATCGGCATTCTCGTCCTTAGTCGAGACGAAATGGCGAGGACATTGGTACGGGCTTTCCGAAGACGGCGCTCGACTTGACCCGCTAGCAATTCTCGTGCCTGCCGCTCTCGACAGTCGGCGTAGCTTGACAAAGCATCCAGCGGATGATATGTTTCCGACGCTTCGCAGTATGCCCTTGTAGCTCAGTTGGCAGAGCATATCCATGGTAAGGATAAGGTCAACGGTTCGATTCCGTTCGAGGGCTGTAAGTCCGTAGTTTATGGACCGGCCCTGCAAGACGAGAGGTGCTCAGGTGCCTGCGCGTTGGGGGCGCCTGGATTGCTTCTGGGCGAGTAATTCTTTATAGGCGTGGGGTTTACTCACCGCGTCGAAAGGAACGGATATGGCTGCCAAGAAGCAGAATGTCGAGCTGATCGCCCTTGCGTGTTCCGAATGCAAGCGCCGTAACTATACGACAAAAAAGAACCGCAAGACTCAGCAGGAAAAACTGGAGCTCATGAAGTATTGCAAGTGGGATCGCAAGCATACTCTCCACAAAGAGACCAAAGTAAAGTAAACTGATGAAAGTAGTCGCTTAGGGGAGCCGGGCTCGTCAGGGAGTCGGGCTTAACCGAGCCCTGTCATTGAAGAATGTACGCGATTTGCACGTATCGAAAATCGCGGCGTGAATCACCGGAACTCGAAGAGTCCCGATGGGAGATTATTCGCAGTTCCGCGAAGCGAAACTGCGCGTCAGGGAATCGGACTCGTCGAGTCCGATTCCCTGACGAAGGCCAGTAGCTCTAATGGTAGAGCGCCGGTCTCCAAAACCGGATGTTGAGGGTTCGAGTCCTTCCTGGCCTGTTTTGACGTAAATCTTGGCTGGCGGGGCCTTATGGCTCCGTCCGCGGCGAAGGAGCCGCTATGAAGAAGATCGTCCAGTTCTTCAAGGACAGCTACGCCGAGCTTCGCAAGGTGGTGTGGCCGACCAGGGAAGACGTTATCGCCTCGACGAAGGTCGTCCTGCTCTCGACAGTCGTCGTGGCTGCCGTGCTTGGCTTGATAGATTTCCTGCTCCTCTCCGGCATCGACGTTATTTTCAGGTAAAGGGCGCGGGCTGCAGCATGGCGAAGGCCTGGTACGTTCTCCACGTTTATTCGGGATACGAGAACAAGATCGAGCGCACGATCCGCATGTTGATCGATAACGGCGACCTCTCGCGGGATATCGTCACCGACATCAAGGTGCCGAGCGAGGAGGTCGTCGACGTCAAGGACGGCAAGAAGCGCTCATCCTCGCGCAAGATCCTGCCGGGATACATCCTCGTCGAGATGGATCTGCCGGAGGCCGACTGGAAGGCGACCTGCGCTGCCATCCGCAAGATCACGGGCGTAACGGGCTTCGTCGGGGCGACGCAGCACCACAGGCCGCAGCCGATCAGCGCCGAGGAGGCGCGCGGGGTGCTGCAGCGCTCGGGAGAGATCAAGGGCGACCGCGGCGCCCGCACGCGCCAGACATTCTCGCCCGGCGAGCAGGTGAAGATCGTCGACGGGCCTTTCGAGTCGTTTACCGGCTCGATCGAGGAAGTGATCCTGGAAAAGTCGAAACTGAAAGTCATGGTTGGGATCTTCGGGCGCAACACCCCCGTCGAGGTCGATATGCTGCAAGTGGAGAAAGTCTAGGTTCCCGATCTTTTAAAGCGACGCCGCGACGCCGATATGGCGCCACGACGCTTCTCATAGAGGGGTTTTGACTCCGTATGATGGGAGTTCGCGAATCGCTTCGCGATTCGCGCGCAGATCGTCGAAGACGATCTGCGTACGAAAAGCGAAGGGATGGTCGCGGACGCTATCTCGCGCGATCGGACATAAAGCGGATCGTCGCGGGTACACCACGAAAGGAGAAAGGCGATGGCCAAGAAGAAGGTAACAGCGATCGTCAAGCTGCAGTGCCCGGCGGGGAAGGCGACTCCCGCGCCGCCGGTAGGGCCGGCTCTCGGTCCCCATGGCGTGTCCGCGCCGCAGTTCTGCCAGCAGTTCAACGAGCGGACGAAGGGCATGGAGCCGGGGCTCATCATTCCGGCGATCATCACGGTCTATGCGGATAAGAGCTTCACGTTCATCCTCAAGACGCCGCCGGCCTCGGTCCTCATCAAAAAGGCCCTCGGTATCGAGAAGGGTTCCGGAGTGCCGCACAAGCAAAAGGTGGGCAAGCTTCCCGACGACAAGCTTGAGGCCATCGCGAAGCAGAAGATGCCCGACCTCAACGCCAACGACATCGAGGCCGCGAAGCGGATCATCGCCGGCACCGCCCGCTCGATGGGCGTAGAAACGGGGAAGTAAGCCATGAAGCACGGCAAGAAATACAACGAATCGGTCAAGAAGTACGAGGGCGAGAGGGAATACGAGCCCGGCGCCGCCTGCGCGCTGGTCAAGGACCTGCACTTCGCCAAGTTCGACGAGACTGTCGAGGTGCACGTCAGGCTCAACCTCAAGAAGAGCCAGTCGGTGCGCGATACCGTCGTCCTTCCCAACCAGTTCCGCGGCGAGAAGAAGATCCTGGTCTTCTGCAAGCCCGAGAAGGAGAAGGAGGCCCTTGACGCCGGCGCCGCCTACGCGGGTTCCGACGAGCTCATCGAGAAGGTGAAGGGCGGCTGGCTCGACTTCGACGTCGCGGTCGCCACGCCCGACATGATGAAGGACGTCGGCAAGCTCGGCATGGTGCTCGGCCGCAAAGGCCTCATGCCGAACCCCAAGACGGGCACGGTCACGCACGACCTCAAGGCGGCGGTCGCCGAGCTCCGAAAGGGCCGAACCGAGTTCCGCACCGACAAGTCGGGAATAATCCACCTAGCCATCGGCAAGGTGTCCATGGAGCCCGATAAGATCTCGGAGAACCTTACGACCCTTCTGGAGGAAATCGGGCGCAAGCGCCCCTCCGACGCCAAGGGCGACTTTGTGGGCTCCGTGTTCCTCACCTCCACGATGGGGCCGGGCGTCCGCGTAGTCCAGGCGAAAAGCGAGAAGAGGTAGATCATGGCAATGCGAGCCACCAAGATTCAATCGGCCAAGGCCGAGGCCATTGTAGAGCTGAAGGACAAGATCGGCGCCGCCAAGGATTTCATCTTCGCCGAGTATCGCGGCCTGACCGTCGAGCAGATCTCGGCCCTGCGCAAGCTGCTGCGCGAAAAGAACGCCGAGTTCCACGTAGTCAAGAACAACTTCGCGCGTATCGCCTTCGGAGATCTCGGCTATCCGAAGGATATCGAGCCCGTCCTCGCCGGTCCAACGGCCGTCGCTTTTTCCAAATCCGAGGCCAACGAGGTTGCCAAAGTCCTCGTGGACTTCGCCAAGGAGACGCCGGCCCTCAAGGTCAAGGCGGGTTTGGTGGACAAAGGCTTCATGGGCGAGGCCGAGGTTGCGGTCTTCTCGAAGCTGCCTTCCAGGAACCAGCTCATCGCGATGTTCATGGCAGGCCTCAAGAGCCCCGTGCAGAAGCTCGTCTACACCCTTGTCGCGCTGCAGGAGAAGATGGGCGCCGCGCCCGAGGCGCCGGCAACCGCGACAGAGGCGCCCGCGCAGGCGTAATAACTGCCTCCGCGGTTGCCTTTAGTTTGTTTCGTTCGGCATTCAGGCTTCGGTGGCTGCCGTTCCTGTCTGCCTCGGGCGACGCTTATGGCGTCGCCGAAGCCGCCCGTATGGGCCGGCAAGTGTTATATTGGGGAGAAGATAATATGGCAGCATTGACGAAAGAGCAGATTCTCGACGCCATAGCCGAGATGAAGATCATGGAGATCGCCGACCTCATCAAGGCGATGGAGGAGAAGTTCGGCGTCACCGCCGCCGCCCCCATCGCGGCAGCGGCAGCCGGGCCCGCGGCGGCGGCCGTCGAGGAGCAGACCGAGTTCACGGTCATCCTCAAGGGCGGAGTACCCGCCGACAAGAAGATAGCGATCATCAAGGAAGTCCGCGCGCTCACGGGCCTCGGCCTCAAGGAGGCCAAGGACCTCGTAGAGGCCGGCGACAAGGTCATCAAGGAAAATATCTCCAAGGACGAGGCGGCGAAGATCAAGAAGCAGATCACCGACGCCGGCGGTACCGTAGAGGTCAAGTAATACGGGCATCGATCGAATCAGGTTCTTTCGCTCGAGCGGAGCGAGCCGCCGGGAGCCATATCGCTTCCGCGCGGGCTCCGCGAAGGTTCCGGGAGCTCGTCAGCAATGCTGACGAAGTCGGCCGCGCCGACGTCGCCGAGGCTCCCGGGACCTTTCTTGCGTCTTTCGGCGGCGGCTTGCGCGATCAGGGGGTGACGGATGGCAATCGGCGAGAAGAAGATAGAGCGAGAGTACGTAGGCAAGGACTATCAGGAAGTGATGTCCCTGCCCGACCTCATCGACATTCAGCTCTCCTCCTACGAGCGTTTCCTGCAGCGCGAGAAGGTCCGCTCAGGGATCGGCCTTCAGACGGCCGGGCTGGAAGAAGTGTTCCGCGCGACCTTTCCCATAGAAAGCCCCAACGGCGACATGCTCCTCGAGTACGAGCGCTACAATCTCGACGAGGACGCGATGAAGTACTCGGAGATCGAGTGCAAGATGAAGGGGCTCACCTACGCCGTGCCGCTCAAGGCGCGGATCAACCTGGTCTTCCAGAAGACCGGCGAGATACGGCAGAAGGAGATATACCTCGGCGACATCCCCCTCATGACCGACCGGGGAACCTTCATCATCAACGGCGCCGAGCGCGTCGTCGTCTCCCAGATACACCGTTCCCCGGGCGTGATCTTCTGCCACGAGAAGGGCGTCTACTCCGCGCGCATCATCCCCTATCGCGGCTCCTGGCTCGAGTTCGAGATCGACCAGAAGAAGGAGCTGATCTACGCCAAGATAGACCGCAAGAAGCGCATTCTCGGCACGATGTTCCTGCGCGCCCTCGGTTTCGACAGCCGCGAGGACATAGTCGAAGCCTTCTACAAGTCCGAGAAGGTGGCCATAGGCGCCGAGCGGGCCGAGAAGGAAAAGGCGATCAACCGCGTCCTGGCGAAGGCCATCAAGGCCGACGTCAACGGCGAGAAGAAGAAGCTCTACCGAGCCGGCGACAAGCTCCACCTCCATGACATCGACGAACTGGTCAATCTCGGGATCCACGAGGTCGAGGTCATCGACTTCGAGCATCCGGACTCGCTCCACTTCGACATGATCCTCAACTGCTTCGAGCGCGAGGACATCAAGCTCGTCAAGGACGATCCCTCCCAGGACGAGCCCGCCAAGGCCGACGCCCTCGCCGCGGTGTATTCGACGCTCATGCCCGGCGAGCCGATCACCGTCGAGAACGCCGAGCGCGATCTCGCCAACATGTTCTTCTCGGGCAGGCGCTACGACCTGGGCAAGGTCGGCCGCTACAAGCTCAACAAGAAGTTCGACTATTCGGTGCCGGTGAAGGAGTTCACCCTCGTTCGCTCGGACGTCATCGCGACGATGAAGTACCTGATGAACGTGTACTACGGCGCCTCGAACGTGGACGATATCGACCACCTCGGCAATCGCCGCGTCCGCTCGGTCGGCGAGCTCCTCGCCAACGTGATGAAGAGTGCCTTCGGGCGCATGGAGCGGATCGCCAAGGAGCGCATGAGCCTCAAGGAGACGGACACGATTCGCCCTCAGGATCTCGTCTCCATAAAGCCCATCGTCGCGGCGATCAAGGAGTTCTTCGGTTCCTCCCAGCTTTCCCAGTTCATGGACCAGGTGAATCCCCTCGCCGAGCTCACGCATAAGCGCAGGCTCAACGCCCTCGGCCCCGGAGGCCTTTCGCGGGACCGCGCGGGCTTCGAGGTGCGCGACGTCCATTACACGCACTACGGGCGGATGTGCCCCATCGAGACGCCGGAAGGCCCGAACATCGGCCTCATCGTCAGCCTCGCGACCTATACGACGGTCAACGAGTACGGCTTCCTGGAGACCCCCTTCCGCAAGGTCGCGGAAGGCAAGGCCACCAAGGAGATCGAGTATCTTTCCGCCATGGACGAGGACAAGTACTACGTGGCCCAGGCGAGCGCGAAGATCGACAAGTCGGGGAATTTCCTGGAGCATTCGATCTCGTGCCGGCACCAGGGCGACTATACGACTCGCGGCGCCGACGAGCTTCAGTACATGGACGTCTCGCCCAAGCAGATCATCTCGATATCGGCCGCCCTCGTGCCCTTCCTCGAGCATGACGACGCCAACCGCGCCCTCATGGGATCGAACATGCAGCGTCAGGCGGTGCCACTCATCTTTACCGAGCCGCCCCGCGTGGGCACGGGCATGGAGGAGAAGTGCGCCTACGATTCGGGCGTCCTGCTCAAGGCGCGGCGCGACGGAGTGGTCGACTACGTCGACGCCTGCCGCATACTCATCAAGCCCGACGCCGACAAGAAGGCTCGCGACGAGTACGTCCTCGTCAAGTACCAACGCACCAACCAGGATACCTGCTATACGCAACGCCCCGTCGTCAAGAAGGGCGAGAAGGTCCTCAAGGGCCAGGTCGTCGCCGACGGCCCGGCGACGAGGGACGGCGAGCTCGCCCTCGGGCGCAACATCCTCGCCGGTTTCGTGCCGTGGAACGGCTACAACTACGAGGACGCCATCCTCATCTCCGAGCGCGTGGTCAAGGAGGACATGTTCACCTCCATCCACATCAAGGAGTTCCAGACCGAGGTCCGCGAGACCAAGCTGGGCCCCGAGCGCATCACCCGCGACATCCCGAACACGAGCGAGAAGAGCCTCGACAACCTGGACATCGAGGGGATCATCCGCGTCGGGGCGAAGGTGAAGGCCGGGGACATCCTTGTCGGAAAGGTCACGCCCAAGAGCGAGACGGAGACTACGCCCGAGTTCAAGCTCCTCAACTCGATCTTCGGCGAGAAGGCCAAGGACGTGCGCGACAGCTCGCTGCGGGTGCCGCACGGGATCGAAGGTACCATTATCGACGTGCAGCGCCTCAAGAGGTCGGCCAACGACGATCTGTCGCCCGGCGTCGAGGAAGTCGTCAAGGTACTCATCGCCGCCAAGCGCAAGCTCAAGGAAGGCGACAAGATGGCCGGTCGTCACGGCAACAAGGGCGTCGTCGCCCGCGTCCTCCCCGCGGAGGACATGCCCTATCTGGACGATGGCACCCCGCTGGACATCTGCCTGAACCCCCTCGGCGTCCCTTCGCGCATGAACATCGGCCAGATCATGGAGACCGAGCTCGGCTGGGCCGCAAGCACTCTGGACGAATGGTACTCCTGCCACGTCTTCCAGTCGCCCAGTCAGGAACAGATCGAGCAGAAGCTCAAGGACGCCGGGCTTCCCGTGAACTCGAAGGCCACGGTACGCGACGGACGTACCGGCGAGCACTTCCAGAACCCCGTGACGGTCGGCGTCATCTACTTCATGAAGCTGCACCATCTCGTCGACGACAAGATGCACGCGCGCTCGACCGGCCCCTATTCGCTCGTCACGCAGCAGCCCCTGGGCGGCAAGGCCCAGTTCGGCGGCCAGCGCCTCGGCGAGATGGAAGTATGGGCCCTCGAGGCCTACGGCGCCGCGAACACCCTGCAGGAGCTGCTAACCATCAAGTCCGACGACATGACCGGCCGCGCGAAGGTGTACGAGGCCATCGTGAAGGGCGAGCCCCACACGGCCGCCGGCATACCGGAGGCCTTCAACGTCATGGTCCAGGAGCTCCGCGGCCTTGCCCTCGACATCCGCGTATACGACGCGAAGGGCAAGCAGATCGCCCTCACCGAGCGCGACGAGGACATCATCAACAAACAGGGAGCGTTCTAGGATAAAGATTTCACCACGGAGACACGGAGGCCCGACCCGCGAGCGGGTCGGGCGCGCGGAGAGCACGGAGGGAAAATGAGAGGGGAGAGAGGGATGAAGAAAAGGGTCGAGAGAGCGATTGCGTAATTTCTTCTCTTTCCTCAATCCCTCTCCTTCCTCTTCTCCGTGCTCTCCCCCTTCGCTCCGTGCCTCCGTGGTGAATCTTCCTTCCGTCAATAAATTGCCCGATTCGATGAGATGAGGGGGAGATAGCATGCGAGACATACAGGATTTCGATAGCATAATGATCCGCCTGGCGAGCCCGGATATGGTCCGGGCCTGGAGCTACGGCGAGGTGAAGAAGCCCGAGACGATAAACTACCGCACGCTGAGGCCGGAGAAAGACGGCCTTTTCTGCGAGCGGATATTCGGCACGACCAAGGAATGGGAGTGCTATTGCGGCAAGTTCAAGTCGATCCGCTACAAGGGCGTCATCTGCGACCGCTGCGGCGTCGAGGTGACCCACTTCAAGGTCCGCCGCGAGCGGATGGGGCACATCGAGCTCGCGAGTCCCGTATCGCACATCTGGTTCTATCGCTCGGTCCCTAGCCGGATGGGCCTCCTTCTCGACCTGCCGGTAGCGGCCCTGCGCTCGGTGCTCTATTACGAGAAGTACATCGTGATAGATCCGGGCGACACCGACCTCAAGAAGATGCAGCTCCTCACCGAGGAGGAATGGTACGAGGCCCAGGACCGTTACGGCGGGACTTTCACCGCGGGCATGGGCGCCGAGGCCATCCGTTCCCTCCTCGAGCAGATCAACATGGACGAGCTCGCCGCCGAGCTCCGCGTGCGGATGATCGAGAAGGGCCCCAAGTCCGACAAGCGCCTCTTGAAGCGCATCGAGATCTGCGAGTCCTTCCGCAACTCCGACAACAAGCCCGAGTGGATGGTGCTGGACGTTATTCCCGTCATCCCCCCGGAGCTGCGGCCCATGGTCCAGCTCGACGGCGGCCGCTTCGCGACGAGCGACCTCAACGACCTCTATCGCCGCGTCATCAACCGCAACAACCGCCTCAAGCGCCTCATGGCCCTCAATGCGCCCGACATCATCATCCGCAACGAGAAGCGCATGCTCCAGGAGGCCGTCGACGCCCTCTTCGACAACTCGAAGAAAAAGCGCGTCGTCAAGGGCGCGTCGAACCGGCCGCTCAAGTCCCTCTCCGACATGCTCAAGGGCAAGCAGGGCAGGTTCCGCCAGAACCTCCTCGGCAAGCGCGTCGACTACTCCGGCCGCTCCGTCATCGTCGTCGGGCCCGAGCTCAAGATGTGGCAATGCGGGCTCCCGACCAAGATGGCCCTCGAGCTCTTCAAGCCCTTCATCATGAAGAAGCTCGTCGAGAAGGACGTGGTCTACAACATCAAGAAGGCGAAGATGCTCGTCGAGTCGGAGACCCCCGAGGTCTTCGCCGTCCTCGACGAAGTAGTCAAGGAGCATCCGGTCCTCCTCAACCGCGCGCCGACTCTTCACCGCCTCGGCATCCAGGCCTTCGAGCCCGTCCTCGTCGAGGGTAAGGCCATCAAGCTTCACCCTCTCGTCTGCCACGCCTACAACGCGGACTTCGACGGCGACCAGATGGCCGTCCACGTGCCCCTCACCAGCGCCGCTCAGGCCGAGTGCTGGACCCTCATGCTCTCGAGCCGAAACCTCCTCAACCCCGCGAACGGCAAGACCATCGTCTTCCCCTCGCAGGACATGGTCTTGGGCATCAACTTCCTCACGCGCCACAAACCGGGAGTCAAGGGCGAGGGCAGGCGCTTCTCCTCGCCAGAGGAGCTGCTCATGGCCTGCGAGGCGAAGTCCTGCGACTACGAGGCCGTCGTCAAGGTGCCGGTCGCGAAGCGGCCGGTCTGGAACGGCGTGGGCAAGCCGATCGAGATCGGGCCGGACTCCCTCCTCGATACGACCGCGGGACGCATCCTCCTCAACGAGGCCCTTCCGGCCGAGGTGCCCTACATCAACTTCCAGATGGGCGACAAGGAGCTCAGGGCCCTCATCGAGGCGATCTACAAGGAGAAAGGCCCATACGTCACCGTGGAGATGCTCGACGAGATCAAGAATAACGGCTTCCGCTACGCGACTTTCTTCGGCGCCACCATCGGCATGGACGATATCGTCGTGCCCTCCGAGAAGCCCGAGATGATCGAGGCCGCCAACGCGCAGGTCGACTCCATCCAGAAGCAGTACCTCGCCGGCCACATCACGCAGGAAGAGCGCTATAACCGAGTCGTGGAGGTCTGGTCCAAGACGAACGAGGAATTGACCGCGGTGATGATGAAGGCCCTCGAGCGCGACAGGGCAGGCTTCAACAACATCTACATGATGGCCAACTCGGGCGCGCGCGGAAGCCGCAACCAGATACGGCAGCTCGCGGGCATGCGCGGCCTCATGGCAAAGCCTTCGGGCGACATCATCGAGCTGCCCATCCGCTCCAATTTCCGCGAGGGCCTGTCGGTCATCGAGTTCTTCATCTCGACGAACGGCGCGCGGAAGGGCCTCGCCGATACCGCCCTCAAGACGGCCGATGCCGGATACCTCACGCGGCGCCTCGTCGACATATCGCAGGACGTCGTCATCAACGAGGACGACTGCGGCACCATAAACGGCGCGATCCATACTCCCATAAAGGACGGCGAGGAGGTCATCGAGGCCCTCCGCGAGCGCATCGTGGGACGCTACGCCCTCGATCCCATCCGCCACCCGATCACGGGAGACCTCATCGTCGCCGCGAACGAGGAGATCACCGAGGAGATCGCCGACAGGATAGACGAGGCGGGGATCGAGGAAGTCACGCTGCGGACGGTCCTTACCTGCGAGGCCAAGCACGGCGTGTGCCGCAAGTGCTACGGCCGCAACCTCGCGACCGGCCGCACCGTGGAGATCGGCGAGGCGGTGGGCATCATCGCCGCCCAGTCCATCGGCCAGCCCGGAACGCAGCTTACGATGCGCACCTTCCATATCGGTGGCGCGGCGACGAAGGTGTCGGAGGAGAACCGCATCTACCTCAAGTACGCGGTTCTCGTCACCGACGTCGCGGGTACCTTCGTCAAGATGCCGGAAGGGCGCTCCCTCTTCACCCGCAAGGGCGCCCTCCACGCGTGCAAGATCTTCACGAACATCGAGATAGGCAAGGGCGACAAGATCCTCGTGCAGGACGGCCAGCGCATCCTCAAAGGCGACTCGATCGTCCAGAGGACAGACAAGAGCGTGGCCAAGGCGACCGACATCTCCTACGCCAAGGTGATCGCCGACTCCAAGTCCGGCGCGGGCCGCGTCCTCCTCATCGCGCAGGACCAGAAGATCGACGTGCGCAACGGCTCCGAGGTCATCGTGAACCCGGGCGACATCATCCCGGCCAACGGCACGCTCGCTACCTTCGATCCCTTCTCGGACCCGATAATCTCCGAGCACGACGGCTATGTCCGTTACGAGGACATCATCCCCGGTTCCACCCTCAAGGAGGAGATAAACGAGGAAACGGGCAACATCGAGAAGAAGATCACCGAATTCGCGGCCGAGCGCGACGCGAAGCAGCCGCGCGTAGTCATCACCGACGAGGCGGGCAACGAGATCGTTACCTACTTCCTGCCGGGCGGCGCCTACCTCAACGCCGAGGACGGCGAGCTGGTGAAGGCGGGACGCACCCTGGCCAAGACGCTCAAGGAAAGCGCCAAGGCCATGGACATCACGGGAGGCCTGCCTCGCGTCGGCGAGCTCTTCGAGGCGCGCAAGCCCAAGACCCCGACCGTCCTCGCGACCGTCGCCGGCGTCGTCGCCTTCCGAGGCATCGTGAAGGGCAAGCGCGTCGTCGTCGTCAAGGATATCTTCAACAAGGAATACAAGCACCTGGTACCGATGGGCCGAAGGCTCCTCGTCCGCGACGGCGATACCGTGGAGGCCGGCGACCTCCTTTGCGACGGGAACAAGAACCCGCACGACATCATGAACATCCTCGGGCGAGCAGTACTGCCAGCGCTTCCTGATGGACGAGGTGCAGCAGGTCTACCGCCTCCAGGGCGTCACCATCAACGACAAGCACATCGGCGTCATCATCCGGCAGATGATGAAAAAGGTGGAGATCGTCGCGCCCGGCGATACGAAGTTCATCTACGGACAGCAGGTCGACAAGTACCGCTTCCACGAGGAGAACAGGCGCGTCGTGCAGGAGGGCGGGCAGAGCGCGGTCGCGAGGCCGCTCCTCCTCGGAATCACCCGAGCCAGCCTCAAGATCGACTCCTTCTTCGCCGCCGCCTCATTCCAGGAAACGACCCGCGTTCTCACCGACGCGGCCATCGCGGGGGCTACCGATACGCTTCGCGGGCTCAAGGAGAACGTCATCATCGGCCACCTCATCCCGGCCGGTACGGGGATGAGGTCCTACCGCAACATCAAGCTGTCCGACTCGGAGAACGAGGACCTCGACGCCTTCGTCGAGGAGGTCCTCGAGAAGCGCCGGCGGGAGAAGGAGCTTCAACCCTTGCCCGCGTTGGAGGAAAGGGCCGAGAGCGGCGCGGCCTTCGAGGAAGACGAGATATTCGAGAATGACGAAGGCTTCGAGCCCGTGGATACGGACTCCGAAGAGGACTAAGGGAGTCCGTATCCACGGCGGAATGGCCCCGCCGAGCGCGAGCTCGGCGCCGCGAGCTCGGCTCGCGACGACTCCGAAGAGGACTGATAGGAAGAAGAGAAAGGCAACCACGGAGCCGAAGGCCTAGCGAAGCGTTAGACACGGAGCGCCGGCTTGTTTGCCGGCGTCACGGAGAGCACGGAGAAGAGAAAGAGAGATTTTAAGAATCTCTTTCCCTTCATCCCTTCTCATTTTCTTCTCCGTGCTCTCCCTCTTCCCTCCGTGCTCTCCGTGGTGAAATCAATCACCTGTTTCGTAGCCGTATTGACAGCACGGCGGCTCGCGGTTTATTGTTTCGATTCTTGCCGGGTTCCCGGTATCAATTGGGGTTTTTTCGCGTACCAATATATCGTCGGGCCATGCTGAGGCCCGGCACAACAGGGAGTCGTGAGCATAGATGCCGACGATCAACCAGCTAATCCGTCTCGGCCGCAAGGCTTCCGCATGGCGGAACAAGGCCCCGGCCCTCGAAGAGTGCCCGCAGAGGCGCGGCGTTTGCACCCGCGTAATGACAGTCACGCCCAAGAAGCCTAACTCGGCCCTTCGCAAGGTCGCCCGCGTCAGGCTCTCCAACGGGATAGAGGTCACCGCCTATATTCCCGGCGTCGGTCACAACCTTCAAGAGCACTCGGTGGTCCTCATCCGCGGCGGGCGCGTAAAGGACCTCCCGGGCGTCCGCTACCATATCATCCGCGGCGCGAAGGATACCCTCGGCGTCGAAGACCGCAAGAAGGGCCGCTCCAAGTACGGCGCCAAGCGGCCGAAGGCGTAGGGGAGAAGGCATATGGGCCGCAAGAAGAAGACTATCGACAGGGGACACTTCCCCGATCCCAAGTACAATTCAGTATCGTCACGAAGTTCGTTTGCCGAATGATGTGGCAGGGCAAGAAGTCCATTAATACGCGCATCATGTACGACGCCATGGACGCTATGCAGAAGAAAGCCAACGTTCCGGCCCTCGAAGTATTCCTGAAGGCGCTGGACAACGCGAAGCCGCTCGTCGAGGTCAAGTCCCGCCGCGTCGGCGGCGCGACGTATCAAGTCCCGGTCGAGATACGCGACACGCGTCGCGAGGCGCTCGCCATGCGCTGGCTCATCAATGCCGCCCGCGCGCGCTCCGGCAAGGCGATGGCCGACAAGCTCGCCGACGAGCTATTGGACGCCTTCAACAACACCGGCACCGCGGTCAAGAAGAAGGAAGACACCCACAAGATGGCCGAAGCGAACAAGGCTTTCGCCCACTATAGGTGGTAAGCGCGAAAGCCACTAACGCTCTCGCGAGGCGAATGCCGAGCGTTGGCCAATAAAGCCTTCGCCCATTACAGGTGGTAGACGAGCCCTTCGTTTGCGCGAGCATGAGCCCCGTCCCGAGTGGACGGGGCTTTTTCGCTCCAAGGTCGCTTGCGCGCGGCATTGCCATCGCAATACTATCTTCCTATGGCTATCGAGATCGAGCGCAAGTTCCTCGTCGACCTCACGAAATGGAAGCCGTCGAGCCTGGGCCTGCGTATCGTTCAGGGCTATCTCAGCTCGAGCAATGAGCGCGTCGTGCGCGTACGCCTCATAGGCGAGGATGCGCGGCTCACCATCAAGGGCACGACTGCCGGCATATCCAGGCTCGAGTACGAGTACCCCATTCCGCCCGAGGACGCGCGCGAGATGCTGGATCGACTCTGCTTGAGACCCTTCATCGACAAGACGCGCTACCTCGAGGAGTTCGCGGGACGCACCTGGGAAATCGACGTCTTCCACGGCGACAACGAGGGCCTGGTCGTAGCGGAGATCGAGCTTTCCGATGAGGGGGCGAAAGTCGATTCGCCGCCTTGGGCAGGGAAGGAAGTGTCCGAGGATCGTCGCTATTCGAATTCGAACCTGTCAAAAAGACCCTGGCCCGCCTGGAGGGACTGATGGATGCCCATGGGTCTCGGAAGTTCCTTATGGCCGACGCGGCGATCGACGCATCGAAGTACTTCGGCATCGTCTTCCTTACCGGGGCCGGCATCTCGGCCGCCTCCGGTATCCGTACCTACCGCGGTCCGGAAGGCTTGTGGAACGACGAGACCCTCATACGCCTATCCGACGGCGTGACCTTCAGGACGGATCCTCTCGACGTATGGAAATTCTGGAGCGCCGCGCGGAGGATAAGCGCCGCGGCATCGCCCAACGCGGCTCACCTTGCCCTCGCATCCCTCGAGCAGCGCCTCCGTTCGGACCAGAGCCTCACGATAATCACCCAGAACATCGACGGCCTGCACGGCCGCGCCGGGAGTGCGCACGTGATCGAGTACCACGGCTCCGTGCATCGAACGCGCTGCTCCAACGCGGCCTGCGATCTGGCGCCTTTCCGCGATCGGACGCTTTACGAGGCGGAGGTCCCGCGCTGTCCGCGCTGCGGCGCGAACCTGCGGCCGGACATCGTCCTCTTCAACGAGACGATCCCCCAAGGGAATTCCGATGCCGCTTTTCGAGCCCTCGATTCATGCGACCTCTTCGTCGCCATCGGCACTTCGGGGACCGTGTATCCCGCCGAGCCGGCTGGTGCAAGGCGCCTTCGACCGCGGCGCGCGCACGGTCTACCTCAATCTCGAGAGCCTCGGCGGGAAGAATCCGTATTTCGAGGAAGAGCATCTCGGCAAGGCCGAGGAGATCGTCCCCCTGCTCTTCGGCGACGGCCTTCCCTCGAGTCCATGAAGGCCTCCGCCTCAATAGCTCGTCGGCGCGCCCCATTCCTTCAATCTCGACTCGATGAAATCCAGGCAGAGCTCGTGCTCGGGCCGGCCCCGCCCGCTCACCTGCAGCGGATCGCCGAATTCCATCCGGATGACGCGGTCGCGGTGGATGGGGCCGAAACCCCTGAAAATGCCGCTCGAGCCCCAATAGTCGGTCTTGAGGGCGATAGGTACGATTTTTACGCCCGCTTTCGCGGCGAGCTTGATGCCCAGGCTGTTGAAACCCTCGCGCCTCCAGACCTCGGTCCTCGTGCCCTGCGGGAATACGATGACCGAGATACCCGCGGCGAGGCGCGCCTTGCCCTCCCTCAGGACGAGCTCGAGGTCCCCTCGCGGGTCGGTCCGAGAAACGGCTATGGGATCTCGCGAACGCATTATCGGGCCCCAGAAGAATCCGCCGAGGAGCTTTCGCTTGACGACGAAGGTGACCGGCTTCAGCGGTCGGATGAGACCGGGGAGAACCAAGGTCTCCAACGTGCTCATGTGGTTGGATACGAAGACGAGGGGGCCTTCCGCGGAACGAACCTTGTCCATGCCCTCGATGCGGAACGCGGCCTCGCAGCGCTCCAGGTTCCTGACGATTTCCAGGGAACTCTGCGCCCAGGCCGCGTCGTCGTAGAGTCCGCGGAGGGCGAGGGCCCTGCTGCGGATGATGGTCGCGATGAAGTGCGAGTAGACGCTCCAACGGGAACGGAGCAGGAAAAGCTCGCTCAAGGCCCGCTCCACTCCTTCGGGGGTGGAGTACTCGTTTCCCGGGGAAAGCTCCTTCACGCGGCGCCGACCGTCATGAGCGCACCCGAACCGATACGCCGCCGAAGAGGGCGAGCCCCTCGACGGAAATGGTCGGCGCGCGAGGATCGTCGACCTCGTTCTCGGTCCTATCGAAGCCCCCGAAAATGCCTATGCCCCTTACGCGGACGCGCATCCCGGGAGGGACGACGATGTCCACTCCCCCGAAGAGGCAAAGGCAGCTGATCGCGACGCCCTCTTCCGGAACCACGGCCTTGCGGAAGTCGATGCTCGACCCGCCGAAGACGCAGAGGGCCGTGAGGCTGCGGGGCGCCTGCCAGACTCCCTTGAATTCCGAGCCGCCGAATATCGCGACCGCATAGTCGCTGGGCCTCGCATTCGACGATCCCAAGCGCCACGTCGCGGAACCCGGGGACGCGGAAGCGCGCGCCGCGCGGCGGTCGCCCGGCAAGTCGGGAAGATCCGCGACTTGGGCGATCATCTCGCCCTTCGTCGCAGCCTTTGAGACGAGATCGGTCCTGCGCTCGAACTCGGGCAGGTCGACCCGCTCCATCGAGTACTGCCTCACCAGATCGTCCATTACGCTGTCGCGAAGCGACTCGAAGGAAAGGGATTCATAGCGCGATACGTCGTTCATGGAAACCTCCCGGGCGGTCCTCGGCGGCCGTCGCGTGCGCGCCCGGCCAGGAGACCCCTATCCCGAACAGTATAATCAATTTACCGATCCGCGGGGAAGCCTCTTCACGGGGAGTCGAAGCCGTCGATAGCATGTATACTTTCGCCTGCCATGAACGACGTTTCGACTCGACGCCTCCGCGATATCGGTATCCTCGCCCATATCGACGCGGGAAAGACCAGCCTGACGGAACGGCTCCTCTATGTCTCGGGCAGGATACGGAGCCCGGGCGACATAGACGACGGCACGACGGTCACCGACTACCTGGAAGTCGAGCGCGAAAGGGGGATTACGGTCAAGGCCGCGGCGATCCGCCTCGAGTGGGACGGCCTGCGCATCAACCTCATAGATACCCCGGGGCACGTCGATTTCTCCTCGGAGGTCGGGCGATCCTTGCGCGCCCTCGACGGGGCGGTCGTCCTGGTATGCGCGGTCGCGGGGGTCCAGTCGCGAACCGAAGTCCTTTATCGGGCTTGCGCCCAACGCCGCCTCGCGAGGCTCGTCTTCGTCAACAAAATGGATCGGAGGGGCGCCGGCTTCGACCGCGCCCTCGGCGACCTTCGCTCGATCCTGGATCCGGGGGCGATCGCGGTACAGCTGCCCTGGGGCGAAGGCGAGGCTCTTCGCGGCGTCGTGGACCTCGTCGCGATGAAGGCCTACGATTTTTCCCTCGTCGAGGCGGGGAATTCCCCGTCTCCGCGTCGACCCCGGCCCCTGCCGATTCCCGCGGAGCTGGCCGTCGCGGCCGCGCGGGCCAGGGCGGGCCTCGTGGAGGCCCTCGCCGGCGGCGAGGCCGGAGGCGTCGAAGGGGACTCGGGCCTCCTCGAGGACTTCGTGGCCGGCAGGGAGAGCCCACCCGAAAGATTGCGCGCGGCCCTCCGCCGGGCGACGCTGTCGGGCCGAGCGACTCCCGTGCTCTGCGGCTCGGCCTTCTCCGACGGATCCGCGGCCCTCCTCCTTGACGCCGTGTCCGATTACCTTCCCGCGCCCGACGAAGCCGTCCGGCCCGAGGCCGCCGATCCCGCGACGGGCGAGGCCGTCGTCCTCGGCCCGGACGGTCCCTTCTCCGGCTTCGTCTTCAAGACGGGCGGGGATCGCGATTTAGGCAGGCTCTCGTGGCTTCGAGTCCGTTCGGGCAGGGTAGCCGCGGGGGACAGGGTCCTCGACGTCGGGGCGGGCAGGATCGTTCGCGTAACGCGTATCTTCGGCATCCATGCCGACCGGCTCGAGGACATCGCCGAAGCCTCGGACGGGGACATCGTCGCCCTCGCCCTCGCCGGCCAGGGTACCGGCGTCGCCTCGGCGGGCTCGACGGGGAGCACTCTCTGCGATCCGCGCGAGCCGATACTCTACGAGCCTATAAGCTTCGACGAGCCCGTGGTCTCCCTAGCCCTGGAGCCGAGAACGAGGGAGGACGGCGAGCGGTTGCGCAAGGGGGCGGCCGCGCTGGCCGACGAGGATCCCTCGATCAGGCTTCGCGAGGATCCCCAGACCGGTCGGATCGAGCTTTCGGGGATGGGCGAGCTTCATCTCGAGGTCGCGGCCGAGCGCCTCGCGCGCGGCTTCGGCGCTCGCTTCAGGGCCGGCAAGCCGCGCGTATCCTACCGCGAAGTCCTGGAGTCGCCGGCCGTCGCCGAGGAGGACTTCGATCGCGACCTGGGCGGCGAGCGGGCGAGGGCTAAGGTCGGGCTGCGCCTCGACGCGGGCGCCGGGACGAAGGGCTTTTCCTTCGAGGTCGAGCCCAACCTGCGGCTTTCAGCGGTCTTGACGGAGGCGGTACGCAGGGGGGCCGAAGCCGCGCTCAGCGTAGGACCGAACTCGGGCTATCCCCTCGATGGCGCGAGGATCGTCCTCGAGTCCCTGTCCTTGCCCGGCGCCTCGCTCTCCTCGCCGGACAAGGTACAGGAACGCGCGGTCGAGATCGCCGCCTCCCTCGCCGCCGGCAAGGCTCTCCGAGAGGCGGGAACTCGAGTCGTCGAGCCCGTAATGCGCATAGAGATGACGGTGCCCGAGTCCTTTCTGGGCGCGGCGGTCGCGGCGATATCGGGAAGAGGAGGACGAATCGAGTCGTTGGATTCCGCTGCCGGCGGCGGCAGCATAGTCTCGGCGGCCGCTCCGCTCCGTCGCCTCTTCGGCTTCGCGGGCGAGCTGCGCTCGGCCACGGAGGGCAGGGCGGAGTACAACGCTCGTTTCCTCCGCTACGAAGCCGTGCCCGCGACAGCGGGCATACAATAAGCTTCCCCTCGGCTCAGCGTCGAAGACGCTAAGCCGTGCCCGCGACAGCGAACATATAATAGCTTTCCCTCGGCTCGGCGCCGAGGACCCCAAGCGGTGCCACCGGGCTTCTCCGACTATTCCTGACGCCCCTTGATTCGCTCTCGACTCTCATATATAATCCGAAAACTCACAAGGAAAACAATTGGCGTGACGAAGCCAAGGAGGAGATTCATATGGCCAAAGAGAAGTTCGAGCGCACCAAGCCTCATATGAACGTCGGTACGATCGGTCATATAGACCACGGAAAGACGACGCTCAGCGCCGCTATCACCCAGTATTGCTCGCGCAAGTTCGGCGATAAGGCAATGAAGTTCGACGATATCGACAATGCGCCCGAAGAGAAGGCCCGTGGAATCACGATCAACACGCGACACCTGGAGTATCAGTCCACGAAGCGCCACTATGCCCATATCGACTGCCCCGGCCACGCCGACTACATTAAAAACATGATCACCGGCGCAGCCCAGATGGACGGCGCAGTCCTCGTCGTCTCCGCTCCCGACTCGGTCATGCCCCAGACCCGCGAGCACGTCCTCCTTGCCCGTCAGGTCGGCGTCCCTTCCGTCCTCGTCTTCCTCAATAAGATAGATCTCGTCGACGATCCCGAGCTCCTCGAACTCGTCGAGGAAGAGGTTCGCGACCTCCTCACTTTCTACAAGTTTCCCGGCGACAAGACCCCGATCATCAAGGGCGCGGCCTTCAAGGCCCTTTCCGAGCCGGACAATCCCGAGGCGACCAAGTGCATCCAAGAGCTCCTGGATGCCATGGACAGCTTCTTCCCCGATCCCGAGCGAGTCACCGACAAGCCCTTCCTCATGCCGATCGAGGACGTCTTCTCCATCTCCGGCCGCGGCACGGTCGTCACGGGCCGCGTCGAGCGCGGAATCGTCAAGATCAACGAAACCGTCGAGATAGTCGGCATCAAGCCGACCAAGTCCACCGTGGTGACGGGCATAGAGATGTTCAATAAGCTCCTCGACGAGGGGCGTGCCGGCGACAATATCGGCACCCTCCTTCGCGGCATCGACAAGAAGGAAGTCGAGCGCGGCCAGGTCCTCGCCAAGCCGGGCTCGATCACGCCGCACACCAAGTTCAAGGGCCAAGTCTACGTGCTCAACCAGGCAGAGGGCGGCCGACATAGTCCCTTTTTCGCCGGCTACAGGCCCCAGTTCTATTTCCGGACGACGGATATCACCGGTACCGTCACTCTTCCCGAGGGGCGCGAGATGGTCATGCCCGGCGACAATACGGAAATCAACGTCGAGCTGATCTACCCGATCGCCATGGAGAAGGGCCTCAAGTTCGCCATCCGCGAAGGCGGCCACACGGTCGCTTCCGGCCAGGTCACCGAGGTTATAGAGTAATAAGTCCGCGCTTTTCGGTTCTTGCCCGCTATGCGAGGGGGCGGCAGTCGTGATATTGTGATCGTCGGCCGGTCGTCCTCGGGCGTATCGGCGGTTCTGTGGCGGGGCTCCCCGGCTCCGCAGCGCTTTGTTTCGACTGCTCGCCCGCCAGGGTACGGCAGTCGGGGGCGGGCGCAAGAGATCTTTGGAGGATTGCATGAAGGACAGGATTCGAGTCAGGCTCAGAGGCTTCGATGTCCGTCTAATCGACGACAGCGCAAGAGGCATAGTGCAAACCGTTCAAAAGGCGGGCGCCAAGGTTTCGGGGCCGATACCCCTGCCTACGCGGATCAACAAGTACACCGTCTTGCGTTCGCCTCACGTGCACAAGAAGTCGCGAGAGCAGTTCGAGATGAGGACGCACAAGCGCCTGATCGATATCATCGATCCCACGCCAGATGTGATGGACGCGCTCATGAAGCTCGAGCTTCCCGCCGGCATCGACGTAGAGATCAAGCAGTAAACGCCCGGTCGGCAAAGGCTGATCGCGCCAACCGCGCCGTCGCGTTCAACGCTAGGAGTTGAGGAATGATCGGACTGATCGGCAAGAAGACCGGCATGACCCAGGTTTTCGACGATACCGGGCGGCTCATCCCCGTCACGGTGATCGAGTTTGCCCCGAACGTAGTCGTCGGCAAGAAGACCGCCGACAAGGACGGCTATGACGCCGTCGTACTCGGAGTCTACGACAAGAAGAAGTCGCGGGTGACCAAGCCCTACGGGGGGCAATTCCCGGAAGGCGTCTCTCCCACCAGGATCCTGCGCGAGTTGCGCGACTTCGAAAATGAAGTGGCCGTCGGCGAAAAGCTCGGCGTTGCCGCCTTCGAGGGTATTCGCTTCGTGGACGTAAGCGCCACCAGCAAGGGCAAGGGATTCCAGGGCGTCATGAAGAGGTGGAATTTCGGAGGAGGCCGCAATACGCACGGCTCCAAGTTCCATCGCGAGCCAGGCTCGACGGGGCAGAGCACCTACCCTCATAAGACTTTCAAGAACGTGAAGCTCCCGGGCCGTATGGGCGGGGAGAGGGTCACGATGCAGAACCTCAAGGTCGTCCGCATTGACGCGGAGGGTTCTTTCATCTTGGTGCGCGGCGCCGTCCCCGGTCCCCGTACCTGCGACGTGCTCGTTCGCGCCGCGGTCAAGAAGACGAAGTAAGGCGGAGGACCCAAAGTGGAAAGGAAAGTCGTTTCCTTGAAGGGGAAGGAGCTCAGGACCATCGAGCTCTCCGACGCCGTGTTCGGCCTTCCCGTCAACGATGACGTCATCTATTACGCGATCAACAACGAGCTCGCCAATAAGCGCGTGGGAACCGCCTGTACGAAGGACCGCGGCGAGGTCCACGGCTCCAATCGCAGGCCCTATGCCCAGAAGGGGACCGGTCGCGCCCGCCAGGGCGATTTCAAGTCTCCCGTCTACGTCGGCGGCGGCACGGCCTTCGGGCCCAAGCCCAGGGATTTTTCCTTCGTACTTCCCAAAAAGGTCAAGCGCCTGGCCCTCAAGACCATCCTGAGCCTTAAGGCCCGTGATGGGAGCATGGCTATCGTCGAGGACTTCACGGTCGAGACGGGCAAGACCAAGGATTTCGTCAAGACGATCGAGGCGATAGCGCCCGCCAAGGATGCCGTCCGAACGGTAGTCGTCCTCAAGGACGACGATGCCGCGGTCAAGCGCGCCGGGCGTAACCTCCCGTGGCTGAGCTTCCTCTCGTACAACCGACTTCGGGCTCATGACCTTTTTTATGGAAGAAAGATCATCCTGCTCGAGTCGGCCGCGAGGGGACTCAACGAGTTCTACGCGGACAAGTAAGGAGTCGGATAATGGAATACGATTCGATCCTTATCGAGCCGGTGCTTACCGAGAAGAGCAACGTGGCCCGGGATCAGGGGCATTACGCTTTCAAGGTGGACCCGAGGGCCGATAAGCGCCAGGTGATGGAGGCAGTTCGCCGCCTTTTCAACGTAAACCCGGTCGCCTGCAACATAATCAACGTCAAGTCCAAGCCGAAGCGACTTCGCAACCGTCCCGGCAGGACCGCGACCTGGAAGAAGGCCATCGTCAGGCTCTCGCCCGGCGAGAAGATCGCCGTCTTCGAGGGCGCCTGATAAGCGCAGGGGGAGCAGCATGGGCATCAAGACATTCAGGCCGATAACGCCTGGCCTCAGGCACCGCATCCAGGTGGTCAATACCGAGATCACCGACAACGCAAGCGCGCCACAGAAGGCTCTGACCCGCGGCAAAAAATCCAACGGGGGGCGGGCGTCCAACGGCCGCATCTCCGTGCGGCACCAGGGCGGCGGCCACAAGCAGAAATATCGCGATATCGACTTCAAGCGCGATAAGTCCGGAGTCCCCGGCGTGATCGCCTCGATAGAGTACGATCCCAACCGCTCGGCGAACATCGCGCTCGTCAACTACGTGGACGGCGAGAAGCGCTACATACTGAGTCCCAAGGGTCTCGAGGTCGGCAAGCGGATTCTCTCCGGGCCCGCCGCCCCGATCGAGCCGGGCAATGCGCTGCCTCTCGAGGCGATCCCGGTCGGCATTACCGTCCACAATGTCGAGCTCAGTCTCGGCAAGGGCGGCCAGCTCGCGCGCTCCGCGGGCGCCAGCGCCCTTATCGCGGCCAAGGAGGGCGACTACGTCGTCCTCCGGCTGCCCTCGGGCGAGCTTCGCATGGTTTTCCGCAAATGCATGGCGACCATCGGCTCCGTCGGCAACGACGAGCACATGAACGAGCGCCTGGGCAAGGCGGGCAGGACTCGCTGGCTCGGGGTGCGTCCCACCGTGCGAGGTACCGTAATGAATCCCGTCGACCATCCGCATGGAGGCGGCGAGGGACGGGGCAAGGGCTACAAGCAGCCCGTGTCCCCGTGGGGCCAGCCGGCGAAGGGCTATAAGACGCGCGATCCGCACAAGCCGTCCAGCCGCTTCATCGTCAAGCGCAGGAAGTGAGGTAAGAGCCGATGTCCAGGTCCGTCAAGAAGGGGCCCTTTATCGAAAAGAGCCTGTACAAGAAGATCATGGAGATGAGCAAGGTCGCAGGGGACAGGAAGATGGTCAAGACCTTCTCCCGAACCTCCACGATCATCCCCGAGATGGTCGGGATGACAGTCTCCGTCTATAACGGGAAGACGTGGATACCGGTCTACGTGACCGAGAACCTCGTCGGCCACAAGCTCGGCGAGTTCGCCCCGACGCGCGTTTTTCGCGGTCACGCCGGCAGCGACAAGAAAGCCGAGAAGAAGTAGGGGCGGGAAATGGCTGATACCAAGACTGGATACCGCGCCACGGCCAAGTGGCTCATGGCCTCGCCTTCGAAGGTCCGCCCCGTGGCCGACCTCGTGCGCAAGAGGCCCTATGCCGAGGCGATAGCTATCCTCGACAACGTGCCCAACAAGGGCGCCGGCCTCATAAAGAAGGTCGTCGTCTCCGCCGCCGCCAACGCGCTCAACCGCAATCGGAAGCTCGACGAGGACATGCTCTACGTACGGGAGATCCGCATCGACGAGGGTCCGCGCATGAGGCGGGTATGGTTCAGGGCGCGAGGGCGCGCCGATATGCTGATCAAGAGAATGTGCCATATTTCCTGCGTTATCGACGAGATCGGAAAGAAGACGGAGGCGTAATGTGGGGAACAAAGTAAGTCCCATCGGTCTGCGTTTAGGAATCAACAAGGACTGGAAGTCCCGCTGGTACGTGGACCCACGAGATTACGCCAAGACGCTGCACGAGGACCTGGGCCTCCGGAGGCGCATAGTAGAATTGCCCGAATGCAAAGGCGCCGACATTTCCGAAGTCGAGATCGTCCGTCACCCGCAGCGCGTGACCGTGGTGATCCATACCGCCCGTCCCGGCGTCCTCATCGGCGTCAAGGGCGCCAATATCGAGCGCATCGGGATCGAGCTGCAGAGGATCGCGAGCAAAAAAGTCCAGATCAAGATCAAGGAAGTCAAGAAGACCGATACGAACGCCCAGGTCGTGGCGCAGAACATCGCGCGGCAGCTCGAGAACCGCGGGTCCTTCCGCAAGGCGATCAAGATGTCCGTCGCCAACGCGATCAAGGGCGGCGCGCAGGGCTGCAAGGTTCGCGTTTCCGGCCGCCTCGGCGGAGCGGACATGTCGCGGACCGAGGAGCACAAGGACGGTCGCGTTCCCCTCCATACCCTGCGGGCCGATATCGACTATGGCTTTGCCGAGTCTTCCACGACGTTCGGGAAGATAGGCGTAAAGGTTTGGATCTATCAGGGCATGGTGTATCGATCCGACAAGAACGAGGACGCGGGCATGCTTGTCAGGAAGCAGCGCCGCGATTTCGACAATTCGCGCGAGGACGCGCGCCGCGGTCCCGCGAGCGACGAGCGTCGCCCCCGCGAGGATTCGCGAGGCGATCGGGGCGCGCCGAGGCCGGAGCGGCCCGTGCGTCCGAGCGACGGCAGAGAGGGCGAGGCTGCGCGAGCCGACGGCCCGCGGGCGAGGAGCTAGATCATGCTGAGTCCCAAGAGAGTCAAGCACAGAAAGGTCCAGAGGGGACGGGTGCATGGGAACGCCCATGTCGGCAATACCATCGCCTTCGGGGAATTCGGCCTCGTCTGCATGGAGCCCGAGTGGCTGACCAATCGTCAGATCGAGGCGGCCCGCGTCGCGCTCAACCGCTACATCAAGCGCGGCGGCAAGCTGTGGATCCGGATCTTTCCGGACAAGCCCTATACCAAGAAGCCCGCGGAGACCCGCATGGGCAAGGGCAAGGGCAATCCGGAGTACTGGGTCGCGGTGGTAAGGCCGGGCACGGTCCTCTTCGAGCTCGCCGGCGTCGAGGCGAAAGTGGCCGAGGAGGCGATGCGCCTCGCGGGTTCCAAGCTGCCCGTCAAGACCAAATTCACGCTTCGAGCGGATACGGAGTAAAGGCCATGAAGAACAGCTTCAAGGAGCTCAAGATCGACGAGCTCATAGCCAAGCGCGGCGAGCTGCGCAAGAAGTATTTCGAGCTTCGCTTCCAGGCGGTCGTCGGCCACGTCGAGAATCCGGTCCAGCTTCGGGTCCTCCGCCGCCAGGTCGCCCGCGTGGAGACGCTCATCAATGGCGCCGGCGGAGCCACCCGGACGACGGCCGCGGCAGGGCCGGCGAAGAAGTAGGGCGAGGAGACACACCGTGGAAACCGTTCAGGGCTCCAAGAACAAGCAGACTCTCCAGGGAGTCGTGAAGAGCGATAAGATGGATAAGACCATAGTCGTCGAGATCACGATTCGCAAGCTGCATCCGCTCTACAAGAAGTACGTTACGAGGTCTAAGCGCATCAAGGCCCACGACGAGAAGAACGAGGCCCACGAGGGCGATAGCGTCCGAGTGGTCGAGTGCCGACCCCTCTCCCGCGACAAGCGGTGGAGGCTGGTCGAGGTCGTCGAGAAGGCGAAATAAGGCGGGATCGAAATGGTACAGGTTGAATCCATGCTGGTCGTCGCCGATAACTCCGGCGCCAAGATGGTCCAATGCATCAAGGTACTCGGCGGTACTCGGCGCCGGTACGCGGGAATAGGCGACGTCATCGTAGTCGCGGTCAAGGCCACGACCCCCAATTCGGCGATCAAGAAGGGGACCGTGGAGAAGGCCGTCGTCGTAAGGACGCATAAGGAGTACCGCCGACCGGACGGCACCTATATCCGCTTCGACGACAACGCCTGCGTCATCATCGACGCCAACAAGAACCCGAAAGGCAAGCGCATATTCGGGCCGGTGGCGCGCGAGCTCCGCGAGAGGGATTACATGAAAATCGTGTCCCTCGCGCCCGAGGTCCTGTGAGGAGACCGGAAATGGCCGAAATCAAGTACAAGCTCCGCAAGGAGGACCAGGTCCAGGTCGTGGCCGGCAAGGACAAGGGCAAGCAGGGCAAGGTAATCAGGATCGACCGCGAGAAGGGCAAGGCCATAGTCGCGGGCTGCAACATGGTCAAGAAGGCGCAGAAGAAGCGCAAGCAGACCGATCGCGGCGGCATAATCGAGATCGAGGCTCCGATCGCCCTGTCCAACGTCATGATCGTCTGCCGAAAGTGCGGGCCGACCCGGATCGGATACAAGATCGTGGGCGACGCCAAGAAGCGCGTCTGCCGCAAGTGCGGGGAGGCGCTCTGACATGGCTGAAGCAAAAGCGCAAGTGAACGCGAAGGCCGCCGAAGCAGCCGAGAAGAAGAAGGCGAAGACCGCCGCGGCCGCCGAGAAAAAGACCGGCGGGGAGAGCGCGCCCCTCCCGAAGGGCTACGTGCCCCGCCTCAAGAAGATCTATCGCGAGAAGGTCGCTTCCGAGCTCTTCAAGGAGTTCTCGTACGCTTCCTCGATGCAGGTGCCCCGCTTCGTCAAGGTGATCGTGTCGATGGGCGTCGGCGAGGCGAAGGAGAACAAGAAGCTCCTGGACGCGGCGGTCGAGGATCTGGCGCACGTCACCGGACAGCACGCCGTCAAGACCAAGGCGAAGAAGTCCATCGCGACCTTCAAGATCCGGCAGGGGCAGGAGATCGGCGCCCGCGTGACCCTCCGCGGAGCGATGATGTGGGAGTTCCTCGACAGGCTGATGAACGTCGCCCTCCCCCGCGTCAAGGATTTCAGGGGCGTCAATCCCAACGCATTTGACGGGCATGGGAACTACTCGCTCGGCCTTACGGAGCAGATCATCTTCCCGGAGATCGACTTCGACAAGATCGAGAAGATCATGGGGCTCAATATCGCGATCGTCACGACCGCGAGGAACGACAAGGAGGCGAAGAGTCTCCTTGCCAAGATGGGCATGCCCTTCAGGAAATAAGGAAGGCCGAAACATGGCGCGCAAGGCGATGATTCTCAAGGCACTTAAGAAACCGAAGTATTCGACCCGATTGGTACGGCGCTGCAAAGTGTGCGGCCGCGCCCGCGGATACCTGAGGAAGTTCGACATGTGCAGGATCTGCTTCCGGAAGTACGCTTCCGACGGCCTGATCCCCGGCGTGACGAAATCGAGCTGGTAGGAGGTAGCGATGAGCGTTTCCGATCCCATCGCGGACATGCTGACGAAGATCCGCAACGCGAGCTCGGCCCGCCACGAGAAGGTCGACATCCCGACCTCCAAGCTGAAGCTCGAGATCGTGAAGATCCTCAAGACCGAGGGCTTCATAAAGAACTTCAAGAAGATCCAGGCGGAGGGCTCCAACGTCATCCGCATATTCCTGAAGTACGACGACGCGAACGACCCCGTCATCCACGGCGTGGAGAAGGTGTCGCGGCCCGGCCGGCGCGTCTACTCCGGGTACAAGGAGCTTCCCCGCGTATTCAACGGCTACGGCACCCTCATCGTCTCGACCTCGACGGGCGTGACGACGGGGCGCAAGGCCGTCGAGAAGAAAGTGGGCGGCGAGCTCATCTGCACCGTCTGGTGACCGGGAGAACGAGATGTCGAGAATAGGTATAAAGCCGGTTCAGGTGCCCCAGGGCGTGAAGGTCACGGTCGGTCCCGACCTCGTGACCGTGGAGGGTCCGAAGGGCAAACTCACCCAGTCCTACGTGAGCGACGTGGAGATAGCCGTCAAGGGCGCCGGCGCGGGCGCCAGCGTCGTCGTGACGAGGAAGTCCGATTCCAAGCAGGCGAGGGCCTACCACGGGCTCTACCGCAACCTCGTCAACAACATGGTGATCGGCGTTTCGGCGGGATTCACGAGGAGCCTCGTAGTCAACGGCGTCGGCTACAGGGCCGAAGTCCAGGGCAAGGTTCTTCTCCTCAGCCTGGGATATTCCACCGACTTCGGCGTGGCTATACCCGAGGGCCTCACTGCGGTCGTGGAGGCCAACGGCCAAAGGGTCGTGATTTCCGGGCGGGACCGGCAGCAGGTCGGCAGGTTCGCGAGCGAGGTCCGCGGGCTTCGCGCCCCGGAGCCCTACAAGGGCAAGGGCATAAGGTACGAGGAAGAGAAGATCAGGAAGAAGGTCGGCAAGACCGGCGTGAAGTGAGGCCGAGAACATGAGCGTCAAGGAACTGAGCGACAAGCTCCGCAAGCGGGGTCAGCGAAGGATGCACGTCCGCAAGACCCTCTCCGGCACGCCGGAGAAGCCGAGGATGACCGTCTTCAAGTCGAACAAGTACCTGTACGTCCAGGTCGTCGACGATGTCGTCGGGGCGACGCTGGCTTCCGCCTCGTCCCTCGAGGAGGCCCTGAAAGGTTTCAAGAGGAACCTGGACGGGGCCGCCAAGCTCGGCGAGGAGATAGGGAAGCGACTGAAGGAAAAGAACGTGGCCGCCGTGGTCTTCGACCGCAACGGCTACAAATACCACGGCATAGTGAAAGCCATCGCCGACGGCGCCCGCAAGGCCGGGATCACGTTCTAGGGGGACGGCGTGGATAACAGGGATAGAGGAAGGCGAGACGAAGGCGGTCGCGACAATTTCATGGAGAAGCTGGTCAAGCTCAACCGGACGGCCAAGGTCGTCAAGGGCGGCCGGAGCTTCTCCTTCTCGGCCCTTACCGTCGTGGGAGACCGCGCCGGGATGGTGGGCTTCGGCTTCGGCAAGGCGAAGGACGTCACCGAGGCCATCCGCAAGAGCATCGAGAGGGCCAGGCGGGTGATGATCAAGCTGCCCGTCAAGAACGGGACGATACCTCACGAGGTGATCGGCGAGTACAAGGCGACGCACGTGCTCCTTAAGCCGGCATGCCCCGGCTCGGGGATCATCGCGGGCGGGCCGGTCCGAGCCATCATGGAGGCGGGCGGCGTCACCGACGTCCTCTCGAAATGCGTGGGCTCGCGCGCCTCGATCAACATCGTTCGGGCCGTATTCGAAGGCGTCGACAGCATGATGGACGCCAAGACCGTGGCCAAGAACCGCGGCAAGACGCTGAAGGATCTGTGGGGCTAAGCCATGGCTAAGAAAATCGAGATCACCCTGGTCAAGAGCCTGATACACCAGAAGCCGGAGAAGCGGGCCACCGTCCGTTCCCTCGGCCTCAGGAAGATCGGCTCCAAGACTCTGCAGGAGGCGACGCCGCCCATCCTCGGGATGCTGCGCGCCGTCGAGCACCTCGTCGTAGTTAAGGAGATCGAGTGATGGCCGACTTCAACCTCCACGCGCCCGCGGGCGCGACGAAAAAGCCGCGGAGGGTCGGCCGGGGCCAGAGCTCCGGCCTGGGGACCACCGCGGGCAAGGGCAACAAGGGCCAGCAGTCGCGGTCGGGCGGCAAGACCTATCCCGGCTTCGAGGGCGGACAGATGCCTCTTTACAGGCGGCTCCCGCATCGCGGCTTCTCCAATACCTCCTTCAAGAAGGACTGGCAGGTCGTCAACCTCGAGCAGGTCGAGGCGAAGTACGCCGCCGGCGAGATCGTCGACGGAGCGTCCCTCAAGGCGAAAGGCCTGGTCAAGAAGGCCGAGTCCCTCGTCAAGGTGCTCGGGGACGGAACGCTGTCCAAGGCGCTCACCTTCCAGGTGGACAAGGTCTCCGCATCCGCGAAGGCCAAGATCGAGCGGGCCGGCGGCACGGTCGAGACGCCCTCCGGCGCCTCGGCGGCCGAGTAAACGGGCGCGGGGCGGATCACCATGGCGAGCAACGCGTTCTTCGACATATTCCGCGTTAAGGAGCTCAGGCAGCGGATCTTCTATACCTTCATGTGGCTGGCGCTGTTCCGGCTCGGGACCTTCCTGCCCATTCCCGGCATCAACGCGAGCGCACTGCAATCCTATTTCGCCTCCCAGAGCAGCTCGGGCGCCGGGGGCATCACGGACTACCTCGACTTCTTCGCGGGCGGGGCCTTCAAAAACTTCTCGCTCTTCATGCTCGGCGTCATGCCCTACATCAGCATGCAGATCATCATGCAGCTGCTGGTGGTCGTTTCCCCCTCGCTCAAGAAGATATCCGAGGAGGACGGCGGCAAGAAGAAGATCGCTCGCTGGACGAGGATCGGCACCGTCTTCGTGACGATCGTCGAGTCCTACTCGATCACGGTCTGGGCCGATCGCATCCCCAACGCCATCACGATGGCGAGGCTCCCCTACACGCTGATCGCCATACTGACCGTCACGACGGGCTCAATGTTCCTCATCTGGATAGGCGAGCAGATCACCAAGCGGGGCATCGGCAACGGCGTATCCCTCCTGATCTTCGCGGGCATCGTGGCGCGCCTGCCCAACGCCCTCTACGAGCTCTACAGGAAGATCCAGAACGACGAGCTCAACTCCATCTACGCGATAGTCGTCCTGGCGATGTTCATACTGGTCGTCGTCATGGTCATTTACGAGCAGCAAGGGCAGAGGAAGATCCCGGTCAACTACGCCAAGCGCGTCGTGGGCCGGAAGATGTACGGAGCGCAAAATACCTACATTCCCTTCAAGATCAATCCCTCTGGAGTAATACCCGTCATCTTCGCGAGCTCGATCCTCACCTTTCCGCTCCAGATATCGAGCCAACTGGGCGTCAACGCGAAATGGCTGCGCGATTTCTCCTATTGGCTCCGGCCCAGCGGCGCCGCCTACAGCATAGCCTACGTGGCCCTCATCATCTTCTTCGCGTACTTCTATACGCAGGTCACGCTGAACCCTCAGCAGATCTCCAAGAACATCCGCGAGAACGGCGGCTCGATCCCCGGCATCCGGAGCGAGAAGATGGAGGAGCACCTCACCAGGATCCTCAACCGGATCATCCTTCCCGGCTCGGTCTACCTGGGCTTCATCGCCCTCATTCCCAGCCTGGTCCAGAACCTGTTCGGCTTTCCGAGCCAATTGGCCTACCTGCTGGGAGGTACTTCGCTCCTGATCCTCGTCGGCGTCGACCTGGACACGATGTCGCAAATCAGCGCCCTCCTCAAGATGCATCACCACGAGGGTCTGACCCGCAAGGGCCATCTCAGGTCGAGGAACCTGTAGATTCTTTTGCCGAAAAGGCTTACAATCACGAGGAGTTCGAAATGAAAGTAAGGACCAGCGTCAAGAAGATATGCGACAAATGCAAGGTGATCCGGCGCCAAGGGATAGTCAGGATCATCTGCGAGAACCCCAAGCACAAGCAGAAGCAAGGCTGAGGGGAGGAGGTAGCCCATGGCACGCATCGCGGGAGTCGACCTCCCCAACAAGCACGTAGAGGTCGCCTTGACTTACATTTTCGGTCTCGGCAGGGCCAGCGCCCGCAGGATCTGCGAGTCGACGAAGGTCGCGCCGACCAAGAAGATCAACGATCTCTCGAGCGAGGAGCTCGCCGAGCTTCGCAAGATCATCGAGAACGACTACAAGGTGGAAGGCCGCCTCCGCTCCGAGACCGCGCTCAACATAAAGCGTCTCATGGACATCGGATGCTACCGGGGCCTCCGGCACCGCAGGGGCCTGCCGGTCAACGGCCAGCGCACCAGGACGAACGCGCGGACCCGCAAGGGCAAGCGCAAGACCGTAGCCAACAAGAAGAAAGCCGTTTAGCGGCCTTCAGGCGTTAACGCCCTGCGGGCGCTGACTGCAAGGAAGTTGATTGTATGGGTCGCCTTTAGCGACCTGCGTATAATCTAGGCCAAGGAGAGCGAACGTGGCAGTCGCCAAGAAGAAGAAAGAGAAGAAAAGCGTATACGAGGGCAACGTCTATATTCAGGCGACCTTCAACAATACGATCATCACGATCACCGATCTCAACGGCAACGCGATTTCGTGGTCCTCCTCCGGGGTCCATCAATTCCGCGGGGCGAAGAAGTCCACCCCCTTCGCGGCCCAGACCGTGGCGGAAACGGCGGTGCAGAAGGCGCTTTCCGTCGGGCTGCGCGAGGTCCACGTGTACGTGAAGGGGCCGGGCGTCGGCCGCGAGTCGGCGATACGCCAGCTCGGCGCTCTCGGCCTGAAGGTCAAGAGCATCAACGACGTGACGCCGATCCCCCACAACGGCTGCCGGCCCCGCAAGGCCAGGCGCATCTAACAAGGGGTATACGATATGGCGCGATACACAGGACCAGTATGCCGGCTCTGCCGGGTCGAGCAGCACAAGCTCTTCCTCAAGGGCAGCCGCTGCAAGAGCGACAAGTGCCCGATCAACCGCAAGGCCCTCCCTCCGGGGAAGGCGCCGAAGTCCCGGCAGGCCAAGCAGTCGGACTACGCCGTGCAGCTCCGCGAGAAGCAGAAGCTGAAACGCACCTACGGCCTCATGGAGACGCAGTTCCGCAACACCTTCGAGAAAGCCCTTCGGATGAGCGGCAAGACGGGCGAGAATCTGTTCGGCCTCTTGGAGCGCAGGCTCGATACGGTCGTCTACAGGATGCGCTTCGCCTCCTCGCGCGCCCAGGCGCGGCAGCTCGTCCTTCACGGCCACATCGCCGTCAACGGCAAGCGCGTGGACGTCCCGAGCTTCACCGTCAAGCCGGGCGATCAGGTCGCCGTGCACCAGAGCGCCAAGAAGCTCGGGATCTTCAAGGAAGCCCTGCAGGAATTCAGCCGCTCGGGCGTCATGCCCTGGCTCGAGGTCGATCCCGACAACATGATCGGCAAGTTCAACGCGATCCCGCATCGCCAGGACATCACCGACATGGCCGATATCCGCGAGCAGCTCGTCGTAGAGCTCTACTCGAAGTAAGGAGCCGAAATGGCGCGGAAGAACCTACTCAAGGGTTTCAAGAGACCCAAGGGAATCACCTACGAGCAGAGCGAGTCCGGCCCCGACTACGGCAAGTTCCTTGCCTATCCCTTCGAGCCGGGCTACGGCACGACCGTCGGTAACACGCTGCGCCGCATCCTCCTCTCTTCGATACAGGGTTACGCGATCACCGCCGTGCGCGTCGTCCGCTACGATCCGGAGGGCGCGCAGCATATCGTCACGAGCGAGTTCGAGACCATACCGGGTGTCGTCGAGGATACCATCGAGGTGCTCAACAACCTCAAGCAGGTCCGGATCAAGCTTCCCGACGACGAGGAGCAGGCGACCTTCCTTTACGAGCTGAAGGGGCCCGGCGAGATAGCCGGGGCCTTCTTCGCGAAGGACAAGGCGGTCGAGGTCCTCAACCCCGGCATCAAGATATGCACGCTGATGGACGAGGCCAAGATAGACCTCGAGATCCAGGTGGACCTCGGACGCGGCTACGTGCCCTCCGAGGTCAACGAGAAGTACGTCGAGGTGGTCGGCACCATACCGATGGACGCGATCTTCTCGCCGGTGCGCAAGGTGAAGTACTCGGTCGAGCCGACCCGCGTCGGCCAGCGCTCCGACTACGACAAGCTCGTGCTCGAGGTGTTCACCGACGGGACCGTCAAGCCCGAGGACGCCCTCGCCGAGGCCGCCAAGATCGCCAAGGACCACTTCGCCATATTCGTCAACTTCGACGAGGGCGAGGCGGGGGTCGACGACGAGAACGACGAGGTAGAGGAACGGGTGCGGCAGATCCTCAATACCCCGGTCGAGGAGCTCGAGCTCTCGGTCCGCAGCTCCAACTGCCTCAAGAACGCGAACATCAAGACGATCGGCGACCTCACCCGCAAGACCGAGGACGACATCGCCAAGACCAGGAACTTCGGCAAGAAATCGCTGCAGGAGATCAAGGACAAGCTCAAGGAGTGGAACCTCGGCCTGGGCATGACCGACTACTCGGCGCTCCGCAACTACCTCAAGCTGTCCATGAAGAAGGAAGAGAGCGATGAAGCATAAGATAGGATTCAACAAGCTCAACATGATGCCGGCCCATCGAAAGGCCACCATCCGCAACATGATGACCGTGCTTTTCGAGCACGAGCGCATTACCACGACGCATGCAAAGGCCGTAGAGGTGAGGCGCTTCGCCGAGAAAGAGATAACCAGGGCCAAGGAAGATTCCGTCCACAACCGCCGCATGGTGGCCCGCAAGATCTGGGACGAGGCCATCGTCGCGAAGCTCTTCACCGACCTGGGGCCCCGCTTCAAGGAGCGGAAGGGCGGCTATACCCGCATCCTCAGGCTGGGCGAGCGCGCGCACGACGCGGCGGACATGGTCGTTCTCGAGCTCGTCGAGCGCAAGGACGACGGCAGGCAGGCCGAGCGCGAGAAGCGCAAGGCCGAGAAGAAGGCCAAAGAGAAGGCCCTGGACCAGGCGAAATAAGGAGGAAGGGAGAGAATATGTCCAAAGCCCACCGAGGGAAGGGTCTCAAGGAAGTCGCGCGCACGGTCGGGGAGAATGCCCCGTCTGCAAGCGTGAAGGCGTCAAAGTCCTTTACGAACAGGAAATAGACGGTCAGAAGCTCAAGATTTGCAAGACCTGCAAAGCCACGCTCGCCAATAAGAAGAAAGTAGCCGTTGCAAAATAAAAACGAGCGTGGCTACGTCGCTCGCCAATAAGAAGAAGGTCCTTTCCGTAAAGCGATCCTATATTCTCCAAGGATAGCCATGGATCTGTCGCCCTGCGGCCCTCGAGCCTAGAGCTCCGGGGTCGCTGTCATTAAAATAGATTCCTAGCAAAACGCGCGCATTCAGATCCTATGTTATAATTCAGTACTACAGGCGATCTCGATAGTGGTACACTCCATAGGCTAGTCGGTCTAGCCTCCTTCTATAGGGATCGCCACGATATACAATAACTGTGTTCGTTGGCCCTTGGCTTTTATCATATTCGGCTTCTTCGGCATTCACACCCAAGCCATGCCTTTAGTAAGTCTGCGCGTCTCCCCGGAAGCCCGCCGACAAACTGTACTTCCGCCTCGAAGGCATGGGTGGCCTCGCCCAACTTTTCTCGACGGCGAGGAACGGCGCCGCTTTCGCCGCCGGCGGCAGGCTCGACGTCGAGTATCGCTTCGCCCCGTCCTGGACGATCTCCGCGACCGGCGGTTATTCTACCTTGTTCGACACTCAAGCTCCGATCCTCTCGGCCTTCGAGGCCGGGATCGATTTCAGCTACGACCTCTCCGCCCTCGGTGGAGTCGAGCCTCGCCTTTCGGTGGAGGACGTCAAGCTCGACGCCGTCTTCCCCTCGCTCTACGCGTATTACGACGACAACGCCTTCGGGACGGTCAAGGTGGTCAACCGCGAGGATGCCTCGATACGGGACGTGAGCGTGACCTTCGACTCGAGCCGCTTCACGGATCAGCCTAAGGCCTGCGGCAAATACGATCTCATCCCCAAGGGCGGCTCGGCGACCGTACCGATCAAGGCCCTCTTCACCGACTTCGTGCTCGACATCACGCAGAATATCGATGCGAAGGGCGAGATCGTCGTCGAGTACGACTACCTCGGCTCCGATCATGTCGTTCGGACTCCCGTCGATTTCCAGATGCATCTCCGCAACGCGATCACCTAGTCGGACGACAGGCGGATCGCGGCCTTCGTCTCGCCCACTAATCCCGCGGCCATGTGGTTCTCCAAGTTCGCGGCGGGCATCGCTCGCGATCGGCTCCGCGGCGACATAAACAAACCCCTCCAATACGCGATCGCCATGTTCGAGACAGAGCGCGTCTATGGGCTCAACTACGTAGTCGTGCCCGCCAACGATTTCTCGGTCAAGCATGGCCTCAAGAACTACATAGATTCGGTGCAGTTCCCTCACCAGACCCTAGCCAACCGCGGCGGCGACTGCTCGGACCTGGCGATCCTCTTCACTACCCTCAGGCAGTCGGTGGGGGTCGAGTCGGCCTTCATCACGATCCCGCGACACATCTTCGCGGCCTTCGATACGGGCCTGAACGAGGCGGACGCGCGCTAGGACTTCTACGACCCCGGCCTCTTCATCCTCGGCGACGTCTTCACTGGATGTTCTCCCGATCTGAAAATCTATGTCCCCACCGTAAGCGTATCTAAGTATCAAAATACCGACTATTGGAAAGCTTACGCCACGATAATCGTTTCGCAATAGTGGCTCTTGCATTACGTCTCTGCTTCCGATGGACTGAAAAAAGCATTTCTGAATAGCTATCGATAGACTTCTTTCCTATGCCCAATGTCGATGACGACAATTTTCTTGGCCATCAATCCGAACGGCTCCGTGACGGTCTTCAATGCTGATGTTGGACTGAACTGGGGAACAGGCATAAGTAGCCCTCGTGCGTGCATGGAGATAGGGTGTCTCCATGAGAAAGTTGACGATTGCCCCTCACCCAAGTGGATTGACCATTTCTTAGACGGGAGGTAGTTGAAACCTTCCTTCGAGAACGCCCTGAACGGTAATATCTTCGTCCAGATTCTCCCAGCGCAAGGCCGTCCCATCGAGCCTTAATTCCACTCCTTGCAGTTCCTCGTCAGATGCAGCCTTGAGAAGAGTGAATCGGTCTACAGGGAATCCAAGTATTCGCTCGTCAGATAGCTCGAGAAAGACTGTGCGTCCTTCGACCCAAACCCGTGTCGCGCAGCCCCGCGAACCCGAAATCGCTTCAGCGATGGAACTCATGATACGCCTCCAGAAGGACTCGCTGATATTCGAAAACCAATCGTTCAATCTCCCGTATCTATGATGACGCGAGCCGAACGTTTGAAGCCATTCGAATGGGATCAAGCCAGAATTTCACTTCGCCATTACCGCAGGCAACATGGATATGCGGAGCTTCGCTCCCTTCATCGGAATAGAAGTGAAAGCGATACGGGCCCTTTCGCATGACCGTCGGCATATCATAAGATAGCACGCTCCGTCGGGGAAAGGGAGCGGCTATTTGTTCGACTTCGCGCGTCCTGTCGCCTTTGCAAGTTTGGCAAGTCTTAGTTCGATATCCTCTGGTAAACGAATAGCAAGCATCGTTTCGCCTCGACTTTACAAGTATAGCAGCCAGAATTCGAAAAGCCCAGTACTCCCATGTAGTACTGCGAAATCATGTCGTTCAAGGATTTCGAGCAATATAA
>CAVZVX010000074.1:0-14631 GCA_963778775.1 uncultured Spirochaetota bacterium | reverse complement strand
GTTGTCATTGAATTGGGTGCCCCCCATCGAAGTGACTTCTGGAATCGAACCTGGCGCATCCACCGCCAGTCCGGACTCGGCCACGTTCTCTCCCCCGTCGCAATCGGCGGCGCCGGCGTCGCCCGCGGCGGCCAGCATCGTTATGCCTTCCGCGTTGCCCTGCTGCACTATGGAGCGATAGGTGTCCAGATCGGCCAGATCGGACGCCTCGCAGTTGCCATAGCTCATGCTCAGCACCGGCGCGACGTTTTGATCGATGGCATATTGGGCCGATGTCCACACGTCCCCCGAATAGACGAAAATAACCGAGACATTGGGCGCCACGGCCCCGGACCATTCGACGTCCAGGTCGGACTCCATCTCGTCCCCCGGCACATATCCGGGATTTCCGCCGTCCGGGTACGTCTGGTTATAGGGCACCACTTTCAGCGTCAGGTTCGCTGCGACCAGGCCGAAGTGGCTGCGAAAGCTGGAGATATCCGACGCCTTGATTTCCGATTGGCCTACGATCACGATTTTCTGGCCGGCGCCATTAGCCGTCGCGGATCTCGGAGCCGCGGTAGACGCGATCCTGGGCATCTTTATATGAAGGAAAGCGTCGCCGTCCTCGTCCTGTCCTGCGATCGCTATTCGGATCTGTGGCCCGTATTCGTCAGGCAATTCCGCCGGTATTGGCCCGCCTGTCCCTTCGCGACCTATATAGCCGCGAACTGCCTCGATCCGCGAATCGAGGGCTTTACGACGATCATGACCGGCGACGACGTCTCCTGGTCCGACAACCTGGCCAAAGCCCTAGAGGCGGTTGCCGAGGACTACGTGCTGCTCTTCCTCGAGGATCTGATGCTCCGCGCCCCGGTCGATGTCGAGCTCCTGTCCCGGATTGCGGAAAGGCTGGATACTCTCCATCCGGACTATATAAATCTCAATGCGATGGAGCGGCCCGGCGAGCGCGTGGACGCATATCTGGGCCGTACGAGGGAAGGGGCCATATACCGCACGTCGACCGTCCTTTCTCTCTGGAGAAAGGAAAGGCTCAAGAGCCTCCTCGAGCCGGGAGAGAGCGCCTGGGCCTTCGAGCTCGTCGGCTCCTACCGCTCGGACGCCTATCCCGGATTCTACTCCACGTGGAAAGAATGTTTCCCCGTCGTCAATAGCGTCATAAAGGGCAAGTGGAGGCGAGACGCGGTCGCCATGCTGGCGGCGCAGGGCATTGAGGTAGATTTGACGGCGCGCAGCGAGATGTCGAGGATCGAGGCCTTCGTCTTTGCGTCGAAGAGACTACGGACGGCGCTGTTCAAGCTCGTGCCGATGAGATACAGACGGGCCATGCACGGCGCTCCGACCCGATAGATGCCCAGGCAAGGAGTCAACATGCCGAAGGATTTCTCTCAGGATATCGATCGATATTTCTCGCGCCTCAAGTCCAGCCTCGACCTCGTATCGAGGAAGGAGATCTCCGATTTCATGGGACTCCTCCTCGAGGCCCTGGAGGCCGGCAAGAGGATCTATATCATGGGCAACGGAGGCTCGGCCGCCACGGCCTCGCACTACGTCTGCGATTTCAACAAGGGCCTGTCCTACGGCAAGGCGCGCCGCTTCAGGTTCATCTGCCTCAACGACAATTTCCCGACGACCATGGCCTACGCGAACGACGTGGGTTACGAGCTTATCTTCGTCGAGCAGCTCCGCAATTTCCTCGAGCCCGGAGACCTCGTCATCGGCATTTCCGGCTCGGGCAATTCGCCCAACATCCTCAAGGCCGTAGAATACGCCAGGTCGGTAGGCGCTGCGACGATAGGGATCACGGGCTACGACGGAGGCAAGCTGAAGGTCGCCGCCGAGTATGGCGTGAACGTCCCCGTCCACGACATGCAGATAAGCGAGGATATCCACATGATCCTCGATCACCTCATCTACTCCACCTTCTCGCGACTGTTGCCCGAGGAATGATGGGGAAAAACGACATCGACGTCTTCGTGCCGGGAAGGATCTGCCTCTTCGGCGAGCATTCCGACTGGGCCGGCGGATACAGACGCGTCAACAGCGCCGTGGAAGCGGGCTACTGCATCATTTCCGGCACCGGCCAGGGGCTGCACGGCCGCGTGCGCGAGAATCCCAAGCGTTTTATCTTCCATTCGACGGACCTCGAGGGGAAGCGGTCGAGCCTCGATGAGCCGATGGAAGGCCGCCGACTCCTGGCCTTGGCGAAGGAAGGGGGATTCTGGAGCTATGCCGCCGGGGTCGCCTACCAGGCCCTGGTCAACTACCACGTCGGCGGGGTGGAGATCGACAACTACGGCTCGGACTTGCCGATCAAGAAGGGCCTCTCCTCGAGCGCCGCGACCTGCGTCCTCGTGGCGCGGGCCTTCAACAAGGCCTACGACCTCAAGCTGACGGTCCGGGGCGAGATGGACCTGGCCTACAGGGGCGAGATCACGACGCCCTCGCGCTGCGGCCGCATGGATCAGGGCTGCGCCTACGGCACCAAGCCCATCCTCATGCGCTTCGACGGGGACGCCGTCGATATCGACGAATTGGCCGTGGGCGGCGAGATCCATATGGTCATCGTGGACTTGCGCGCCAAAAAGGACACGGTTAAGATCCTCGCCGCCCTGAACAGGGCCTATCCCTTCGCCGATACCGACGAGGCGAGGAGGGCCCAGGAATACCTCGGCAGGGGCAACGCCGCCCTCGTCGAATCGGCGCGGCTCGCCCTCGCGGCAGGAGACGCGGCGCGACTGGGGGAACTCATGCGGGAAGCCCAGGCGGCATTCGACGCCTGTCTGGGTCCGCTGTGCCCGGAGGAGCTCGGCGCCCCGGTACTCCATCGTCTGCTCGCCGAGCCCTCGATCCAGAGCCTTATCTGGGGAGGGAAGGGCGTAGGCTCGCAGGGGGACGGATCGGCGCAATTCATCGCCCGAGGCAAGGAGGAGCAGGGCCGCCTGATCGCCTGCCTGAAGGACCTGGGATTTTCGGCCCTCCCGCTCACGCTTCCGAAGACCCGCAAGGTACGGAAGGCGGTCGTCACCGCTGCCGGCTACGGCACGCGCCTCTTCCCGATGACATCGATAGTCCGGAAGGAATTCCTCCCCGTCGTCGATTCGAGGGGGCGCATGCTTCCCCTGATCCTCGCGAACGTGGAAGAAGCCTTCGACGCCGGCATAGACGAGGTGGCCATCATCATCCAGGAGGGCGACAGGGAGCTTTTCGAAGCCTTCTTCCATCAGGATATCCCGCAGGAGCACTATCAGGCCCTCTCGGTCCCTTCCCGGCAGGAGTCGGATCGGATCCGCGGATTCGGCCAGCGCGTCGTCCTGATCGCCCAGCGAGAGCAGCGCGGCCTGGGACACGCGGTCTCGCTGGCGCGGGAATGGGTGGGCTCGGAGCCCTTCCTCCTCGTCCTCGGCGATCACCTCTTCGTCACGAGGACCAAGAGCCGCTGCGCGCGGCAGCTTATAGACCGGTATTACGAGGCGGAGGCGAACCTCATAGGCCTGCAGCCTAGCCCGGGATCGGAAGTCGGTCGCTTCGGCACGATAGGCGGCGAATGGCTGCCCTTCGAGGCGGGGGGAAAAGGGAAGCGGGACCTCATCGCGATCAACCGATTCAAGGAAAAGCCCGATATCGAATTCGCCAGGGAGCAGCTTTCGGTAGAGGGCCTTCCGCCCGATTCCTTCCTGACGGTCTTCGGCCTCTATATACTCGGCCCCGCCCTGCTCGAGGAGCTGGAGCGACGATCGAGCGAGACGGGACAGACTGGCGAGGTCCAGCTCACCGACGCCCTCGAGGCCATGCGCGCGAGGGAGTCATTCCTCGGCCTCGTCATCGAGGGGGAAAAGATAGACATAGGCGTTCCCCAGGGCTATCTGGAGGGGATACGGCTCTTCGCCGGAGCGCCCGAATGCACATAGTCAAGGTCAACGGCGGCCTGGGGAACCAGATGTTCCAGTACGCCTTCGCCCTGGCCCTCGATCGCCTCTACGGGAACGCGAAACTCGACCTCGAGTGGATCCGGGGCGAGAGCGCGCATAACGGCTTCGAGCTGGACCGTCACTTCCGCCTCTTTCTTCCCGAGTGCGAGCCCTGAGGAGCGCAGGGCCCTCGGCGACATCGATCCGAGCGTCTTCGGCAGGGCGAGGCGCAGGCTTGGGTATCAAGAAGAAGTCGCATTACATTTCGCGATCGGTAGGCTGGGACCCCTATTATCTTTCCGTCGGAGAGAGGACAGCTATTTTGCCGGTTATTGGCAAAGCTACAAATATTACGCCGGCATTGAAGACGCCATCCGTAGCGGCCTTCGACTTCATCGAGCCCCTCTCCGAGAGGAACGAGGCTATTCATGGAAAGTGCGAAGGGAAGAACCTTGATAGGGATCCATGTCCGACGCGGGGATTATCTTTCGGATATCCTTCTTTTCCGATGTCTGCGGCGAGGACTATTACCGGGAAGCCCTGGCCGGGCTTCGGAGAATGCCCGGGATCCCCTATTCGCCTTCTTCTCGGACGACCTCGACTGGTGCAAGGACAGGCTGTCTGTCGAGGGCGAGGCCGTCTTCGTGGATTGGAACAGGGGCATGGACAGCTACGCGGACATGCGCCTCATGACCTCCTGCGACGAGCTCGTCATCGCGAACAGCAGCTTCAGCTGGTGGGGAGCCTGGCTCGGGGAGCGCGCGGGACGTAAGGTATTCGCGCCGCTGAAGTGGTGGTTCGGCGGCTCCATGCCGGATAATACCGAAATATCGCCCCCCTCGTGGATAAGGATAGCCGTCGATTGAAAGCCTTCGTGATCAATCTCCGCGGCAACCCGGAGAGACGGGCCTTCATGAAGGCGCAGATGGTCAAGCTCGGCCTGGACTATGAGTTCTTCGACGCGATCGAGGGAGCGCACTACCGCGACGATCCCCGTTGGTACGATCCTAAGAAGAGCGTCGCGGCGGTAAACCGGGAGCTCCGGCCCGGCGAGGTCGGCTGCGCCCTGAGCCACGCCTTCGTCTATAAGGAGATCGCCAGGCGAGAGCTGCCCTGCGCCTTCGTGCTGGAGGACGACGCGATCCTTAACGACGACGTCCCCGGAGTGCTCGAAAGACTGGAAAAGGGCGAGCTCAGGCAGGGGGAAATAGTCTTCCTGGAACGCTGCGACTACGTGCGGCCCTTCTCCTCCCGCCGCCTGATCGGGAACTATCGGATCGCGACTCCCATCCTCGTAAAGCTCGGCTCGACCGCGCAGGCGGCGGGCTACGTGATGTCCCTGGAAGCCGCGCGAAAGATCATGGATGCCAATATCCCCGTCGCCTTCCCCGCGGACAATTGGGGTTTCTATAAGGGATTGGTCGCCTTTCGCGGCGTGACGCCTACGCTCACCCTGGTCAGGCAGCGCGTGGAATTCGGGAGCACGACGACGAGGGGGGTTCGCCCGGCCTTCAGGCGGCACAACATCGTCATGATGCTCGGATACGGATTCTTCATGTTCACCGGGGCGGGGAGAAAGATCAGGCGCTTCCTCAGGAAAAGGGGACTCATGAGATGAAGACCTCCCAGCGCGCCAGTCAATACTTTCTTTTCTTCATCGACATCCTCGTCCTCTTCGTCGCCCTCTTCGCCACGCTGTGGCTCCGCAGGGGACTCGGGGAAGCCGTGGCTACCTTCGGCGTCCATGCGCGCTACTTCGCCCTCATCTACGCGGTGCTGCTCGGCATCTATTACGTGGCGGGCTTCTACGACCTGCAGACGGACTTCGACGACGCGAGGTTCCTGGGCAAGATCATCTGGACCTCCCTGGTCGACTCCCTGGTGGGCGCCCTCTATTTCTACCTCGTCCGCGATGCCCCCATAGGTCCCAAGACGGTCCTCGCCCTCGACGCCATCATGACGGCTTTCTTCGTCTGGATCTGGCGGGCCGCCTATTCCCGCATCGCGCGCCGGCTGAATTCCAATACGAAGATCGCCTTCGTAGGAAGCGATCCGGCCCTGAAGGATCTGGTGGCCGACATACGAGCCCATCCCAACGGCTACGAAACCGTGGCCTTCTACGACGAGGGGGGCTCTCAGCCGCCCATCGAAGGCCTTCGCGAGTTTCGCGACGCCGAGTCCTTCGTCTGGATGGCGTCGAGCCTGGACATCAGCCTCGTGGTCATATCGGACGAGCGGGCCCTGAGCGAGCAGACCAGGATGGCCCTCCTGAGCCTCATGGGTCCCGAGCTACGCTTCATGCGCCTGGACAGGTTCTACGAGTATCGCCTGAGGAAGATACCGATAGGGACGATCAGCGATTTCTGGTTCCTCGAGAATATCGACCTGCACGCCAAAAAGCCCTACGAGGGCGCGAAGCGCGCGATAGACCTGTGCCTCGCGATCCTCGGGCTCGCGGTCCTCTCGCCCATCCTCCTTCTCGTCGCGATAGCCGTGAAGCTCACCAGCAAGGGACCGGTCTTCTTCACCCAGACTCGCCTGGGCAAGGGCGGCCGGGCCTTCTCGATCGTGAAGTTCCGGACCATGCACGGCGATCGCAACGATTTCTCCCCCACGGGACGGAACGATCCGCGCATCACTCCGGTAGGGAATTTCCTCCGCAGGACCAGGCTCGACGAGGTCCCGCAGTTCTACAACATTTTGCGCGGGGAGATGAGCTTCATAGGCCCGAGGCCCGAGCGGCCCGAGATCGCCCAAGACCTGGAGCGCCATGTGCCTTATTACCGGCAGAGGCTTCTCGTGAAGCCCGGCATCACCGGATGGGACCAGGTATCGGGCGAGTACCATTCGCCCTCGGTCGAGGACACCTACAAGAAGCTGCAGTTCGACCTGTATTACATCAAGAACCTGTCCTTGATGTTCGACGTCTCGATAGCCGCCAAGACGATAGCGACCGTCTTCGCGCGCTCCGGCCGCTAGGAGGAAACGTATGAGGATAGCCGTCGTCGGCACGGGCTACGTCGGCCTGGTCACCGGGACCTGCTTCGCGGAGATGGGCAACACGGTGACCTGCGTCGACAACGACGTCGAGAAGATCCGGAGGCTGCGGGAAGGCGTAATACCCATCTTCGAGCCTGGCCTCGATACCATGGTCAGGAGCAACGCGAAGGCGGGACGGCTTTCGTTCACGACCTCCCTTCCCGACGCGCTCGAAGACCGCCCTCTTCTGCTTCATCGCCGTCGGGACTCCCGTATCGGAGGACGGCTCCGCCGACCTCGGCTACGTGATGGCAGTGGCGAGGGAGATCGGGGACTCCATCGCGGGCTACAAGGTGATAATCGACAAATCCACGGTCCCCGTCGGGACCGCCGACCTCGTGAGGAAGGCGATAGAGGAGGGATTGGCCCGGAGGGGCCTCTCAGGCCTCGAGTTCGACGTCGTGTCCAATCCCGAGTTCCTGAAGGAGGGGGTCGCGATCGAGGATTTCATGCGGCCCGACCGGGTCATCGTGGGAGCCGAGAACGCGCATGCCGCGGAACTGCTGAAGGAGCTCTACGAGCCCTTCGTCCGCAACCAGAATCCCGTACTGCTGATGGACGTGAGGTCGGCCGAGCTGACGAAGTACGCGGCCAACGCGATGCTCGCGGCGCGGATCAGCTTCATGAACGAGATGGCGGGGCTCTGCGACGCCGTCGGGGCGGATATAAACCATATCCGGATCGGGATCGGGACCGACCGCAGGATCGGGATGCCCTTCCTGTACGCGGGTCTGGGCTATGGCGGCTCCTGCTTCCCGAAGGACGTCAAGGAGCTCGTCGTCGCCGGCAGGCGGAACAGGGTCGAGATGGAGATGATGAAGGCGGTCGACGCCGTCAACGAGAGGCAGAAGACCTATATCAATACCTTGGTGGAGAGGAAATTCGGCGCCGACCTGACGGGGAGGCTTTTCGGAGTCTGGGGCCTGTCCTTCAAGCCGCAGACCGACGACCTGCGGGAATCCCCGTCCATCGTCCTGATCAAGGGACTCCTGGCCCGAGGAGCCCGGATACGCGTCCACGATCCGGTGGCCATGGAAGGCGCGGCGAAGGCGCTCCGCGAGGCCGGCGACCGGGTCGGCTATTGCGAGGACATGTACGAGGCGCTGAAGGCAGTCGACGCCCTCGTCCTGGCGACGGAATGGAAGGAATTCAGACAGCCCGATTTCGACGAGATGAAGAGTCTCATGAAAAGCCCCGTCATCTTCGACGGCCGGAATCAGTATGATCCGTCGGCGCTCAAGGGGATGGGCTTCGAGTATTTCTGCGTAGGAAGGAACGCTCGGCATGCCCGATAGGATACTCGTGACCGGGGGGGCCGGCTTTGTCGGCTCCCATCTGTGCGGGAGGCTTATACGCGAGGGGCGGGAGGTCGTCTGCCTGGACGATCTGTCCACCGGCTCGGAAGCCAATATAGCGGGGCTCAGGAAAGAGCCCAATTTCACCTTCGTCAAAGGAGACGTGGTCGAGGGAGTGGACCTCGAAGTCGGCCAAATCTACAACCTGGCCTGTCCCGCCTCCCCCCCGGCCTACCAAGCCGACCCGATAAGGACCTTCCGCACGAGCGTCTGGGGCGCGTTCAATATGCTGGAATTGGCGGCGAGGAAGGGAGCCACCATCCTCCAGGCTTCCACGAGCGAAGTCTACGGCGATCCCCTGGTGCACCCTCAAACGGAGGCCTATTGGGGGAACGTCAATCCCATAGGCCTTCGGTCCTGCTACGACGAGGGCAAGCGGGGGGCCGAGACCCTTTGCTTCGATCATTGGCGCTCGCATTCCACGAAAATCAAGGTCATCCGAATATTCAACACCTACGGCCCGTCGATGGATCCGGAGGACGGGCGGGTGGTGAGCAATTTCATCGTCCAGGCCCTGAAGGGCCGACCGCTGACGATCTACGGGGACGGATCGCAGACCAGATCCTTCTGCTACGTCGACGACCTGGTCGAGGGCATGACGAGGATGATGGACTCGGCGGAGGGAATTCGCGGCCCGATAAACCTGGGCAATCCGGGCGAGTTCACGATCGCGGAGCTCGCGGAAAAGGTGAAGCGATTGACCGGTTCCGATTCGGAGATCGTCTTCCGTCCGCTTCCGAGCGACGATCCCAAGCTCCGCAGGCCCGATATCTCCCTCGCGGTAAGGCATCTGGGCTGGGAGCCCAAGGTGGCGCTCGAGGAAGGACTTTTGAGCACGATCGCCTACTTCCGGGCGATCCATCGAGACGGCCCGCAGTGCACGGGAGGCAAGAGTTGAAAATATCCTCGGTAGTCGCAAGGCAGTCGCGCCGGATCGCCCGCGGCGTCGGCAGGAGATTATACAGACTGATAATGCCCGAGGAGTCCGATATATCGCGGCTATATACTCGGGCGGCGCCCAAGGGGAATAGAATCCCCAATGTCGTCTATCAAACATGGAAAATACCGAGACTGCCCTCGCTCCACGCGCGAGGAGTCAAGCGATTCAGGAAGCTCAATCCCGACTACGGCTTTTCCTTTTTCGACGACCGAGCGATGGACGATTACATGACCGGGAATTATGCCGGCCATCCGATCCTCGACGTGTACAAGGCGATCTGGGTTCCGGCCATGCGGGCCGATATCTGGCGTTATTGCGTGCTGTTCCGGGAAGGCGGCATCTATTGTGATATCGACAGCGCCCTGTCGATCCCATTCCGGGAACTATTGCGGGACGACCCCTCCGAAATGCTCTCCTTCGAGGGCAATAAATGGGCCGATAATCTCGAGCTGGGCAAGTATGCCGACCCGGCGATATTTCTCGACGGCCCATCCCCGGCCGCGCGGGAAAAGCTCGACTTCCCGGAGAACGCCGTCCTCAATTGGCTCCTCTGCTTCGAGAAGGGACACCCGATCCTCCGGGAATTGATAGATTTGATCGTCAGGCACTTCGGGTTCTTCAAGGACAAGGAATTTGCGAGAATCCACCAGGTCGGGGTCCATTGTACCGGCACCGAAGCGCTGACGCAGGCCGTGTGGATGTGGGCCGATAAGGCGGACAGGCGCCCTGAGCAATGCGGAATAGACTTCAGGGGCCATGGCCTTTATAAGCTGGACGATTCCGATGAGCGCTATGCCCTGTCCCCGCGGTTTTCCTCGTTTTCGAATACTTCCGTGACTAAAAGGCAGGGATCGTCCTAATTATGCCGGCTAAGCAAAAAGTTCTCTTCATATCCCATGAAGCCACGAGAACCGGCGCGCCGCTGCTTTTGCTGAACCTCATCAAGTGGATGAAGGAAAGCGAGGCTATCGAATTCGCGATTTTATTGAAAAGAGAAGGAGAGCTCGGACCTGAATTCGAGAAGCTGGGGAGAACTTACTATTTCCGGCCGCCGACGAAAAATACTCCTCGGAATATCGTCTCGCGTTTGGTTAAGGCCTTATTCATCGTTCCCATATATGAGCCGTTTTACCTGAAAATGCTGAAAGCGAATCTAAAGAAGGAAAAATTTTCGCTTGTCTATTCCAATACGATCGCCAATGGCGAGGTCCTTGAATTCCTTGAAGACTTGGACTGCCCTATTATTACTCATATTCACGAATTGCAATATTCAATCGAGGCGTTCGGAAGGGAGAACATACGAAAGGTACTTGAATTCTCGGATGATTACATAGCGGCCTCGGAATCGGTAAGAATGAATTTCGTGACGAATTACCGAGTCCGTCCCGACAAGATAGTCCAAATAAACGATTTTGTCGTCAATACGGTCAAGAGTGAAAAAACAGGCAGGAAGGAGATCCTTGGGGAATTCGGCATTCCGGAATCATCCTTTATCGTGGGTTTATCCGGAACCGCAGAATGGCGCAAGGGCGCCGATCTGGCGATACAACTGGCCTTTTGTTTCAAGAAAAACAATGCGGATCTGCCGATTTATTTTCTTTGGGTGGGTCAGTTCACCGATAGCGCGGAGAAAGCCAAGATTGACTACGATCTCGAGAAGTCGGGATTGAAGGATAGATTGCTTTTTTCAGGGGCGAAGGAAAACGCGGGCGATTATTTCTCGGCATTCGATCTATTCGTCCTGCTTTCACGGGAAGAGGCTCTCGGAATAGTCGGCATCGAATGCGCGTATTTGGGAAAGCCGGTAATCTGCTTCGAAAATTCAGGCGGAATGCCGGAATTCGTCGAAGGCGACGCCGGCTTCGTCGTTCCCTACCTGGATATCGAAGAGGTCGCCAAAAGGATTACCATGTTGTATCGACAGCCGGAACTGGGGCGGCAATTGGGCGCGAGGGGACGCGAAAAGGTCCTGGAAAGCTACACTATAGAAAAGCAAGGTCCGATTTTCCTGGATACAATCAGCAGGTACCAATTTACCGGAAAAGATATTTGACCGAAAACTGCGAGGAAAAATCCCAGAGGATATTCCCTTGGATGAAGTAGCGATTCACTTCCTTGGACTCGGCCACGAAAAGGGATAATAGCCAGTCGCGGACTCTGTAATCGCCTTAAACCTTCAACTGGAAAATCGCGTCGGTCAAGTGCTCGTTGCCGGGCTGGATGTTGACGTTCCAATATAGATACGAAGCCAAAGGAAGGAGCCTGGAAAGCTCCAGCCCGAAATGGCCCTGGGGAAAGTAAAGGTCGGCATAGAGCACTTCCATTTCCGAACCGTTGCCGGCGCCGGCCCCCAGGATCATGCCATCGTCGGTATAGCCTTCCAATACCGCCCAGTGGCTGTAAAAATCGCCTCCTACGTTGTCGCCATTGAGATTGATCAGGCTTTCGATGCTTTGAGTCAAGTCGACCATCTCGAAGCCGACGCCCAGGAGCATGGAGTCGGGAAGCGAAAATGTCTTCTTCAGGCCCAGCATATAGGCCGATCTCGTGCTCCGGATTCAGGAAATAAAGATAGGAGGGATCGCTGAAGTCGTTCTTTCCCATACTCGCCATAGAATTCGAACCCGACATCCGGAAAAAGCAATCTCCAGGTAACGAAATGTGCTGATGGCTCGAGCCAGTCCCGATACCCGGACCCATTGCCCGGCCAGAAGGGAATGGCGAAAACGGAAGGCGACAGGGAATCCCAATAGGAAAAGACCGTGCGCTCGGCCCCGAGGGTCAATTGCGGGAAAAAGACCGGTTGATAGGCCAGGAAGAGCCCGCCGAAGAAGCGGTCGGTCGGATCCGGCCAATATTGGGAATCCGCGAGCTGACCATAGAGCAGTTGCGCCTCGACGTTACCGATGGGGGTACTGCAATTTTGAAGCCCTAAAAGGCCGTGGGGAAAGCCTGCCGCGTTGGAGCTCAGAAGCAGGGGATTGAACATTGCCGGTCCGGCCCAGAGATTCTCGTTCCCGAATGAGATATAAAGCGGATTCCATGCAAATCCGATCCGAGAGTTCGCTATGTCCAATACATTAAACGGTACATACCCGAATCTTTGCGGAGTATCGATATTGCCGCCGTCGAGGCCCATGAGCGCTTGCCGGGAATTGGCGGATGGCGCCAAAGTAAAAGATGCGTTCTGAGAAGCCCAGTCTTGCAACCCGAAGGTTCCTGAAAAGGAACCCCAGGAGGCTTCGACTCCCGTACGCGCCCACCCGGTAAAGCCGACGCCTTTCCAAATGCCGCCGGCATTCATATCGGAAGGCGCGCCGGAATTGTAATAGACGCCGGCTTCCGATGGCATCATTCGCCAGGCCGGGGTAGCTTCCCGAGCGGTCTTCGCGTCTTCCAGTTTCCAGGGGCCGTTGTCCTCTGTGGCCCGGGGCCCCGAATCCTGGAACATGAGATTTTTGGGCTTGGCGAGTCCTGCAGTCTCCATCCAGGCCTGGTAACGCCACAGCGGATCTTCCGGGGAAGGGAGGGTCTGAGCGAAGGATAGGGCGGAGGTCATGATAATTACCAGGGTAAGAATGGATTTTCCGATTCCTAATGATTTTCGATGCATTGCCGAGGCCTCCCAGACTTGTAGTCCCATCAGGCTATGACGCCTTTCAGTCTTCCCGAGCTAAAGCGAATAGGCGATTCCCGCCATGAGCTCGACCGACTGGTCTACGGCGCCCTCCACATTGTACGCATTCGTGAAATGGCTGTAATAGACCGCCGCCGAGGCCTTCCATTTTTCGCCTAGGGGAAGGGCCACATCGGCCCCGATCCGGAACCTGCCTTGAACCACGCCCGAGGGAGTACCCAGCATCGCGTTGGCCAGGCTCCAGCCATAGGACGTGGCGAAGTTCCCGTTATCGATGCCGCCCTTCCATTCGTAGGAGGCTTGGAGCTCGAGGCTCGCGCGATAGGCGTTCTCGTAGCCCATGGAAGCCGAAACCAGGATGCAATCCGGACCGTCCGGGAAGCCGATCCACTCCTGGATGGGGGCGCTCGAGTAGTCGGAGTTGGAAGGCCTGGAATAGATATAGCTTATGGAGTCGTTCGAGAGGATCATGTCGAAGGGCTCGGTATAGACCCCGTGGAGATCGCCCTTGATATAGCCGCCCCGATAAGGGGCGCGGAGCTTGGCGCCCAGGAGAAAGGCCGAGGAGTTGGGTATGGTGCTCGTCACGCCGGGCCAGAAGATCAATTTTATCGGGATCTTGGCCGGCGTTGAACTGATACTGGGCGACCAGGTTCACGTAGCGGGCAGGATTATAATTCAGCTCGACGCCGAGCATGGATCCGACCCCGGAGGTCGCCGTCGTCGTGGCCACTCCCCCCGTCGTCGTACTGCCCGCGGCGATGGCCTCGTCGTTCCAGGCCTCGTAGTCGTGGAAGATCATGAGGGGACTGAAGAATCGAAGCTCGGGAGCGGAGCCTGCGACGAGTACGCCCTCGGTGAGGCCTATCGAGAGTCTGTCGAAGAGAAGGAAATCCGCCCGGTGCATGTAGAGGTTGCGTAGGGATCGAGCTGGACCATGTAGGCCGAGTACTGGAAATCGGGAAAGAAGAGGGTGAGGCGCGCGTAGTCGTACCACTCGGTCTTCGAGGATACGACGAGGTTGTCCTCGCCCATGCTGCCCAGGGACAGCTTGTCGCGGCCTATGCGGAAGCCCCAGAAATCCCCGCCCGCGGAGCCGAAGGCGCGGAAGGGGAAGTCGAGGTCGGTGCCGAAGATATCGATCGGGACGCTCGTGTAGTTCGGGACCGAGAATTGCGAAACGGGAAGATTGATCGAGTAATAGTCGCGCCTCCAGGCCGGCTCGAAGTATCCGTAGACGCCGCTCCCCGCCCAGGCTTCGACCGGCAGGCCCAGGAAGGAGGGGCGCTCCTGATAGCCCAGGACCCAGGGCACGCCTTCGTCCGAGCGCCAGTTCGCATCCAGGTTGGCTTCCACTCGCGCCTTCACGGCCAGCTCGCCCGATCCGAAAGCCCGGATCGGGATGGAGGGCGGCGAGGGCCGAGTCGTACTTGGCTTTGCCCTCGTCGGAGAGATTTTCGGGCTTATACCCGGTCGAGGGCGGCGCGAAGCTCGCGGTCGGAATAGGGGGCGGCGTAGGAGAGGAAGGCGGTACCCGACTCGATGAGGATATCCTCGACGTCGGCGACCAGGGGGTCGTCCAATGCGCGAACGCGCTGACCATTGTCGTCAAACCCTGAGCAAGGGCGCCGGACGCGAATAGGCCCAGGATGACGGCGCACAGCATCAAGGCATGCCGCCTTAGGGTATGCGGTTTCATCGCTCTCTTCCTCCTGGATCAGTTTTCGAGCTCGAGAGCAATCTTGAGCG
>CAVZVX010000073.1:0-26359 GCA_963778775.1 uncultured Spirochaetota bacterium | reverse complement strand
CTCCTCATGCGAACCTACGCGATCGCGACGGTCATAGCCGACAGCGACGTCGTGTTCCGGATCGAGCTCTTCACGCTCTCGCTCATCCTTCCCCTCGTCGGGGCCTTCCTCGAGACCCTCAACGAGAGTCGGATCAGGAAGGTCACCCTCTGGTACGGAGGCTTCTGCTCGATCATCGCCGTGGGCGAACTCCTCGCGCCCAAGCCCTTCGCCCGCGATCTCCTCCTCATCTGGCAGGTCTCGGGCCTCGTGATGGCCGTCTTCTATTTCGGCGTGGACATGCTCGGCCGCTTCCTCGCCGACCTGCGGAAGCGCAGGGCGGACGAGAGCGGGCGAGAAGGGAGCCCGAGCCTCGGGAAGATCTACCTGGAGTCCCTGGTCAGGACGCCCGTCGGGAACCTCTTGATAGGCGGCGCGATCCTGTTCGCGACCGGGATTTTCGACATCGTCGACGCGATGGTCATGCAGTGGGACCTTCTCCTCACGAAGTACGGCTTCTTCCTCTTCACGATGGGCACCGCCCTCGTCCTCGCCAATCGCCTCGGCTTTCTCCACGATCGCCTCGGGGATCTTAATCGCAGCCTCGAGGAGCGGATCGGGGTGATGACCGAAACCGGCGTTCGACTCTCCGCGAGCGAGCGTCGCTACCGGAGCCTCTTCGAAGGCAGCTCGGATCCGGTCGCCCTCCTCACCGAGGAGCTCGATTTCATCGAGGGCAATCGCGCGGCGACCGAGCTCTTCGGGCTCGACTCGCATGATTGGGGGTCCTTCAACCTGACCCAGGCCGTCTACGCGGACGAGCGCGAGGGAAGCCTTCCCGCCGAATACCTGCGCGCCGCGGCCCGCTCGCTAAAGGACAAGGTAGAGGCAAGCGAGATCATGGTCAGGATCAAGGCTCCGATTGGCGACCCCAGGCCCTGCGCCCTCAGGCTCGAGCGGATCGACGCCCTGGAGCGCAGGGAGATCCTCCTGCGGGTCGCGCCCGAGACCGATGATCCGCTCGCCGATTCCTTCGTGGAGGCGAGGGAGCGCTTCGACATCGAGAGCAGCCTTACTGCCGCGGACAGGGTATGCCGCAGGGCCACGGCCTACCTCGCAACCTACACCGGCCGGGTGGAGTCCCGCTTCCTCGCGAGCTGCCTCCGCGAGATCGTGGTGAACGCCGTCGAGCACGGCAGCCTCGAGATAAGCTTCGACGAGAAGAGCGAGTCCATGAGGGCCGGCGGGTATTTCGAGCTTCTCCGGGAGCGTCGGGCCGACCCGCGCTTCCGCTCGCGGAAGGTCGCGGTGGAGTACTCGATATCGTCGAACCGCGTTGTCTTCAGAGTCACGGACGAGGGTCCCGGCTTCGACTACAAGGAGTTCATCCGGGGCGGCGACGTTCCGGCCGAGGAGCTCTTGGAGCACGGCCGCGGGCTCTTCATCACGATGCGCGCCTTCGATAAGGTCCTGTTCAACGAACGCGGCAACCAGGTTACCCTCGTGAAAGACTTCGGAACCTTGCAAGGGTCGGGCCGGACGCATTAATTTGGTGTCCTGTTCTAAGGAGGAACTCATGAAGAAGGGTTTTCTGGTCTTGGTTCTGGCCGCCTTCGCGGCCTTGGCTTTCGGTCAAGACATCGTCTTGAGCAAGGCCCCCGACAAGCTCGGCGTAGACGTTCTAAGCGCAATCAGGGCTCGGGCCGCTGCGCGGGCCTTCGTAAAAGGCGAAGTGCCGATCGCCGACCTCTCCGCCATCGTGTGGGCCGCCGACGGACTCAAAGGCACGCCCGACGCCGTGTCCTCGGCCTCCAAGGCCGGCGGCGCCTTCCCCGTCTCGGGCGAGGTCAACTACGTCAACCTCTACCTGCTGAACGCCAAGGGCGTGTACCGCTATCTGCCCGAGGGCAATGTCCTCAAGCAGGTGGACTCCAAGGACGAGCGGGCCGCCGTAACGCCGGAGAGCATCGCCAACTCGGCCTTCATGCTGCTCTTCACCTACGACGCCGCCAAGCTTCCCTCCTTCGTGAAGGGTAACGCGACGATGGGCACGGAAATGGGCATGGCCACGGCCAGCTACGGCGGCGAGAACGCCGCCCTGGTGGCGGCCGGCCTCAAGCTATCGTCCATCGTCATGTTCAACGTCGTCCCCGCCGCGACGGCCGCGGCGGCCAAGCTCTCCAAGAGCGAGGCGCCCCTGTTCATCATGCAGGTCGGCTATACGAAGTAGTAATCCGTCCGCGCCCGGACTTCTCACAAGAAAAATCGGGCTGAGGTCGAGAAGCGACGACGGCGAGGAGCGGAGCATGCTTTTTTGGCATGTGAGCACCGAGCCTAGGAGCGACGCGGACATCGGCCCGATTTTTCTGTTAGGCGCGTCAACTCATTCTGCGCCTAGTGAGAAGTTCGGGCTAACCTCGGGGGAGGAGGAGCCTGAAGGTCGTCCCCTCGTGCTCGTCGGACGTGAAGCCGATCTTCGCCCCGAGGTACCTCTCGGCCAGCATCCTCATGCTGTAGGTGCCTATGCCCCTGCCCCTGCCTTTGGTCGAGAACGAGCGCTGGAAGATCTGCAGCTGCAGCTCCCGCGGGATATAAGCCGAGTTGCGTACCGAAAGCTCGGCGCGCTCCCCCGCGTCGGCCAGCCTCAGCCGGATTTCCTCGCCCGGTCCCGAGGCCTCGAGCGCGTTCTTGAGCATGTTGACGACGACTCGCTTGAGGAGGACCGGGTCGGTAAAGACGATGACGGGCTCGCCTTCGGCCAGGAGGGCGATCCGTTTGCCCTCGGCATAGTCCGCGATCTCGACGCCCTGGGCCGCCTCGCGCGCGACGAGGCCGAGGTCGATCTCGCGAAGCTCGGCCTCGAGGTCTCCGCTCTCCATGGTCATGAGCTCGCGCTGCTGGCACACCTCGTCGATGAGGCCCTTGGTGGCCGCGCTCAGCCTCGCGAAATAATCGTGCTCGCCGACCATCGACCCGAATTCCTTGTTGAGCAGGATCACGCAGGCCTGCAGATTGGACAATCCGTTCATGAGATCGTGGAAGAAGAGGCGCTCGAGCACCTGCCTGCGCTTGGAATCGCCGATGTCGTGCAACGTGACCACCGCGAACCTGCCCTTGGCGGCGGCGATGGGCACCGCCGTGACCAGGAAGTCCGATCCTCCCGTCGCTCCGCCGGCCTTCGTGGTGATGCGGCATTCCCGGACCGCCTTCCTGTCCTTATCCAGCGCCTCGAGGACGGCCGAGACTGCGCCGCAGACGCGACAGGCCTCCGTCGTGCCGCAGCCGCCGCGCGTCTCGCGGGCGTGGATGCACTTTAGGATCTCCCCCGGGCGCGCTCCGATGACCTCCGACGAATCGAGGCCCAGCGCCGAGAGCGCGGCGGCGTTGGCGAAGATGACCTGCCTGTCCTCGTTGACGATGAACGAGGTGCTCGGTACGAGATCCAGCACGACGTCATAGCGGAACTGGGCATTCAGCTCGGAAAACGACCGGCGAATGTCCTCGGCGTCGCGCCTGGCGGCCGAAGCGAAAAGCGTTTCCACACCGACTCCGATCCTCGTCGCTCGACGGGGTGCTCCGTATCCGGCCCAAAGTACGACGCCCCGTCCGACCCTGTCAATCGGCCCCGATCATCACGCGCCGTGGCCCCCTATGCCCAGCTCGACCATGACCCGGCCCCCGGGTCCCGGCAGTATTTCCAGCTTGTCGTGATTTCCCTTGATGATGCTCATGATCAGCTTATAGCCGAGGGTATCGATCTCGCCGAGCCGGAAGCCGGGAGGGAAGCCCGGACCGTCGTCCTCGACGAGTATTCTCGCCGAGGCGCCGATTCGGGACATTTCGATGCTCAGGCTGCCTCCACCCTTGGGCAGGAGGCCGTACTTCAAGGCATTGGAGACGAGCTCCGTCATTATCAGTCCCGCGTTGAAGCAGCTATCCACGCCCGCCTCGACGGCTTGGGCCTTGAATTTCAGGTCGATCTTGACCGACTCGAGCCTGTCCTTGGAGATCAGGAGCCCGATCAAGTCCCGCAGGTAATTGCCAAGGTCCAGGCTATCCGAGCCCACCTTCCCGTACAGCTTTTCATGGACGAGGCTCATGGAGATGATCCTCATCCTGAGGAGGGCGAAGACCTCCTTCGTCTCGGGATCGTCGACGTGGTTAGCCTGGAGGGATAGGAGGCTCGCCACCACTTGGAGGCTGTTCTTTACCCGGTGGTGGATCTCCTTGATCATGAGTTCCTTCCGCGCCAGGAGCGCTTCCACCTCGGCGAAGTCGGTCGTCATTCGCCTGACCATGATCACGACCAGGAAGCCCACGAAGACGCTGAAGCCCCAGGGGGCCAGGTTGCCCGTCCACCAGACGAAGGACGAATAGAAGATGTCGTTGATCACGCTCAGGGCCAGGACCATGGCCCCGATGAAAATGGCTATCCCCTCGCGATCGGACTTCAGGACCGTCTTGGTGAAGACGGCGACCGAGAGGACGATGATGTTCATGAAGGCGAAGACGTACAAGACGAACAGTGATCGGGTCAGCAGATCCAGGGGAAAGACGAAAACCAGGAGGACGAAGAGAGAGGGGGGAAGGATGCAGGCCCATTTGAGGCGCGTTCCAAGGAGCCCGGGAAACAGGACGCAAAAGAACTCGATGGCTATGGGATAGGGAAGTGAGGCCGTGAGGTATTCCATCCTTATCACGAGCTCGAAGGGAATCCGGGGCCACGCGCTCGTGATGATGTAATCGCCCGTCACGAGGAGGCGCAGCGCGAGCAGCAGGGCCAGGAGCCCGCTGAGGAGAAAGGCGCGGTTATTCCTCCTCAGGTAGAACAGGAAAAGGAGGGTCAGGCTCATGACCGCGAGGGCCATGGATTGCGCGACCGTAACGGCCAAGTCCGAGAGGTAGCTCGACTCGATCGAGGCCGCCGACCCCAGGAAGATGGGATACCATAGGCCGCCGTTGCGGTACAGGTAATTGGAGACCCTGACCATGATGTCCAGTCGCTCCCCGACCGGATCCAGGCGCACGAAGCCGGGCTTGTACGCCGCCCTGGCTTCCGCGGGATCTGCCGACGGTACGCCGACCTGGACGAGACTTTTGCCTTGGACCTCGATCCGCAAAGAGGTGGATGCCGAGAGGTATCGAAGCGCCAAGGGAGGAGTCCCCGGAGGCAGGAGGACGGTGAGGTGATAGGTCCCCGAGCCGTGTCCCCTCGTTCCCCCGGCCTCGGAGCCTTTCCATAGGTCCGGAACCTTCCTCAGCACCGTCCGGGAGGCCTTGAAGGCGTCGTAAGGAATATCGACGGAACCGGGCAGGAAATCCCATAGTCCGGTCAGGGGCACGCTCTCGCCCCCGCTGAAATCACGGCTTCTCAGGTCGAGGATCCCGCCTGCGGCCTGGGCGATATCCGGCTTCGGTGCGACGCAACCCGTTAGCCCCGAAAATATCAAAAGGAGGACAATCGAGGGGCCGAAGGGGAAACGATTCGCTGGATGCATGAATCCCCCATGGCACCAGTATAGGACCTAGGCTCCGTTCACACCAGCGATTTCGCGATCCTCACGATGTCGGCGAAGAGGCCGCCGGCCGTGACCTCGCCGCCCGCACCCGGACCCCTGACGACGAGGGGAAGGGCCGAATAGCGCTCGGTCGTGTAGGCGACGACGTTTTCCGCGTCTCGGAGGCCGAACAAGGGATCGCCCGGGGCGGCCGATCTCAGGCGGAGCCTGATGCCCGAGTCGTCGATCGTGGCCGCGTAGACCAGGTTGGCTCCTTTGGCCCGCTCGAGCATGGAGCGGAAGAAGGGCTCCTCGCGCTCGAGCTCGACGAAGAAGGCATCGACGCCGGGGGCCTCGATGCAGGAGCGGGGGAGGAGGGGATCGATGGAGATGTCGGAGAACTCCAGCTCGCGGCCGCATTCGCGGGCCAGTATCAGGGCCTTGCGGGCGGCGTCGGCGGCGCAGAGGTCGTCGCGGGGATCGGGCTCGGTATAGCCGAGCTCCTTGGCCTTGAGCACCAGGCTCGCGAAGCTCGTGGAGCCGTCGTAGTTGGAGAGGACGAAGCCGATGGTGCCCGAGAGCATGGCCTCGATCCGAACGATCCTATCGCCGGATACCATGAGGTCGTGCAGGGTGGAGATGACCGGAAGGCCCGCGCCCGCGGTGGTCTCGTAGAGATAGGGCGAGCCGGATTCGCGCATGGCCCGCATGATCCCGGCATAGAAGGCGAGGGAACCCGTATTCCCCCTCTTGTTGGGCGTGACGACCGCAGTGGAGCCGCGCAGGGCCCGCTCGTAGAGCCTCGGTACGGCGTCGCTCGCGGTGCAGTCCACGAAGACGGTATTGGGGAGGCTCATGTCGTGGGCCGTCCGGACGAAGGCCTCGAGGTCCGTCCTCTCCCCTTCGGCCTCGATGAGGGCCTTCCAGGAGTCCAGGACTATCCCCTTCTCCCGCACCAGCATCTTGCGCGAGTTCGCGATGCCGATCACCTCGACCCGCACCGAGTAGTCCTCGGACAGGATGGTCCGCTGGCGGGCGATCTGCCGGAGCAGGGTCCCTCCGACGAGGCCGCAGCCCGCGAGGAAGACGTTGACCGACCTCGTGCCGGAGAGGAAGAAGGCCTCGTGGACGGCGTTGAGCGCCTTAGCCTCGTCCGACGCGTCGACGACGGCCGAGATATTGAGCTCGCTCGAGCCTTGGGCGATGGCCGAGACGTTGACGCCGTTGCGGCCCAGGGAGTGGAACACCCTGCCGGAGATGCCGGGCGTGTTCTTCATCCGCTCGCCGACGATCGCGATTATCGCCTTGTCGCACCTCGATGACCGGCTCGCCGATGCGGCCGTCGGCCATCTCAGAGGCGAACTCCTCGGCTATGGCCGACGACCGCGGCTTCCCTGTCGCCGGGAGAGACCGCGAAGCAGATGGACCTCTCGCTCGAGGCCTGGGAAATGAGGATGATGTTCACGCGCCTTCGGGCGAGGCAACCGAAGAGCCTCATCGCTATGCCGGTGACGCCGACCATGCCCGGGCCCTGGACGCGCACGAGGGCGGCGGAGGATATGGAGGAGATGCCCCTGACCGGGTAGCGCGAGGGGGCCGCGTCGGAGGCGATGGTCGTCCCTGGGAAGCTCGGGTTGAAGGTATTGAGTATGCGAATGGGTATGCCCCGCTCCAGCGCGGGCTGGATGGTAGGGGGATAGATGACCTTGGCCCCGAAGTGCGAGAGCTCCATCGCCTCCTCGTAGCTGAGGCTGTCCAGGCTGAAGGCGTCCGGGACCTTTTTGGGATCGGCGGTGAGGATGCCGTCCACGTCGGTCCATATGTGGACCTCCTCGGCGCCGAGGACGGCCCCGAGGATGGCCGCCGTGAAGTCGGAGCCGCCGCGGCCGAGGGTGATCGTCTCGCCCGCCCTCGTCGAAGCTATGAAGCCGGTCACGATCGGCAGCGGGCTCGCGCCTTGGGCGCCTTGGCTGCGGGGAAAGAGCCGGGAGCGCGCGGCGTTGAAGGTGGCCTCGCTCAAGGGGCGGGCGTTGCCGTAATCGCCCTCGGCGACGATGAGGGCCCGCGCGTCGACCGGAACCGCGTCGATGCCGGCCGCGCGGAACGCCGCGGCGACTACGATGGAGGAAAGGCGCTCGCCGAAGCTCATCACGAGGTCGAGGGTCCTCGCCGAGAGCTCCCTGAGCGCCTTGATCCCGGACAGGACCTCGTGGAGCTCGAGGAGCAGGGCCTCGACCTTTTCCCCGGCATCCGTCGAGACGACGCGCATCGGGCCCCTTCGGCCTTCGGATTCGCCGACGAGCGCCGACAGCATCTTCCGGTGTCGTTCGCCTATCGCCTCGTAGCGGCCGAGCCAAGAGGGATCGCGGCCGGCGGCGGCTTCGGCCGTGGCGATGAGCTCGTCCGTCACGCAGGAGAGGGCGGAGACGACCACTACGCCGTAGCCCCGCTCGCGTACGATGCCGACCAAGGCCTCGATCGCCTCGGGACTGCCCACGGAACTGCCGCCGAACTTCGCTATCTTCATGGTGACGCGATACTATAGAAGGAAAAATCCAAGGTCAAGCTCGCGCGGCGAAGCCGGGTTCCCCGGAGGCTGGAGCCTTGCCTTTCGGCGCTCGGCCCGGCTACACTGCCTCCCGGAGGCCGGGATGGCCAAGAGCTACGAAGAAATCAACGCCAGGATCGCCAAGGGCGAGGCCGTGGTCCTCACCGCGGAAGAAGTGTCGCGGATGGCCGAAGAGGCTTCTCCCGCCGAGATAGCGCGCGAAGTGGACGTGGTGACGACCGCGACCTTCGGCGCGATGTGCTCCTCGGGCTGCTTCATCAACTTCGGCCATACGAGCCCCCCCTGCGGATGGAGTCGATCACGCTCAACGGAGTGCCGGTCTTCGGCGGAGTCGCCGCGGTCGACGCCTATATCGGGGCGACCGAAGTCTCCGCCGAGGATCCCGCCTACGGCGGCGCCCACCTCATCGAGGCCCTCGTCCGGGGCGAGGAGCTCCTCCTGAAGGCGCGGGGCAAGGGAACGGACTGCTATCCTCGGCGCGAGTTCGAGACCTGGATCCGCAAGGACCTGGTCAACGAGATCACGATGGTGAATCCGCGCAACGCGTACCAGAACTACGCGGCCGCGACCAACTCGACCGACCGAGCCCTCCACACCTACATGGGAAGCCTTCTGCCGCGCAAGGGCAACGTCAACTATTCGACTTCCGGCGAGCTCTCGCCCCTCCTCAACGATCCTTACCTCCGTACGATCGGCGTAGGCACGCGCGTGTTCCTCGCCGGCGCCCAGGGCTTCGTATCCTGGCGCGGCACTCAGTACAATACGATGAAGCCGCGCAACGCGCGCGGCATCCCGGAGAGCAACGCCGCGACTCTGATGCTGACGGGAGACGTCAAGGAAATGTCGGCCGACTACCTGCGCGCGGCCTACTTCGAGAAGTACGGCGTCACCCTCTACCTCGGGATCGGCATACCGATTCCCGTGCTCGACGAGGACATGGCCGCGGCCCTGTCGGTGAGGAACCGCGACATACCGGTGCTCGTCTGCGATTACGGCCTCGACGGCCACCCCGCCATAGCGAGGTCGAGCTACGAGGAGCTCCGTTCCGGAACCGTGACGGTGGAGGGCAAGGCGATAAGGACGGCTCCCCTCTCGAGCCTCAGGAAGGCCCGCGAGATAGCCGCGCTGCTCAAGAGCCAAGTCGCCTCGGGAGCCTTCCCGATCGCGGCGCCGGTACAGGCCCTGCCCGAGCGCTCCTCGGTCTCGGGCCTCGTCGCCAGGGAGAAGTCCCGATGAGGGAAAAATACATTCTCGAGTACTCGAGCGCGGTCGTCGACGACCCCGTCATCTATACCCTGGTCAAGCGCTTCGACATCAAGGTCAACATACTCAGGGCCGAGATATCTTCGGGGCAGGAAGGCAGCATGCTCGTGGATCTCGAGGCGGATCCCGAGCGGCTGGCGGAGTGCCGCGAGTATCTCGCCTCCCTCTCGGTGTCGCTGTCGCCCATCTCGCGCTCCCTCTCCGTGCGCGAGGAGGACTGCGTGCATTGCGGCTCCTGCACGGGAGTCTGCTTTTCGGGCTGCCTCTCCATGAAGGCTCCCGATTGGGAGCTCGCCGTCGATCGCGACAAGTGCATAGCCTGCGGCCTCTGCGCGAAGGCCTGCCCCTTCGGGCTCATAAGCCTCAAGTTCGGGGAGTGAGCGCTAGCCCCGAATGGGCGGAATCGAGTATCGCCGGAGGAGCTACCGGGAGCGCATGGGCTCGCGCTTCGCCTCCTTCGTCGTATCATTCAAAGAGAGCGACCTTTGGGTCGGCATCGATCCCCCTTCCTATTCGACTAGGATGGAGGACTTCGTCGTCTCGAGGGCGAGGAGCTATAGGCTGGAGCTCGAATCCTATATCGAGATTCGTCCGGACTTCCTTTCGAGCCTCGCGCCGATGGCGGCCGATCCGGGAGCGCCGCGGATAGCCGTGGCGATGCTCGCGGCCTCGCGGGCCGCCGGCGTGGGCCCGATGGCCTCGGTGGCGGGGGCGACCGCCGCCTTCATCGGCGCCGACCTGGAAGCCGAGTTCGGCTGCCGCGAGATCGTCGTCGAGAACGGCGGCGACCTCTGGCTGCGCTTCGAGGACCGGATGGACCTGTCTGTCTTCGCGGGAGATTCGCCCCTGTCGGAGCGCGTCGGCGTCTCGATCCCTCCCGCCTTCTCCCCCCTCGGGGTATGCACCTCCAGCGGCACCGTGGGTCCCTCGCTCAGCCTCGGCCGCGCCGACGCGGCGATGGTCGCGGCGCGCGACGCGGCGCTCGCGGACGCATGGGCTACGAGAGTCGGCAACGCGGTGCGCGATCCCTCTGATATCGAGGCCGCCCTCGCCCTGGCGGAAGGCCGGGAGGGAATCGTCTCCGTCCTCGTGATCAAGGGCGATCGGATGGGTATTCGCGGAGTTCTGCCGCTCAAGCTATTCGAGCCGGGAGGCTAGGGACGGGCGGGGCCCGACTTCAGCTCAGGGAGCGCAGGGTCCTTTCCAAGAAACGCCGCTCGCCGTCGAGCTCGACTTCCAGGGCGGGCCCGGAGGCGAGTTCGAGGATCGTCTCGACGCGGCCGCCGTCCGCATGGGCGGCCTTGACCGTGATGGTCGAGCCTCTAAAGGCCGCCGTGAAGCGGAGGCCCCTCCAGGCTTCGGGCAGGACGGGACTGAAGGCCGGAATGCCTCCATCCGTGACGAGGCCGCCGAAGCCCATGGCGAGGGCGAGCCAGGTTCCGCCCATGTTTGCCGCGTGAATGCCATCCTTCGAGTTGCCCTGCGTATCGTCCAGGTCCAGGCGCACCGTCCGGGCGAAATAGCGATAGGCCTTCTCCGGGTCCCCGAGCCGCGCGGCCATTGCGGCGAATACCGCGTAGGAGAGCGAAGAGTCATGGGTCGTTATCCTCTCGTAGTAGGCATAGCTGTTGCGGACCGTGCTTTCCGCCGCTACGCCGGGGAGGAGGAAGTAGGCGAGCACGGCGTCGGCCTGTTTGCAGACCTGCCTCCTGCGTAGGCTGAGGTGGTGGTGGTTGAGGAGGAGGGGGTAATCCGAGGCGGGGGTCCCGGCGAAGTCCCATTCGCCCCTGCGCAGGAAGCCGTCGTCCTGGGGCGTGATATCGCGGGCCGCGTCGTAGGGGAGGTACATGCGCTCGGCCGCTTCCTCCCATGCTCGCCGCTCGGCGGCCTCGAGACCTATTCTTCGTTCCAGGCCGGTCAACGCGTCGGGGAAATGCGCGGCGAGGGTCGCTCGCAGCTCAGAAGCCTTCGCCAGATTGAAGCGAGCCATAACGTTGGTATAGTAGTTGTTGTCGACGATGCAGGCGTACTCGTCCGGTCCGGTGACGGCGTCGATCCGGAATTGACCGTCGGCGAAGTGCCCCAGCTCGACCCAGGCCCTCGCGGTCTCGAAAAGGATCTCCGCCCCGAAATCCCTCATGAAGCCGATGTCTCCCGTGGCCTCGTAGTACTTCCAGGCGGAATAGGCGATGTCGGCGTTGATATGGTATTGGGCGCTGCCCGAGGGATAGTAGGCCGAGCATTCCCGTCCGGCTATGGTTCGCCAAGGGAAGACCGCCCCCCGACCCTGGCCCATCACACGGGCGTGCTCTCGGGCGAGAGCGAGGGTCGAATGGCGGAAGACGAGCATCCGCCTCGCGGCTTCGGGATGGCTGTGGCGGTAGAAGGGCGCGATATAGATCTCCGCGTCCCAGAAGTAATGGCCCTCGTAGCCCTCGCCGGAGAGGCCTTTCGCGGGTACGCTCGATCGCTCGTCGGCCGGCGCCGACTGAATGAGCTCGAAGAGGTCGAAGCGCAGGGCTTCCGTGACTGCCTCATCGCCTTCGGCTGCGGCGTCGGCCGCCTTCCAGCGGGCGGCGAGCTCCCTCTCCTGTTCCGCGGCCAGGGTAGTAAAGCTCAAGCCCCGCAGGTCGTCGGCCGAGGAATGGGTCGCCTCGCGGACGTCGGCGCCGCGGTCGGAATCGACATAGACGTTCTTCCTCGTCATAAAGAAGGCTTCCCCGGCGGCAAGGTCGAACGAGATCGCGAGCGAGGCCGAGGAGGTGTCCTTGGCCGCCTCGGCGCCGAAGGGCGGTCCGAGTTCGACCTCTACCAGCGAGAGGACGCCCAGGGAGGCCTCCCTCGACAGGGTCCGGGATTCGATATAGAGCTCGCCTCCCTTCGCCCCTGCTTCGGCCTCGACGTCGGTGACCGCGAGGCCCTTGAAGACCCCGCCCGGGAGGCGGGGATCGGACTCGTCGAAATAGTTCTGGACCTCGCCTTCGAGACGGGCGGTCACGACGATGCTCGCCTGCCGGTCGAGGGCCCTCAGCGAATATCCGACCGCGAAGAGCTCGGGCCGGGGGAGCGAGGCAAGCCGGACGATCTCGACGGCGATGCGCGAACCCGACTTCGATCTCCATTCGAAGGCGCGGCGCATGGTTCCGAGCGCCGCGTCCAGGCTTCTCTCGTAACCTTCGAAACGTCCCGGCTCAAGGAGTACCCTTTCGCCGTCGACCGAGAGCTCGATGGTCTGGGCGTCCGTGACGTTGAGCATGCGCTCTCCCGTCTCGGGGAAGCCATAGAGCTTCTCTGGATGGTTGATGGGGTGGGTGTCGTAGAACGCGTTGAGGTAGGTTCCGCGGACGGATTCCGGCGTCCCGGGATAGCCCTCTTCGAAGCAGCCCCGCAGGCCCAGATATCCGTTGGCGACGTGATAGAGCGTCTCTTCGAGGACGAGCGCCGACGGATCGAGACGGGAAGACGCAATCATCTTGGACATGTACTCGATAACCTCTCTGTTTTCTTTGCTCTGAACGGCCTAGGGCCGCTTCGCGATTCTCCTGCAGGAATCCCTCACCGAAAGCCGCGAAGGCAGTATGATCCTTCGTTCCGGCGGTTCTATTCCCTCGAGGAGATCGATGACGGTGGTCGCCGCTTTCTCCCCGAGCGACGCAGCCGGCAGAGTCATGGACGTCAAGGAAGGCTGGAGGAATCGGGAAGGGAAGTCGTCGTCGAAGCCGGCGATGGAGATTTCGTCCGGAATCTTCAGTCCCGAGTCCAGGATGGCCTGGATAGCCCCGTACGCGATAGCGTCGTTCCCCGCGAAGACGGCGTCGGGCCGTTCCGATCCCTCGAGGATCGTCCGCATCGCGGCATATCCGGAGGCTTCGGTGAAGTCGGCAACCCTTACGAGACCGTCTTCCACGGCTTCTCCGCGCTCGGTCAAAGCCCTCCGGTAGCCGACGAGCCGGGCCGAGGCGGCGAAATAATCGAGGCTCGCATGCGCGATGAAGGCGATCCTGCGGTGGCCCAGGCCGAGGAGGTAGTCGCAAACCTCGAAGGCGGCGGCTTCGTTGTCGATATCGATCTGGCAGGCCTCGAGGCCTTCGACCGTCCCGATGACGACGCAGGGCAGGGCCGAGTCCCCCAAGGATCGTATGCCTTCGTCGTTCGCCCTGGCATTGGTAATGAGCACGCCGTCGAGGCCGTGCTCGCGGACGATCTCGCCATAGTCGGTCTTCCGCTGCCTGACCGGCACGAGGACGAGGGCGGAGCGCCGCTTGTTGAAGACGGGAGCCATGCCCTCGATGAGCCTCAAGATGTACGCGTCCGAATAGATGGAGTCCGAGTGGTTCACGACCAGGCCCATGACGCTGCGCTTGCGCTTCGCGATCTTCACCGCCTCGGCGTCCGGCGAGTACTCGAGGCTGCGGGCCGCCTCGAGTACCCGCGCGCGGGTCTCGGCGGGAATGCTCTTGCCCGGGGTCCTGTTGAGGACGAAGGAAACCGTCGTCCTCGAAACGCCCGAGAGTCGGGCGACGTCCGCCGCCGAAGCCTTCGATTTCCGCATTCAATGGCCTATTCCTTGACCGATCCGGCCAAGATTCCCTTGACGTAGTATTTCTGCATCGTGAAGAAGACCAATAGCGGAAAGGCCATCGATATGAAGGCCGCCGCCGTGAGGTACTCCCAGCCACCGCCGTAGGAGTTCACCATATTGGCCATGGTCAGCGTCATGGGCGCCACTTCGGGAGTTCCGCCGAGGTAGATGAGGGCGACGAAGAGGTCGTTCCACACCCACATGAACTGATAAATGGCCAGCGAGGCTATGGCGGGAAGGGATGTCCCGAGGACGAGGTAGAGGAAGACCTGGGGATGGGAGGCCCCGTCGATGAAGGCCGACTCCAACATCGAGGCCGGCAGCTCCTGAATGAAGTTCCTCAGGAGGTATATGGCGAAGGGCAGGCCGTAGGCCGCATGGGCCAGCCATATTCCGGCGAAGGTCCCGGTGAGGTGGAGGACGTTGAAGAGCCTCAGGACGGGGATGACGGTCATCTGGATGGGCACTACGAGGAGGCCGATGACGATTATGAAGAGGACTTCCTTGCCCTTGAACCTCATCCAAGCGAAGGCATAGGCCGCGAAGCTCGCGAGGCAGATGGGAATGACGGTGGCCGGGATCGAGATGACGAGGCTGTTGATGAAGCTCCGGCCCATGTTCGCGCGCGAAAGCACGTTTTGGTAGTTCTTGATCGTGAAGGAGAACGGCGATCCCAAGGCGGTCCACCACCCGCTCATGGCTATCTGGTTCCTCGGCCTGAAGGAGGAGACGAGGAGTCCGAGGCTGGGGAGCAGCCAAATAACGCATGCGGCGATCACGACGACGTGCACGATCACCCGCGCGATCCGGGCGCCCGTGTTCGAGCGGAGCCTAGCCATTGGATAGCCCCTGCCGCCGATAGCGGCGAATGTTGACGATCATGACGGGGATGATGCAAAGGAGGAGGAAGTCCGCGATCGCGCTTGCCTGCCCGAAGTCGTGGAAATTGAACATCTCCTTATACATCCTGTTGGCGATGACGTCGGTGCCGAGGTTGCCGTTGGTCATCACATAGACTATGTCGAACACCTTGAGGACGTTTATCATGAGCGTGGTGGCGACGAAGACGATCGTAGGGGCTATCTGCGGGAGCGTTATGCGCAAGAATATCTGCCCCTCCCTCGCACCGTCTATCTTGGCCGCTTCGATCACCTCGATGGGCACCGCCTTGAGGGCCGCCGAGAGGATGACCATCGCGAACCCCGTCCACATCCATACGCCTACGGCGATGAGGGCGGGGTTGTTTGTGGCTCTGTCCACCAGCCAGGCCCTGGGGATGGCGCCCGGGGAGACGAAGGTCATGATCGCGTTGACCGTTCCGACCTGGACCTCGCCGGCGGGCCTGAACTCGAACATGAATTTCCATATGATGCCGGCCGCGACGAAGGATATGGCCATCGGAATGAAGATGAGGGCTTTGACGGCCGACTCGTACTTGACGCGCTCGGAGAGGACTGCGATGAGCAAACCGAAGAGAAGGGTCCCGAGGGTAAAGAAGACGAGCCACAATAGGTTGTTCTTCAAGGCGCCGAGATTGTCGGGATCCGTGAAGACCTTCGCGTAGTTGGCGAAGCCCACGAAGGAACTCGAGTCTCCGTTCCTGAAACTCCTCGCGATCGTATCGATGACCGGGTAGACGAGGAAGACCGCCACGAGGAGGAGGGAGGGCAGGAGCCAGAGCCAGGGCCTGACCGCGGCGGCGCGGCGCGGGTCCTTGCCCGAGAGCGGCTCGGAAAGACGCAGATACGCCAAGAGCGCGAGAGGCACGCCTATAAGCGCGACGATAAGGGGGATCAGGATACTCATGCGGTCTCCTGTTGATGGAGCCGGGCCCCGAGGGTGCGAAGCGCCCTCAAGGCCCGAATCGCCAGTCTACTTCTTGTAAGCAGTCGCCCGGACCTTGTCCAGGTTCGTCAGTATCGCGTCGAGGCTCGTCGGATCCGAAATGTAATCGACGCAAGCCTTCCAGAAGGCGGCGTTCATCTCTGAAGGCATCATGTCCGAGGCGTCGAATACGACGATTTCCGCCTTATTGAGGATGTCCGCCGCACGCTTGGTCAAGGGGTCGGGGTAGAAGACCAGGGAGAGGTTACGGTTGGTCGCCAGTCCGCCCGTTCCGGCCGCCAGGAAGGACTGAGCTTCAGCCGAGGCGAAGTAATTCATGAAGGCTTTCACCTGTGAGCTGGACTTGAAGGCCGCTACGATGTCGGCGCTGCCCTCCACGGCCTTGGCGTATTGGGGATCGATTGTGGGGAAGCCGAAGAAGTCGAAGTCCTGTACGGGCTTGAGGCCGGGGAATTGGTCCGTAATGAAGCTTTGGATAAAGCTCGCCTGCATATGAAAATAGGCCTTGGGTGGATTCTGGAAGAGAGGAGCCGGCGCGTTGCCGAAATTAGTGGAATTGATATAGGCGCTTCCGCCGTATGCCATGCCGGGATCGGCGACGATTTCACCGAAGTACTGCCAGGCCTTCTTCATCTCCGGCGAGGTCCAGGCAAGCCTGCCCTCGTACCAGTCCTTGTACTTGTCGGGTCCGTAGAGCCTGAGGAAGATGTTTTCGAGCCAATCGGTCGCGACCCATCCCGAGGCTGCGCCAGACTCTATGCCGACCGACCAGGGCGTCGTCCCGGTCGCCGCTATTTTTTTGGAAGTCGCGATCATATCATCCCACGTGGCCGGGATCGCGATGCCGGCCGCCTTGAGGTTCTTCGGGTCGTACCACACGAGTCCCTTGATCGCCGCCTTGACGAAAAGGCCATAGAGCTTGCCGTTCACCGTGCCGAGGTTTTTCCATCCGGCCGAGTAGTTCTTGGAGAACTCCTTCATATCCAATAGCTTGGAAAGATCGGCTAGCTTTCCGGCTCCCGCGAGCTCGTAAAGTTTCCCTGGATTCGGCAGGATGACGACATCGGGGGGATTGCCCGCCTGGACGCGAGTAGTCAGCACCGCGTCGAGATCCCGTGTCGCCTCGAACTGGACCTTGATGCCGGTCCTGTCGGTGAATACCTGAGTCATGGCGGCAAAGGCGTCAGCCTCCTGTCCGCCCCAGACACCTAGGACGTTGATCGTGCCCTGGTTCTTCGCGCCTTGCGCGACAAGCCCGCCCGTGATCGTAAAAATCACTACGAGCAGCACTGCAAGTCTTTTCATGCTTGACCTCCTGACTGATCATGTGTTACTAACATGAGTAACTAACACAAGTAAAGCACTTGTTTTCGGTATCTGCAAGAGGGAAAATCCAAAAAGTTTCACATTGAGGAGGGACAATGCAAAAGTCGGGAATTTTCGAAGCCTGCATTTTCGATTTGGACGGCGTACTCGTCGACACGGCGAAATATCACTTTCTCGCATGGAAAAGACTCGCGGCCAGTCTCGGCTTTTACCTGGCCCCTGGGGACGAGGAGAGGCTCAAGGGCGTCTCGCGCATGGAAAGTCTTGAAATAGTGCTCTCGATAGGCGGCGTCGAATGTACGGAAGAGCAGAAACTCGCCCTGGCAGCCGGCAAGAACGCGTGGTATCGGGAGAGTATCGAGTCCATGGACGAATCGGAGCTGCTTCCCGGCGCGAAGGCCTTCGTCGAAGCTTGCTCTCGCCGTGCCTTGAAAACCGCGCTTGCCAGCTCGAGCAGGAACGCGGGCGATATTTTACGCCTGACGGGCATAGGGGGATTGTTCGGTGCCGTCATCGACGGGAACTCGTCGGCCAGGGCGAAACCCGCTCCGGATCTGTTCCTCAAGGCTGCGCGCGCCCTCGGCTCCGATCCCGCCCTTTGCGTGGTCTTCGAGGACGCGGCGGCCGGCATTGCCGCGGCTCGGGCGGCGGGAATGGCCGCGGTCGGACTCGGCTCGCCCGCTGTCCTCGGGGCCGCCGACCTCGTTCTGCCGTCTCTCGAGGGCATAGATCCGCGTTTCGTCTTCTCGAGCCTTGCTGGGGACAAGGCCGCTGGAAGCCGCGAAAGCGGTCGACCGGCTGAAAATGGAGGAAAGGCCGTGCGAGCGTCGGGCGGCGACCGACAGCATAATTGACAAATTTCGTAATTGTAGTCCAAACTTATCTTTAGTAATCATCAGATCGTACGTGCCGCCCTTTACAAACGCATTTCTCATCGCAGGAGAGGTCCGATGGCAAAAGAGTCTGAAAACAACGATGGGTACATCGAGCTCAAGTTCGGTCCAAGGTGGAAATACATCGCGGCGGCCAGGGCCTTCATACAGAACTTTCTCGCCATCGGGTTCGCGGATGACCTCCGTGCCGACAAGATCGCGATGGCCGCGAGCGAACTTCTGGAGAACGCCGTAAAATACGCGGCCGGCGAGGAGACTCGAGTCAGCGTGAAACTTCATTCCAAATCGGGCGAGGTCGATATCTCGGTTTCCAACAAGGCAAGCCCCGAGGCCATCGCCGGCCTTAAGAATATCTGGGATTCGGTCATGAGCGGCGATCCTCTCGAGGCCTATATCCGGATGATGCGAGAGGCCGCGACTCGGCAAGACGGCAAGAGCCAACTCGGTCTCGTCCGTATCCGCTCCGAGACGGGCGGAACGATGACTCTGCGGACCGAAGGCGATTTCGTGACGATCGACCTCAAGTATTCCAACTGAGGATATCCACCCCGACGCGACGTTTGGAGGAAGTGCATGAACAGCCTAGGTATCGATCAGATCAAGCGGGATAAAGTAACGATCGACGTGAGCGATATCGCCTCGGGAATCGCCGTGACGGTGGTGGGCGAGATCGACATGCAGGATCCGAGCGAGATTCTCGATCCTCTCTTCGCGAAGATCCACGCCGGGGCGGTGGCATCGGGCTTCAAGCAGGTCAACTTCGATCTCCGGCAGCTGAACTTCCTCAATTCTAGCGGGATCAAAGCCATAGCCAAATGGATCATGAATCTCGCGAGCGCGCCGGCCGATAAAAAATACGTGATCAAGATCCAGCAAAACAAAAGCATCGCATGGCAAACGACCAGTCTACCCACGCTGACCTTCCTGGTTACCGGGGCAGTGCAACTTGAGTAGAGTTCCCCTGGGGGCCGTCGCCGCCCTGATGGTACTGCACGCGGCCGTTTCGATCATGACGTTATCCGCGGCCGTTCGCCTGACCATGATCTGCGGCCTCGATGCGCTGGCCCTCGTCGCGATCGTCTTGTACATGCGCACCGGAAGAAGCGATCGGCTCGAAGGAGCGCGGGTCCCGGAGCCCGGGGCCTTGCTCCCGCCAAGCGATCTTTCAAGGATCACGGCCGCCGAAGCCTCGGCGACGGAAACCGCGGCCCGCGCGGCAGAGGAGCTGAAGGCGGCCGACACGAGGTTTCTGAGCGTGCAGGCCGCCGCGAGGGAATGCCTTGAGTCGGGCAAGGCCGTGCTCGAGCAAGAGTCGCAGTTCAGGAGCACCAGGAAGGTCTTGTCCGAGCTGTCTACCGCGTTGACGGGCTTGCGGACGGGATCGGGAAGCCTCCAGGAGAATACCAGCAAGATCTTCGAGATAGCCAACAATCTCGCTAATTCGACCGAGAAGGCCTTCAATCTCTCGCGCGAGGTCGAGAAAAAAGCCGATGCCATGGCTGTCGAGCTCACCGAATCGCTCGCGGAGACCGAGGGCCTCTTCGTGGAATCGAAGCAGATATCGGACATCATCACGATCATTTCCGAAATCGCCTCGACCACGAATATCCTGTCGTTCAACGCCTCGATCGTGGCGGCGAATTCCGGCGCCCATGGGAAGGCCTTCGCCGTCGTGGCGAAGGAGATGCGCAAGCTCTCGGAGAGCACCGATGAGTCATTAAGGAAAATCACCTCCATTGTCGTTACCATCCAGAGAAAGGTGAAGGCGGTCTCGGATAGGATCCGCGTCGTCACGGACGGCGTGAAGGATGAAAAGGAATCCCTGGTCGCCGTGGCCGGGAACCTTCAGGGCGTCATGCTCGCGAATGAGGTTATCAGGACGGTCAGCGAGCTCTGCGCGCAAAGAGCGTCCGAGGAGTTCGAGGGCTTCCGCTCGATTCAGCTCAATCTCGATTCAACGGTGCGCTCCTTCGAGTCGCGCCTCTCGCCCGAGCAAATCGAGGGATTCGCCTCCGACCTTCGCAGGATGTCAGAGATGGTCGAAGAATAAAAAAGCCTGCCTGGCCGCGATGCGCGGTTTCCACGCACTGGAGGAGCAATGAGCGAGTTCTACCTGCTTTCCCTCGGTTTCGTCCTTGCGTTTTGCCTGCCCCTTTGGTACGACGCGAAACGGCGTAAGGAATACGGTCCGCGCCCACGACTGCTTTTGCTTTCCTTCGGAGTCCTATTCCTTTCAGGCATCGTCGCCTCGGTCGCCGTCTTCCTGGCCGGAGACGACTCCCCATTCGCGTATCCCCTGATATTCTCCATCCAGACCCTCTATGTCCTGGCATTTTTCCTCCTCGAATACTCGGTCCACGCGCAGCGAATCAAGAAGAATCTGCTCACGCCGATGTTCAGGCGCAATGCAAGATGGCTGGTCATTCTCCTGATGGCTACCGCGGCACTCTGCGCCGTGGGCTGGGTCGCCTATCTCCTGAACGGCGGCGCGAGTCCCGAGACCGCGCGAGGCTTCGTCCTCATCAAGTTCGGCCTCGCCGTCTTCATCGGCGCCGCCTACTTCGTCTCGAACCTCTCGTTCGATCTCGAGAGCGGGACTATCCGTCGGACCCAATACACCTTCGCGTCGGGCATCGTCCTCACGATCATCGCCTTCATCTTTTCCTTCGGGTCTTCGTCCCGACCGACCGTCGTCCTCTTCCTTTTCTCCTTACTCAACTGCGTTTTCGCGATTCGCGTATTCCATGAGTACTTCGTCTATCGGATGGGCCACGTCAACGATATGCACGATCAACAGATCGAGATCGAGCAATCGCGCACCGAGCTTCTCAACAGGGCCCTCCTATCCAGTCCCGAGGGAGACATCAGTCTCATCAGGGATACCTTGAGGGCGGGCTATGAGGAGCTCCAAAGCTGCTTCTCGAAGACCGATCTCCGCTTCAAGGCGATGATGGTCTTCAGGCGCTCCGGCGACCTCTTGGCCGTGGACAGGGAGGAATTCATCCTCGAAGCCTGCGTTCCCCTCAGCGATATCGAGCTTCTCAAGCAGATGAAGGCGGAGGTCCTTCGCAGCCAAATCATGCACCAGGTCTTCGATCTCGCGAGCATCATGTCGGCGGCCGATGGTACGCTCGGTTTCGCGGAGGCCGCCATCAGGCGCATGGTCGAGTCCAGGCGTCCCGTCGACGCGGAATCGCTTCCTCATAGCCTGGCGAAGCTATTTAAGCTCATCGTCCTGCACCCCATATTCAATCAAGACAGGCTGTGCGGGATGCTCGTCCTGTTCAAATCGGGTTTCGACCACGTATACCCGCAGGAGGACCTGATTCTGCAATCCCTTTCGCGCAATCTGTCGCTCATCCTGACGATCATCGAGAGCAAGAAGGCGCTGGATGAGAAGAACCGCCTATCCAGCGAGATGGACATAGCCAAGAATATCCAGACCTCGATCCTCCCGCGGGAGATGGAGGCGGAGGGCTACGAGACCGAAGCCCAGATGATCACGGCTTCCGAGGTCGGAGGCGACCTGTACGACTTCGTCAAGACGAAGTACGGCAATTACTTCGACATCGCCGACGTCGCGGGGCACGGCCTCCCGGCGGGTATAACGGCCGTCATCCACATGGCCGCGCTGCACGCGGCCCTCCGCACCAGCGAGACGATCGGCGCGGAGCTCGAAGTATCCGCGCTGTACGACATCGTGAACAAGGTCCTCGTCGAGATCAACAGGAACCGGATCGGGAGCGACAAGTTCATGACCTGCAACGTCCTCGAGCAGAAGGGCGAGAATATCGATTTCGCCGGCTCCCACCTCGCCAGCCTGATCTTCCGCGCCGAGTCCGGCGAGGTCGAGGAGATCGAGGATATGCAAGGCCGCGCCGCCTTCCAAGGAATATCCGAGACGGCCGAGTCGAGCGGATCGCGAGGAAGCTTCGTCATGAAACCCGGAGACCTGCTTCTCCTCTATACCGACGGGCTCATCGAGGCAAGGGACATGAACGACAATTTCTTCGGCATAGGGAAGCTCAAGGAAATAGTCGAGGAAAACGCCAGAGGGCCTCTGGCCGAAGTGAAAGTCGCGATACTCGAGAGGCTTAAGGGCTTTACCGATTCGGGAGACAGGAAAAAGCACGGCGGAAATTACGCGGACGATGTGAGCCTCGTCCTGATACGCCGGAAATGACCGAAGCGAATCGGGCGGGGGCCCGATCCTAAAACGACCGCGTGAGGGTCAGCGTATATTGGGCGGCATAGGGTAGCATCGAGGCCTCGCCTCCGGAGCGTCCGCCGAAGTTCGTGGCGGAGAGGCAGATGGAGAAGAGGTTGCGCGGGGACCAGGTCAGGGAGCTTTGGACCGCGAAGGAAAGCTCGTCGACGTCGAGGATGCCGCTTGCGGAGAGTCCGATATGGGCATTGGCGATCTCCCCCATGGAGAAGGCGGCGTAGAGGTAGTCCCTGCCGAGGGCGAAGAAGCGGCCGTTCCAGGTTTCCGCGGCGGTCCCGTACGACGCAGCGTCGCTCGCCGTCGCCAGCGGCATCGAGCCCAGGCCGTCGAAATAGCTCGCCATCTGGCCCGCGTCGAGGCCGTCGTCCTGTCGCAGATACTCGCCCTGGAGATACAGACTGTCGGCCAGCCTCGATTGCGAGATGTCGATCGTCCAATTTCCTCCCGCGCAGTAGCGGAACCACGAGCCGGTCGACGCTCCGAAGCCGAACTCCGAGGCGAAGGGCTGGTCCTGGAGCCAAAGCCCGTCGACGTAGAGGGCTCCCGACTGGAGGGTAAGTCTCGCGGCGCCGCCCAGGTAGGGAAGGCGACCCGACTGACAGGCCGCCTTGAGCCTCAGCTCGACGGGGTCGAGTATCGATCCCGCGGTAAAATAGAAGGGCAGGTCGGCCGGGCTTCCGGCGCTCGCGGGAAGCACCGTCGCCGCGTTGACGTCGACGTTGAGGCTGTCGAAGGGAAGGAGGCCGAAGAGCTCGACCGAATCCCTGCCGGGTGCCTGGCCGAGCTCTCCCCATGTGAGATAGTTGTTGACGACGTCGGAAGGGTTCCAATAGCCGCCGTCCTTCCAATCGTTGAGCACCCGCCTTCCGAAGGCGAGTCCCCAGCCTTCGCCGAAGGTAGCCTTGACCCAGGCTTGATCCAAGGCGGGTACGAGCGTCGTCGAAGCGGCTCCCTGGACGGAGGCGATGACCTGTCCGGATACGCCCGACGGAGTCTGGAAGCGTAGCGTGTAGTCGGCATAGAGGGTCGGGAAGAGCTCCCAATCCGCGGGAGCGCCGAACCTGACGAAGGGCGAAGAGGCATTCCCCTGGTTCTCGATCCCGTATAGGTAGAAGTCGGAGCCCTGCATGACCTTTACTTCCTCGCAGACCGCGGGAGCGCTTCCGATGATACTGAACAGGACCGTCGCGACCATGACCGCGGCGGCCGGGGCCGTCCTGCCGGATGTACGCCTCATTCCCGTATCTCCCCGTCCTCGATCCTGAGGATGCGGCGGGCGTACTTGAGCACGCGGTCGTCGTGGGTCGAGAAGACGAAGGTCGTGCTCTCTTCCTCGTTGAGCGCGCCCATCAGCTCGATGATCGAAAAGGCCGTCTTGGAGTCGAGGTTGGCGGTCGGCTCGTCGGCCAGGATGATCTCGGGCTTCTTCACCAGGGCGCGCGCGATGGCCACGCGCTGGCGCTGGCCGCCCGAGAGCTCGGCCGGCTTGTGCCTGGCCAGCTCGGAGAGGCCGACCTCGTCGATCGCCCGCGTTATGCGCGTCCTTTCCATTCGCGGCGGCTCCCCTCGGCCTTGGCGAGCACGAGGGAGAGCTCGATGTTCTCGTAGACGTCGAAGACCGGCACGAGGTTGAAGCCCTGGAAGATGAAGCCGATCTTTCGCGCTCGCAGGTCGGCGCGCTCGCGGGAGGAGAGTCCCTCGACGGAGGAGCCGTCGAGCAGGACCTCCCCGCTCGTGGCCCGATCCAGGAGGCCGGCGATGTTGAGCAGGGTGGTCTTTCCCGATCCCGAGGGGCCCACGATGGAGGTGAACTCGCCCTTCTCGATGAGGAGCGAGACCTTCTTCAGGGCCTCGACCTTGGTCCTGCCCAGCTCGTATTCCTTCGTCACGCCCCGCAGCTCTATCATGGCTTGTCGGCCTCCACCTTGGGCTGCCAGGTCCTGGCGAAATTGAGCGAGAAGTATTTTTCGCTGAGCTTATCGTCGACCTTGAGGTCCCAGAAGCGCGCGCTCGTCATTTGCGCGGGATCGAGGTCGTTGTGTATCTCGAGCCTGAACGCGCTTACCGCGCTCGAGGCGAACTCGAAGCCGCCATACGAGATCTCCTTGAGCCTCTGGCCGGAGAGGCTGAAGTACTCCCGCCGCAGGGTGAGGAAATTTTCCCTGTCGATGTAGGAGACTATCCTGGCGTATCCGTCGGCTCCCTTCTTGGCCACGAGCTGGAGCTCGTAGCAGTCGCGGTCGCCGTCGAGGCCGTCGGCCTTCACGCTCGTCGCGAGGACGGTCGCGTCGTAATACCGGGCGAGCTCGTTGTACATCACGTCGGCATAGGATAGGCCCGAGTTCAGGAAGGCCGATTTGTAGCTGGTTTTCACCGTGTCGTCGGCGAGGGGCAGGTACATCCAAATCGCCGAGTCGATGCGCAGGTGGCACTGGCCATAGGCGGAATCCGGATAATAGTCGTAGAAGAGGTACTTGAGGTCCCCCTTCTTGAAGCCCAGGAAGCGGTTGTCCTGGACGGGCTCCCCCTCGCGCTCTACCTTGAGCGCCCAGCGGAACGAGGCGTTCCTGGGGATGAGGACGGCATCGGCCTTCTCGAGGATCTCCGTGGCGCCGAAGGCGCCGGTCTCCGGCGCGGCCTGGGCCCATCCGGCAGACCCGCCGGGCGCGCCGCGCCAAGGGAGGGCCAGGGCGATCAGAGCCGCGACGAGAGTCGCCGTTTTCCGGTTCATGCTATTCTCCTATTATTTCGCGAAGTGGAGGAGGCCCACGACTTCGCCTTGGATCATTTTGGCGACCGACGCCGCGGCCGCCGCGAAGGGTATGGCCATGCCGACGAGGTAGGTCGCGCCGACGGCCCAGATCGCCGGGACGATGGTTAGGCTTCGCTTGCCGCCGAGGATGATCGCGATCGTCCAGTTGTCGGCCGTGAACTTGAGGCGCGACGCGGGGTCGACGAGGGCGAGGGCGACGAGGAGGCCGAGCGTGCAGGCGACGAGGGAGAAGACGAGCATCTCCGAGGACAGGAGGAGTATGGCCCTGCCGCGCGTCATTCCGTAGGCCATGAAGGTGCCGACGATCCGTATCCGGTCGACCACGGTGATGAAAAGCACGTTGATTATGGTGGCGATCGAGACCACGACGAGGGCGACCAGGAAGATCGAGATGATGAGCTCGAAGAACTCGATCAAGGTCCTGGATTGATCGTGGCGCTGGCTGGCCGAATAGTAGCCCGACCCGATGCGTCCGTAGTTGCTCGACATCCCGGCGAGGAATTTCGCGAAGGACGAGTGGACCCTCTTGCATTCGTCCGCGCGGAGGAAGGGATGCTTCCCCGAGCTGCCGGGCAGGAAGACGTAATAGCGGTCGCAGACGCGGTTTTCGTCGAGCCGGGAGAACTGGGACTGCGTCGCGAGGAGCAGGTCCCCCGTGTCGCTGGTCGGAAGGAAGAAGCCGGACACGCGGAGTCGAATGCTGTCGATGATCAGATCCGAGTTCTTGAACACGAAGGTAATACCGTCCCCGACCCTGACCGAGGGCCGCATCGAGGCCGGCGCCAGCACCTCGCCCTCGGCGGGGAACTCCCCCTCGGCGAGGTCGACCTGCAGGAGCTGCCGGATCTTGTCGAGACTCGTCGCGGCGAGGTTCCAGCTGCCGTGCGGCGCGTAGGCCTCGCCGCCGATGTACGAGGTCGCTACGACGCGCTCGGCCTTGAGATCCTTCTCGAAGTAGGCGATCGTCTCGGCCTCGAGTCGCCGCGAGGGCGGCTCGTCGCCGGTCCCGGGCCGCCAAGCCGCGTCGAGGCTCGCCGGGTCGACCCAGATGATGATGTCCCCCAGAGACCTCGCGAAGACCGCCGCCTGCTTCCAGAAGCCGTTGAAGGCGAAGAGGGAAAGGGAAAGACAGGCCGCGAAGGCCGCGATGAGGACGAAGGCGATGGCGTACTTCGTCCGGTAGTGGAGGAGGTTCCTGAAGGCGTATCGAAGCATCCTCACTCCTCCCTCATGATGATGACGGGATCTATCCGTTTCAGGTAGCGGTAGGGCTGTATGGAGGAGGCGAGCCAGAGGACGATGGACGCAGCCAGGATCACGGCGAAGCCGACGATGCCCGCCCTCGGGCTGATGGTGAAATTGTAGAGCACCTTGAATGGCTTGACGGCGAGGCCGAAGGCTATGTT
>CAVZVX010000072.1:0-40254 GCA_963778775.1 uncultured Spirochaetota bacterium | reverse complement strand
CTATTGGTATATTGCTTGGGCTTGGAGGAATCATGAAACTCAAGGTTTTAGCATTCATCCTGGCGCTTTCGCTATGTACCGTCACCGGCCTCTCTGCCTATACGGCGGCTGTCGGAGTGGAATTCGACTCGAGTCTCGGAACCGGTTTTCCGAATGCAGCCTTGATCTCCTTTCGGTTGCCCAAATTTCCCGCGGTATTCGGCATTGGAGGCGCCATAAGCGCCAGCGGAGGCTCGAGCGAGCTGGCAATGCTGGCCGACTGGTGGCTCGCGAAGGGAAGCCTCGTAAGCTTCGTCAATTACTATGTTGGTCCCGGCGTTTTCGCCCAGTTCGCCGGCGACGGCGTGAACGCCGGCCTCCGCGTCCCTATGGGTCTCGACGCATTTCCCGTCAAGCCCTTGGAGCTATTCATCGAGCTTGCTCCCTCGTTTTCGATCATTACCCCGACCGCGATCAATTTCGGATGGTCGGGTTTTCAGGGAGGTCTGGGCTTCCGTTTTTGGTTCTGAGCGCTTGCGCGCGGTCTCCGTATCCGGCCAAGGCGGGGAGAAAGCTATACCATTGATTAAAAAAACACTATATTCAAAATAGCAAGTCGAGGAGGAGAGGAAAATGACCGAGCACCTGGACACGGAGGCCTTCAAGAAGAAGGTATTCGATTGGGGCAAGAACGAGGAGTGGAAGTTCGAGGGTACCTTGCCCGCTATCGTGGACTTCTATGCCGAGTGGTGCATGCCCTGCAAGATGCTCGGCCCGGTTCTCGAGGATCTCTCAGGGAAGTATGTCGGCAAGATGGACGTGTTCAAGGTCGATATCGACAAGGAACCCGAGCTCGCCGGCGTATTCGGCGTTCAAAGCGTTCCTACCCTTCTTTTCATCCCCAAGGAAGGACAGCCGAGCATGGCCTTAGGGGCCTTGCCGAAGCCCCAATTGGAAAAGGCGATAACCGAGGTGCTCAAGGTCTAGCCTCGTCCGGAGCCTGTTTCGCGATCAGCGACAAGGGGATTTCCATTCGTTCCGCCTTCGAGAGGCTTTCGCGGAGAAAGGGCTCTAGGGCGAGTCGATCGTAGGCGGCGCGCTCGCGCTCGAGCTTGGCTCTCAAGAGAGGATGCTTGGGCGAGAACAGGACGCAGCAGTCCTCATAGGGCAGGATCGATATGTCGAAGGTCCCTATGCCCTTCGCCAGGGTTATCGTGTCCTCCTTATCCATCCCCGCCAGCGGGCGCAACACGGGGAAATCGGTGAGGCTCTGGGTAAAGCGGAGGTTCTCGGCGGTTTGACTCGCGACCTGTCCGAGGCTTTCCCCCGTCACGATGCAGTTGGCCTCGATGCGCTCGGCCAAGAGCTGCGCCGCCTGCATCATCGCGGCGCGCATCATCAAGGTCGTGAGATCCTCGCGCGCGTCCTTCTTTATCTTCAGCTGCGTCTCGGTAAAAGGCGCCGTCCACAGGTCGAGGCCTCCGGTATAGGTGGATAGTACCCTTGCGAGGCGCTCCACTTTGTCCCGAGCCTCCTGGGACGTATAGGGATAGGCGTGGAAATACAAGGCATCGATGGCGAGGCCCCGCCGCGCCATCATATAGCCCGCGACCGGCGAGTCGATGCCGCCGGAGAGGAGGAGGAGTCCCTTGCCGCCCGATCCCGAAGGGAGCCCCCGAAGCCCGGGTTCGGCGTCGGCGAAGACGTAGGCCCGCTCTCGAATTTCCGCGTTGATCGTGAACTCGGGATGATGAAGGTCGACCCGCGATTCGGGCAGGGCCTGGAGCACGGCATCGCCGATGCGCGCCGAGAGCTCGAAGGAACCCAGGGGAAAGCTTTTGTCCGAGCGCCGCGACTCCGCCTTGAATTTCCTCTTGCCCCGGGCCATTTGTCCTCGCGCGATCTCGACGGCGGCTTCGAGGACGGCCTCCACGCTCTTGGCGGCTTTGATGGCGCGCGCGTAGCCGTTGACTCCGGGCGTTCGGGAGAGGAGGAATTCCGCATCCGCGGCCTGCTCCTCTGGGACGGTCACGAAATAGCGCCCCGGATACATCTCTATTTTATGAGCCAACCCCACCGAGCCGAACCTTCTTTGGAGCTGCGATCGAAGCCTGTCTTCGAACTCCCTGCGATTGCCGAGCTTCAAGAGTATCTCGCCGACCTTGATAAGGTAGAAAGCTTCCATTCGATTCCTTTAGGCCTTGAGCCTGCGATAGGCGAGGGATGCGGCTTCGAGAAAAGAATCGATATCCGCTTCCGTAGTGCTTTCACCGGAGGAAACGCGGATCGACGAGAGGGCGATATCCTCCGGGAGGCCCATGGCTCGCATGACTCGTCTTCCCGCGCGCTTGGAGTTGGAGGAGCAGGCGGAACCGGTCGATACGGCGATCCCGGAATCCGAGAGCGAACGGACGAGTACTTCGCCGGATAGGCCCGGGAATGCGGCGCTCAGTATGTAAGGCGAATAGCGCTCGTCCGAGGGGACTCTGCCCAGGGGCAAGGCCAGGACGCCCGGAATCGAGGAGAGGCCGGAAATCAGCCTGGTCTCGAGTTCCCGGGCATGATCCACCCGGCGCGCGAAGCTGTCGCGAGCGTAAGCCGCGGCCGCCGCGAAGGCCCAGGCTCCCTGGAGATTCTCGGTCCCTGGGCGCAGAGAGCCTTCCTGGCCTCCCCCGACGGAGAGGGTTTCGAGACTCGCGGCGACCCACAGGGCACCGATCCCGCGAGGGCCTCCCAGCTTGTGCGCCGAGAAGGCCGCCGATCCAGCGCCCGCGGATGCCGGATCGAAGCGGACCTTTCCGAAGGCCTGGACGGCGTCGACGTGGAGTCGGGGAGGGGAGCGGCCGAAGGCGGCCGCGGCCTCGGCGACCGCTTTGGCTATCTCCGATAGGGGCTGTATGGCTCCAGTCTCGTTGTTGACCGCCATCACGGCGACGAGGGCGCTGTCCTTCTCTACGGCGGCGGCGATCTTGCGCGGATCCACCCTTCCGTCGGGTTCGGGTCCGACGAAGCTGACGCCAATCCCGAGCGATTTGAGAAGGAGGGCTTCCTCGTAGACAGCGGCGTGCTCGATCTCCGTCGTGACGAGATGGAGCCGCTTGACGCTCCCGTCCCGGCGCGCGCCGAGGGCCGCCCGCAGGAGCGACAGCAACGGAATGCCGTCGGCTTCCGTCCCTCCGCCCGTGAACGCGAATCGGCCCCGCGGCGTCGCGGGTGAAGCGGCGACCTCCCCGTGTATCGCGGCGGCAAGCCGAGTCCGCGCCTCCTCGAGCTTGGACCGCGCTGCCGATCCCGGCCCGTGCCGGCTGGAAGGGTTGCCGAAGAATTCGGCCGCGACTCGCCCGGCCTCGGCGAGGATTTCGGCGTCGGGCGGGCTCGTGCTCGCCCAGTCGAGGTAGACCATGACTAGAACTGGGATTTTCTGTCGGGTATGCTGCGCGGCTCCTTGCCGGTGGTGGCGAAGGCCGGATCGAGATAGAGCGCGCAGAAGCAGTGGCCGTGCTCTTCCACGTCCTTCCACGCCGGGGCGCAAGGACAGATGATCTTGGCGTCGGCTTCGCGCGAGCCGTCTGAGTCGCGGCATGGGCAGAGGAAATACCCGTAACGGTTCCAGTTGACGGCCAGGCCGTCGACGAGGTCCTTGGTGAACTCCGTATCGGGATTGAGCGTCCAGCCTTGCTTCTTCGCCACCATGGTGGCGAAGGTCATGGTCTGGTCGAAGCTTTTCGGGGCGGGCATTCGCTTCTCCTGTCAGAGCTCGAGAGTCTTGACCCAATCGGGCTCGATGAATCCGACCAAGGGCCTCTTGCCGTCTACAACCGCGAAGGGGAAGGCGACATCGGTCTTGTAGCGCTCTTTGAGCGCCTTTTTGGCTTCGTTCTTGGTCTCGATCGGTACGCGATCCATGTAGATGTAACGGTAGGTGATGCCCTTCGCGTCGAGGAAGGCCATCGCGCGCTTGCAGAAGCCGCAGGTCGAAAGCGCGTAGACGATTATCTCATGGTCCGAACGGTCACCCGGCACGTCGGTATAGCTGAGTGTATCGAGCATGATCCCTCCTCAACACCTAGAGTATATATAAATCGGCCCCGCGGGTAAACGTCGACCGCGCGATGGTCGTTCCCGCGATGATCGCGGGCGCGGATCGTGTTGCCGAAAAGGCCCTTTTCGGCTAGCATAACCGAATGCGCGATCCCGCCCTTATCCGCAATTTCTGCATCATCGCCCATATCGATCACGGGAAGTCGACGCTCGCGGACCGCTTCATCGAAAAGGCCCGGGTAGTCGACGCTCGGAAGATGCAGGACCAGATGCTCGACAACATGGACATCGAGCGCGAGAGGGGCATCACGATCAAGAGCCAGGCTGTGGCCCTCGAGTACGAAGCCAAGGACGGGAAGACCTATACCCTCAATCTCGTCGATACGCCGGGCCACGTCGATTTCTCCTATGAAGTCTCCCGCGCCATCTCCTCCTGCGAGGGGGCCCTCCTGCTCATCGACGCGACCCAGGGAGTCGAGGCCCAGACTCTCTCCAATATGTACATGGCCCTCGAGCACGATCTCGAGATAATCCCGGTCATCAACAAGATCGATATGCCGTCGGCCGATCCCGACGAGATCCGACGGCAGATCGATCGCGACCTCGGCCTCGACCCGGACGGCGCCCTCCTCGTATCGGGGCGCTACGGAACCGGCGTCGACGAGCTTTTCGAGGCCATCGTCCGGCGCGTCCCCGCGCCCAAGGCGACCGCGGCCGACCCGCTCCAGGCCCTCATCTTCGACTCGCATTACGATCCGTACCGGGGCGTCGTAGTCCACCTCCGCGTCTTCGGAGGCTCCATCGTGCCGGGACAGAAGATACGGCTAATGTACAACGACTCCCGGTACGTCGTCGAGGAGACCGGTCAGTTTCGCATAACGCTCGTCAAGACGGACGGCCTCAACTCGGGCTCGGTCGGCTACATCATAGCGGGAATCAAGACCATCTCCGACGTACGCGTGGGCGACACCGTCACGGACGCCGACTTTCCCTGCGCCGCGCCCCTGCCGGGCTTCCGCGAGGTGAAGCCGGTCGTATTCTCCTCGATCTACCCGATGGACGCCGCAGATTACGACGAGTTCAAGGTGGCCGTGGAAAAGCTGAAGCTCAACGACGCCTCCCTCATCTACGAGAAGGACAGCTCCCTGGCCCTGGGCTTCGGCTTCCGTTGCGGCTTCCTGGGCCTCCTCCATCTCGAGGTCGTTCAGGAGCGCCTCGAGAGGGAATACGACCAAGCCATCGTCCTTACCGCCCCCAGCGTCCGCTACAGGCTCAAGCTCACGACGGGCGAGACCGTCTTCATCGACAACCCGGCCGATTACCCCGATCCCGCGCGCATCGACGAGGCGGAGGAGCCCTACATCAAGGCGCAGATCATCACTCCCCTGGCTTATATCGGCAACCTCATCACGCTCTGCATGGACAAGCGCGGGGCGCAGACTTCCTTCACCCACCTCGACGAGAAGAGGGTGGAGCTCTGTTTCGAGATGCCCCTCGCCGAGGTCCTCTTCGACTTTTACGACAGGCTCAAGTCGACGAGCCGAGGCTACGCGAGCTTCGACTACGATATAATCGGCTACCGCCCTACCAAGTTGGCCAAACTCGATATATTGATCAACTCCAAACCGGTCGACGCCTTCTCCCAGCTGGTCTACGAGCCGGGAGCGTACGAGAGGGCGCGGAAGGTCTGCGAGCGCCTTTCCAAGGCGATACCGCGGCAGCAGTTCAAGGTACCCATCCAAGGCTCCATCGGCTCCAAGGTCATCGCGCGGGAGACGATCAATCCCCTGCGCAAGGACGTGCTCGCGAAATGCTACGGCGGCGATATCTCGCGCAAGCGCAAGCTCCTCGAGAAGCAGAAAGAGGGCAAGAAGCGCATGAAGATGGTCGGCGACGTCGAGCTGCCCCAGGAGGCCTTCCTCGCGGTCCTTAGGACCGATGAAGATGTTGATCGGTCCTAATATTGGACGACGAGGGCCTCCAGGCGATCGGACCAATATTCCACCTGGCCCCTGATGCGATTGAGGAAATCCTGGGGCAGGTCGCGCACGCGGTCCTGGTCGGGAAAGGCCCAGAACAGATAATCGGATTCCATGAGGCGGCGGCGGAAGCTCGCCTCGTCCATGCTCCTGGCGCCGCGCATGCACATGCGCAGCTCGTCGAGGCGGCCGATCTCCCCTTTTAGAAAGACGCTCATCGCGCGCGCCGCCGAAGCTCCGTCGAAGCACGCCGGAATCTCCGATCCGTCCCTGCGATGGGATTCGGCCACCAGGGATTCGGCTTCATCCAGATCGATCGCGCGGCCCCCGATCGAGGGACCTCGACCTCGCAAGTCGTACATCGCCGGTCCTGCTTCCTCGGCTTCCTCGCCTCGCGCGAAAAGGTCAGCAAGCAAGGCGGCATAGGAGACGAGTATGGGATCCGAAAGAAACCCTCCCCTCGCCCCGGCGGGCTTGACCGTCCTCTCCCTGAAGGAGGCCGCATATTGGCCCGGCCAACGCGTCAGCCGATCCAGCTTGGCCTCTTCGGCCAGCAGGCTGGGACATCCGCGGGCATGAGTCTTGCCGGGCTCGAAGCTGAAGTCGAGCCCCGTCGCGAGGATGGGCCCTCGGCCGAGGCCGCGCGCGACCTGAACGGCCTGGACGCCGACGGAGCCGAGAGGCGGCGACGGCAGGAAGGGGATGCCGGCTTCGGAGAGCGCCGCTTCGATGCGCGACAGAAAAAGGCTTCGAGTTATGCGGACGAGGATTAAGTGCTTCCGGCCTCGGACGGTCCTCAGGGCGGCGGGGTGAGAGGATAGGTCCGCGGCGAGGGCGACCGGATTCGAGCCGAGGCAGGTGAAGTCGGCGAGATTGTGGGCCTGTCCCTCCAGGCAGACCACGAGATCGGGTTCGATTCCCGCCGAAAGGAGGGTCCCGAGCGCCGTATCGCAGGCGACGACGCCGAGTCGCGCGCGCGCGCGGGCGATGAAGCCCAGGGCCGCCTCGAGGGAGGGCCCGGCCCCGCATACCGCGACGGCGCCGGGGAAGGAGGGCAGGGGCTCGGGCGCGATGGCGGGCAGGGCCGCGAGGTTGTCGAAGATGTTCTTGGCCCATCTGTCGCCGAGGACCATGAGGGTCGCGCGATTGCGCCACGCGGATTCGAATTCGGCCGAGAGGGTCTCGGCCATGTTCCTGTAGGTCCGCTCGTTGAGGATATCGCCGCCCGAAGCCGCGACGACCGAGCAGGCCCTGAATGCTCCGAGAGCCTTGGCGGCGTCGACGGCCTCGGCGGGGGAGGAACTCTCGAGGAAGGCCAGCCTCTCGTCCCCGGCCAATTCGCGGGGCAGGTGCGAACGGGCGATCTCGGCCAGGGCGTGGTCGGCCTCTACGCAAAGTACCGCGCTGCCCGGTCCCATCGCGGCGAGGATTTCGGGGACGCCGTACCACAGGAGGGGAGACAGCACGAGATGGAGGCGGGAAGGGCCGGAATCGCAGGCGGCGGCGACCTTCCGCGGAAGATTGCGGGGCTCGCGCGCCGAATACAGGAGGCGTCCGTTGTAGCTTACGGAAAGGCCCCCCGGCGTCTCGAAGACGAGGGGGGGCTCTACGTCGCTCATCGCATTCAGTTTTTCTTGGCCGGGGTGGGTTGGAAATACTTGAAGAAGACCTTGCTGAAGTCGTCCTTGAGGAGGGGGTTCTTCATGAAGAAGTCGTGCGCCTCGACCTGTACTTTGCTTCCGAAGAAGCTGGGGTAGAGGTAGTCTATCATGCTCAATCCGTCGTCCTTGGCGAGACTCGCATCCTTGACCTTGAGGACGAGGACCTTGTCGCCGAGCACGAAGGGATCTGAGATCGCGCCGGGGGCGGTCGAAAAGGCGGCGGTGAGGAACTTCTGGCTCGTGGAGGCTCCGGATAGCTCGGGGTCGTCGGAAGAAGCTATGCTCTTGAACAGGGGCATGCTCTGACCGTAGGACGGGATATATACGGAAAGGTCGCCATAATTGAGCGGGAAGGGCCCTACCGTCTTAACCGGCGCGCCCGCCTTCTTGGCCGCGGCCTCGAAGCCCTTGCTTCCGACGGCCGCGATTTCCTTGGCCTTGGCGATGGCCCAATCCTCGATGACGCCTCGATCGTTCCTCGTCATGTAATCGCGCACGGCGGCGAGCACCGCGGCCTGGGAAAAATCGGCGGGCGCGACGTCGGCGTCGGCCTTGAAGAAGACCCATGCTCCCGCGGTCGTCTTGAGGACCTGCGAGAGCTCGCCGGTCTTGAGGGAAGCCAGCTTCTCGCCGTCGTCCTTGGAGGCGAGCTGGGCGGAGAGCTCGTGAAAATACCTGGGGCCGGCGGCTCCTCCCTTTTGAGCGTACGCGTCCTTGGAACTGGCCTTGGCCGCGTCTTCGAAGGTAGTCTTCTTATCCTTGACGTTCTGGAGGAGCTTTTGTGCGTCGGCCTCGCTCGAGGCGATAGTGACGCTGGAGAGCGTAAGGCTGCGGAACAGGTCGGAATGGGCCTTACCCCAATTCTCCGCCTCCGAGTCGGGATAGTCGGATAGGGGATAGGCCAAATACTCCACGGTCCTGGTGTCCTTGGCCATATCCTTGACGAAGGCGATCTCCTGGGAACTCGGACTGACGCCCATCTCGTCGATGAAGTAGTCTCCGTACAGGCTATCGTCGCGGATTTGATTGCGCACGTTGAGCTTTTCGTTGAGGGACGCGTCGTGGTACTTCTGGGCCGAGAATTTGCCGTTCTCCTGGAAGGTCGGATTCGCCGCTACCTTCGCGTCGAGCCAATCCTCGGTAACCGAGTCCCCTGCCTTCGTCACGGTGTCGATGGCCGCCATGCGGAGCACCGTCCTTTCGAAGGCACCTCGATAGACCTGGTAGGCCAAGAACTGATAGTTGTCCTCGGTGGCCCCTTGTTGACGGAAACGATCGTTGAGCTCGCGGACCTGCTGGTTCATGTAGGAATCTTGGCTATATATGATCGGCTTGCCGTCGTAGCTGCCGAAGGTGAGGGATCGGCCGTTGCCCGAAATCAACGAGGCGCTGCCGCCGCCCATCGGAACGAATACGAAGGCGATGATGACTATGACGAGGACGACGATCGTCCCCGCGTAGATCGTGGGATTCTTGATGCCTCGCTTGGCTTCGCGAGAATCGCCTTTTAAAGGGGCTTTTGGTGTCTGGGATGCCATGATTTCCTTTCGAGGGGGCAAGATTATCACGGCCCTTCGCGGCTGTCAACGATCGGCGGGTGGAGCCGGGGCTTGGGCGCCGGCGAAGGCATAGCCGTTCTTATACGCGCGTTTCACTCGGTACATCGCCTCGTCGGCGGCGCCGAGTATGCTCTCGATCGAATCGCCGTCGTCCGGGAAGACCGCGATTCCCATGGAGAAGCCGACCCGGCACTCGGTCGAATCGACCTTGAAGGGTTGGCCGCACTCGTCGAGTATCTTCCTCGCGGCGAGGGCGATGTCCGCCTTTCCCCTGACGGAAGCGAGCACGGCGACGAACTCGTCGCCGCCGACTCGAGCGACCGTGTCCGATGCGCGAAGCAGGGCGCAGAGGCGCTTCGCGACGGCGACCAGGACCTTGTCGCCCGCCAGGTGCCCGAGACTGTCGTTTATCGGCTTGAAGTCGTCCAGATCCACGTAGATCACGGCGACCTTCGTCCCGTTGCGTCTGGCGACGGCGAAGGTCTTTTGAAGCAGCTCGAAGAGCAGGCGCCTGTTGGGAAGGCCGGTGAGCGGATCGTGGTTGGCGAGATGGGTGATGCTGACGGCCGCTTTCTCCAGCTCCTCCTTTTCGCCTCGGATCGCGCGGTTGAGGGCCTCGAGGTGGTCGTGGATGAGGCTGTTCTCGACGGCGATGGCGACATAGGGCGCCAAGGCTTCCATGAGGGCCAGGTGGCGATGCGTGATGGCGCCGCGCAGCTCGCTCTGGACGGTGAGCATGCCGATCGCCCGGTCGTCTATCACGAGCGGGAGGAATACGAGGGAACCCGAGGGCGGGCCGTAGAGCAGGGGCTCGCCTTCGAGGATGCCGGCGGGCATCTTGTCGATGTCGGGCACGAAGACCGGGGCCTTGTCGCGGATGCAGACGGCCGCGAAGCTCCGCTTCGGATCGGGCGAGATCCGCGGGCGCTGGAGCCGCTTGCCATGGAGGATATAGGCGCGGTAGTCGAGGGAGTCGTCTTCCTCCTCGTACAGGGCGAGGCCGAAGCGGTCGAAGGGTACGTAGCGGCTCAGCGTATCGTAGAGGGTATCGATGATGGTATCGAGGTCGAGGCTCGCCGTTATGAGCCTGCCGGTGTCCGCGATCGCGAGGATCTGCCTGTTGGCGCTCTCGAGATCCTCGGTCTTCTCCTTCAGCTCTATGTTCTTGAGTCGGTATATCTCCGCCTCCTGACGGCTCTTCTCCACCTCGTATTGAACGGTGATATTCTTGATCTTGCGGCTAGCGTCCTCGTTCAGGGCCTCGTGCTCGAAGCGGGAGAAGCGCTTGTAGTAATCCAGCGCCCGGTCGAACTCGCCTATCAGCTCGTGGGCCTCGGAAAGCCTCTCGTAGGCGGTGTTTATGAGTCGCTTGGCGCCGATGCTCTGGGCGCTCGCCAGAGCCAGGCCATAGCGCTCGAGCGCGAGGTCCAGGTCGCCGGTCAAGACGTGTATGGCGCCCAGATCGAGCTGGACGGAGGCGCGCTCGCGCTCGTTCTTGAGTCTCTCGGCTATGCCGAGCGCCTTGAGATAGTGGGACGCCGCGAGATCGAGCCTGTCGGTCGCGAGGTAGACGAGGCCGAGGAGATGCCAGCACTGGCTCTCGGCCTGCTTGTTCCCGCTCCTCTGGGAGACGCCCATCGCCTTCTCGGCGAATTCGCGGGCGAGGGACCAGTTGCCCATCCGGTGGTAGGCCTTGCCGATGTCGAGGAGGATGCTCGAGATGATCTCGCCCTCGTCGTCGTCGGGGATCGTCTCGTAGGCGCGCAGGAGGTAGTCGAGGGCCTCCTTGATCTCGCCGAACTCGAGGCAGACCTCGCCGATGTTGTTGAGGGTCGCCGCCTCGCGCAGGCGGTTGCCCTGCCTGCGCGCCTCCTCGAGGCTGCGCGTGAAGTAGTCCATGGCCCGCTCGTAGCGCCCCATGTCCACAAAGGCGACGCCGAGCGCATTGAGGGATTTCATGACGCCCAGGCCGTCGGCCAGGACCGTGAAAGCGTCCAGGGAACGCTGGAAGGACTCCGCCGCCGCGACGTGCTGAGCGAGGAAATACTCGCACCAGCCCGCGTTGAGCCTCGCCTCGGCCGCGCCCGGTGCGTAGCCTTCGCTCTCCGCCTCGGCCAGGGCCGTCTCGGCGATCGAGAGGGCCCGCTCGGGCGAGGAGAGCGCCAGCGCCCATGCTTCCCGGTTGAGCTCGTCGATCCTGCCCGCGGAGGGAATCATCGATCGGGACTATTCGAGTTCGAAACGCTCATCATCCTCGGGCCCATGATCGGGATCCGTGGTGTTGAGGTACTCGAGGGCTGCCTGCGCGACATTCTGGGCGTGCTCGTACCATATCAAGTACAGCTCCGCCTCCATGACTCCGGGCGAAGGGGCGCCCTCGACGTCGCTCATGAGCTGCCTGAGTATCGCTAGGCCTTTATCGTCCATTCGCTCTCCTTAAAGCGGCAGTTCCTTCACCGTGGTGTCGGGACGTTCTCGAAGCATGAATTGTACATCCTCCGCGCGAGAAATCAAGACCGAGGAAGCCGAGCGGTAGGATTCGGCCAGGCGGTCAGCGGCCCGCGCGAGCTCGGGGCCGCGCGTCGAGAGCATCGAGTCCCGCTTGGCCTGCCGCATCTCGTCGTCTATCCCGTAGAGCGAGCGCCTGAAGTCCACGAAGCCCTTTTCCTCGGGCAGCATGGGCCTGAGCTCGCGGCCGATGGCGCCTATCGCGGCCTCCTCGACTTCCGCCTCGGAGCCGGCGCCCCCACGCGAGAAGCGTCGCCCCGCCTCGGCCAGGGCCTGGCCGAAGAAGGCCAGGGCTTCCACGGGGCGAGGATCGCGATAGGAGGAGAAACAGGCGACGCCTTCGAGGCCGTCGGTCCACATCGACGCTCCGTAGGCTCCGCGCTTGACTCGCAGTTCCTCCCAAAGCGGGCCCGTGGTCAAGAGGTGGGCGAGGATGGATTCGTGGCCGAAGCCCCGGCTCGCGATCCTCGACGAAGGGCAGGCCGCGGCCGCGAATCCCACCTGGGAGGAGATCGCATAGGCTTCCGGGCCCTCCGACGGGGCGAAGGTCCCGGCGAAAGAAGCCTTGCCCGCGGCCGGCCCTACCGCCGCGGCCCCGCCCGAGGGCGGCAGGGGCCCGAGCGACGACTCGATCGCCGCCAAGGCTCCCGGAATGGCTTTTTCTTCCGCCGTAAGGTTGAGCCTGAGCCCTTCCTTGGCGAACACCCGTCCCGCGATGTCGCGCAGCGCGATCGCGAGCTCGCCGCCCTCGAGCTCCTTGAGCCGGAGGAGGAACTCGACCTGGCTGGTGCCTCGCCAGAGGTCCTCGATGGCGGATGCCTCCCCGAAGCGGGATGCCGCCCTTGTCTGCGCGAAGGCATTGCCGGCGGGGACGATCGCCGAGACGACGTCGTTGCGGAGTTCCGCGTAGACGTCGACTATCCTCTTCTCGTCCCCGTAATCGGCGCCCGTCATAAGACTGGATACGAGCTCGAGGGCCTGCGGGAAGCGCTCGGCCAGGGCCTTCAGCCTGAATACGGCGAAGGAGCGGGCTCCGCCGGAAGCCCCCCGGCCTTCGGCCGCGTCGAGATCCCCGAACTCCGCGGCAGGCGTGCCCGAATCGAGGACGACGCTGAAGCCTCCGGCGCTTCTCGCCATGCGCTGGGCGATCCGATCGTAGCCCACGCCGACCAGACCCGCGCCCGTCACGAAGCGGGCCGCTAGGGGAAGCCAGGGGAAGCGGGTCCTGTCGAGGGAGTCGAGGGGAAAAGCCATGTCGAGGTAGACGATGCCGTTGGTGAACATCGGGTGGAGGACCGCCTCCAGGCCGGCGATCGAGGCCCTGTCGCGGCGGATCGATTCAACCCTTCGCGGGAGGTCCGCGCGCGCCAGGCTGGGAAGCTTGGCTATCTCCTCGGGCGAGTCGGGACGGGCCATCGCCTCGGCGAGGGCGGCTCCCCTCTCCTTCATCGCCGCCTTCTCCGCCGGAGAGAGGGCGTCGGCCCGCGCCGCGAGCTCGGCGTCGCGTTTCGCGACGCGGCGCTCGAGGAGGCCCGCCTCCGGGTAGATGGTCACCGTGCTCCGGTGGGGATTCCTCGCGATGAGGTCGAGGGCCAAGGACTCGAGATAGCGCGGATCGGCCGCCATCCGGGCCTTGAGTTCGGCCAGCGGAGTCTCGAAGGAGAGGGTCGTCCGGGGCTTCTCTCCGTGGAGCCACCCGCGCGCCGCGCGGCCGAAGAGCCGCAGCCCGTAGGCGCCCGAGCCCCTGCGGATCTCGCGATTGGCGAAGGCGATGGAATGCATCGCCGCGTCGAGGGCCTCGGGCGAGAAGCCCTCGGCGGCAGTCCGCTCGACGGTCGCGACTATCAGCTTCTCGACCGCGTCCTCGTCGCCCCGCCTCGCGCCGCGGAGCCCGGCCGAGAACAGTATCTGCCTGAAGCCCGAATCCGCCCCGCATTGAGGCGATAAATCCTCGCCGAGCCCCGAATCCCTGAGGGCCTTGGCGAGGGATGCGCCGTCGTGGCCGACCAGGAGCTCGGAGACGACTTCCATCGCCAAGGCAGAGGTCGCGTCGGTCACGGGGACGGTGAGCCAATTCACGATTATGGACGTCGCGGAGTCCGAGCCTTCGGCGAGGGGGTAGGGGACCTCCAGCCGCTTGAGCAGCGACGACCGGCGCTGGAGCGGAATCTCGCTGTCCGCGCTCCGGGCGTCGAAGCGCGAGAGGAATCGGGCGTCGAGGAAGTCCAGCTGCCGCTCGGCGTCTATGTTCCCGTAAAGGAAGATGCGGCAGTTGGAGGGATGGTAATGCCGCGCCCAGAAAGCCTTGAAAGCGGAGTAATCGAGCTCAGGAATCTCCTCCGGGTCGCCGCCCGAGTCGAAGGAGTAGGGATGACCCGGCGAGAAGAGGCTCGTGTAGGCCGCGGTCGCGGCTAGGGATTCGGAGGACGAGTAGTCGCCGCGCATCTCGTTGTAGACGACGCCCTTGATGTCGAGCTTGCCGTCCTCGCCCAGCTCGAGCCTGTGGGCTTCCTGAAGGAAGGTGTCCTCGGCGAGCCTCGGGAAGAAGACGGCGTCGCCGTAGACGTCCATCAGGTTGAAGTAGTCGGCCTCTACCGCGCTCGCCGCGGGGTAGACCGTCTTGTCGGGGTAGGTAAAGGCGTTCATGAAGGTGGCTAGGCTCCGCCGAGCCATGACGAGGAAGCTGTCCTTGACGGGGAAGCGCTCGGAGCCGCAAAGCACGGAGTGCTCGACGATGTGGGCGACTCCCGAGCCGTCCCGCGGCCTCGTCCTGAAGGCGAAGGCGAAGACGTTCTCCTCGTCGTCGGCCTCGAGGCGATAGATCTCGCATCCCGTCTTCTTGTGGCGGATGTGGGCGCCGCGGCAGCGGTATTCCGGAAGCTCGTCCTCCGACAGGATTTCATAGGCGGGGTTGCGTAGGGTCATGGGACAGAAGATAGCACTTCGCGCCGGGGTCGGAAAGGAGTATAATCCGCCGATGTCCATTACGACCAAGACGGGTGACGAAGGCTCGACGGACCTGTGGTCCGGCGAGCGCGTCCGAAAGGACGATCCCCGAATCGAAGTCTGCGGCGAGATCGACGAGCTCTCCTCCCTCCTGGGCTTCGCCTGCCTTGCTGCCGGCTTGCCGGAGACGGTCGAGGCCCTGCGATCCCTCCAACGCGATCTCGTGCGCGCGGGGGGCGAGATCGCCTCGATCGAGCCGGCCTTCACCGATCCCATACAGTCCTGGGACGAGGAGGCCTTGACCGGGAAGATAGTCGCCCTCGAGCTTCGAATTCCGCTGCGGGGCTTCGTCCTGCCCGGGAAGACCGAGGGCTCGGCCCGAATCGATCTCGCGCGCACGGCCGCGAGGAGGCTCGAGAGGCGGGTGGTCGCCCTCGCGCGCGAGGCCCCCGTCTCGGATATCCTGCGCCGCTACCTCAATAGGCTCTCCGATTATCTCTACATGCTCGCGAGGTCCGAAGAGTCGGCCGAGGGCAAGATCGAATACGCTTGAGGAGACCAGCCGATGCTCAAGAAGACGCGCTGCGACGGCACGCTGATCCGGGACCTGCCGCCCTTCACCCTGCTCCTGCCCTTTGTCATGCCGACGCGGACCGGCTCCATGATCTATTTCGAGCAGGAACTCGACGTCACCGAGACGCTGAGGCGGGTGAAGTCCATCAATAGAGTCCTCGTCAAGCGCAGGGAGATACTCACCCTCTTCGACGTCGTCATCTGCGCCGCCGTCCGCTCGGTCGCCATGCGGCCCAAGGTCAACCGCTTCATTTCAGGCAGGCGCTTCTATCAGCGCAATCAGATCGTCTTTAACTTCGTGGCCAAGAAAGAGCTGTCCGACGAGGGCGAGGAGGTCAACGTCAAGATCCCCTTCGAGCCCGACGAGACGCTCGAGACGGTGGCCGAAAAGGTGAAGCGCTACGTCAGGAAGGCGGTCTCGGACCAGGGCATGGACAACGATCGGGTCGTGAAGACCCTGGTCAAGTTCCCGCATTTCGTCCTGAAGATCGTCGCCAGGGCCCTGTTGTGGCTCGACGACCACAACCTGATGCCGGCGGACATGATCGAGAGCGATCCCTGCTTCTGCTCGATCTTCCTGACCAACGTCGGCTCCTTCGGTCTCGACTCGCCCTTCCACCATCTTTACGAGCGCGGCAATTGCCCGATTTTCCTCTCTGTCGGCAAGGTGAAGGAGGTCAACAGGCTCGAGGCGGACGGCAGCGTCTCGGAGCATAAGATCCTCTGCCTGCGCTACTCCTTCGACGACCGAATCGCCGACGGCACCTACATGGGCAAGACCCTCGAGCTGATGCGTCGGCTGATCGAGGAGCCCGAGCCTCTGGCGGAACGGCCCGAGCTCGGCCCGGAGCGCCTGGCGCAGCTGAAGCTCATCGGCCCGGAGCCCCCGAAAAGGAAGCTGAGCAGGCAGAGGGGATGATGCGAGGGAAAGCCTCGACCTCGTCTCACGAGATGAGCTCGTCGTCCCCCTCGAGGGCGATGTCCCCGTCTTCCCACGCGCGCTTGAGGTAGGCGAGGAATTCGCGCCCGGCCTCCGCCGCGTCCTCGCGCCGCACCGGGCCCAGGATGGAGTACTCGTCGAGGATCTCCGAGCGTCGGTTGCTCGATACGCAGCCGAGGATCTTGTCCTTGAAGACCTGATCTCTGCCCTTGAGGAGGAGGGCGAGATCCCGGTCCTGGAAGTCGCGCAAGGCCTTCTGCATGGCCTTGGCGGGAACGCGCATGACGTCGTCGAGGGTAAAGAGCCGGTCTCGGACATTCTTGGAGAGCTCGGGGCTTTCCTCGGTCAGGGCATCGAGGACCCTCTCCTCCATCCGCGGGTCGACATGCTTGAGGATGCCCGCCAGGGCGGCCTTGCCGTCGATCTCCTCGTGGGTCACCGTGCCCACCTTGCGAATCCGCTCCCGGAGGCCTTCCTCGACCTGGCGCAGGACTTCCGGATTGACCTTGTCGAGCTTGGCGACGCGCTTCACCAGGTCGACCCGCTCTTCCTCCGGCATCCGCTCGATGAGGAGGGAGGCCTTCTTGGGTTCGAGGTAGGGGAGGATGACCGATAGCACCTGGGGGGATTCCCCCTTGAGGATCATCGCGAGCTCCTTGGCGTCGTACTCCTTGAGGAACCTGAAAGGGCGGGACGACTCCGGCGAGGCCTTGCGCATGAGGGCCCGCGCCTTTTCGGGGCCGAATGCCGTCGTGAGCATCTTCTCGGCGGTCTCGGGGCCGCCCTCCACCGACCAGCCCCTGGTCCTCACGAGCCACCCGAACTCGGCCAGGATGTCGTTGGCCTCGGCGGCGCCGATGTTCTTTACCTTCAGTATCTCGCGCGAGACTGCCTCGATCTCCTCGGGCCCGAGGTGGGCGAGGACCTTGGAGGCCTGGTCGGTTCCCAGGAGGAGGAGGAATTTCGCCGCCTTGCCTATGCCCGGTTCCGCTCCCGTCTTGAGCAGCGCAGTCGCCTCTTCCCCGGCGGCCGCGAGGGCTTCGCCCAGGGCGAGAGGCTTGGGCTTGGAGCCGCGCTTCGTCCGCGAGGGGCCGTCGGGAGGGAAGGATTCCTGGGTCGGGACGATGGGCCTTCTCGGGCCTTTGGGCCCGTAGGCTTTGTCGACCCTGTCCTTCATGCTCATGTCTGGCATCCTAGCCAGTCGGCGCCGAAAGGTCAACGTGAACGGCGTATTCGGCGTCCATCGCCTCGGAGAGGGCGAGAGGCCGGCTGATCCTGGGCGGGAGGGAGGCGCCGTTCGCGTCGCCAAAGGCGAGTCCGCCCTCCCCGAGCTCCCGCGCCAGGGTCTGGACGGAAAGCTCGCCCTTCCAGAAGCCGAGCACGAGGGAGATCGCACTCGCGGCATCGTCGGCGCCTTTCGCCATGAGGTCGAGATAGGTGGCCCTTGAACGAAGGCCGATCCCCGAAGGGTGCTCCCATTCGGAGCCGGCCAGATTCATCGGGTCGAGGCCGCGGGGGATGCGTTCCGGGTATACGAGAGAGATCAGTCTCCGCCCTTCCTCGGCGCTGAGCCGCTTGAGCCAGAGGGCGAGCGCCTCTCCGCGCGGATCGCCGGAAGCGGCGGCCCCGGGGTCCGTGATCGCGTAGAAATTGCGGGCATCCGCGAGAGCATTGGCGATCCTGACCTCCAGGGAGGGGTCGGCGGCGGTGGCGCGCGGGTAGGCTGCGCGAAGGCCCGCGGCCCAAAGGGCAACCAAAGCGGCGTCGGCAGCCTCCCTGCCGACGGGGCGATCCAGGCCGAGACGGGAGGAAAGCCCGTATTCGCGCGGCGATATCCCGAGCTCCTCGGCCAGGAGGCCGATGTCGAGGAGGCGCTCCAGGAAGGGGTGGCAGCCCCGAAACCGCGCGCTGCCCGGATCGGACGGAAGGGCCCAGCCGGAGAAATATATGATGAAGGGATGGGTGGCGCGATCCACCGCCGCGTGGGTGGCCAGGCCCAGAAGGTAGGCGGCCGAGGCGCTCGTCGCCTCGCGCTCGGCCGCGGGAAGGGAAGCGGCCGCTCCGGCTACGAGGCTGCCGAAGCCTCGGCGATGTGCGAGGGCTCCGTAATGAAGGCCGGAGGGCATCGTTCGCCTGTTGTGGTAGAAGATGTCCGGTCCCTGGCAGCCGAACCTGAAGAAGGGGGCGGCATCGCCGAGAGAGGAGATTCCGGCTTGCCCCGCGGCCATCGCGATGGCTTTCTCTCCCGCGATGATGTGGCTGATCTGCGCTGCCATTCCCTTCAATATATAGCCGATCCTCCCTTCACGGCAGCCGCCGCGACGGAGTATATTCGGTTCATTACATGAGGAGCCGTATCATGAGACTCTACAGTCGCAAACAGTTGATCTTGGTGGGCCTCGGGAGCGCCGTCCTGGCGCTGGCGATGGGATATGGGGCGGGTCGCGCCCTCTCTTCGCGCTACGCGCCTCGAGCGACCTCGCCTCTCGCGTTTGAAGCGAAATCGGCGCCGGGCGCGCTGCAGGTCGACGCTACGCCCTCATCGGCGGGTGTGGGGAGCTCCGGCGGCCTCGATGCCGAATACTCGCCCGACGAGAGGCAGAATATCGACGTCTACGAACGCCTCAACGAGGGCGTCGTCAACATCACCACCGAGCAGCTCTATTACAATTGGTTCTCCGAGGCCGTGCCGCAGGAAGGCGATTCCGGCTCGGGCTCGATCATCGACCCCCAGGGTTACGTGCTCACCAACAAGCACGTCGTCAAGGACGCCTACAAGGTGTACGTCGGCCTCGCGGACGGCAGCCGCTACGAGGCCAAGGTGATCGGCACCGATCCCGAGAACGACCTGGCGGTCATAAAGTTCACGCCGCCCAAGGGCATCAAGCTCACGGTGATTCCCTTCGGCGATTCCACCCGCCTTCGAGTCGGCCAGAAAGTGCTCGCGATAGGCAACCCCTTCGGCCTCGAGCGGACCCTCACCCGCGGCATAGTCTCGGGCATCGGGAGGCCCGTCTCCCAGACCAATCGCGACGACAACGGCATTTCGAGCACCGTGGTCATCCAGAACATGATCCAGACCGACGCCTCCATCAATCCCGGCAATTCGGGAGGTCCCCTCCTCGATTCGCGCGGCGAGCTCATCGGCGTGAATACGATGATCTACAGCCCCTCGGGCGGATCCGTCGGCATAGGCTTCGCGGTGCCCATCGCGACGGCCAAGCGAGTCGTGCCGGAGCTCATGAAATACGGCCGCGTAGCGCGCGGGTGGATCGACGCGACCACCGTGGCTCTCTTCTCCGACCTTGTCGACTACATGAAGCAGAACGACATCGCCGCGCCCGTCGAGACCGGCCTCCTCGTCTCCGAGGTCAAGCGGGCCGGGAACGCCGACAGGGCTGGAATACGCGGCGGCACGACCCAGGTCCGCACGCGGACCTCGGCCTTCTTCGTGGGCGGCGACATCATCGTGTCGGTCAACGGAGTCAAGACCGATTCCGATGCCGATCTCCACGTGGCGCTCGAGAACACCAAGCCGGGCGACAGGGTCGACGTCGTCTACTATCGGGGGAATAGGAAGCTCAGCACCCAGATCCAGCTCTCCGACCGGGCCAAGGCCGGGATAGGCAACTAGGGTCATGCGCCCATTTCGGGTGGCGGCCCCCTACGAGCCCGCGGGCGACCAGGCCCAGGCTATCGAGCTTCTCGCGCGGGGCGTCGAGGAGGGTCTCAAATGGCAGACCCTGAAAGGGGTCACCGGCTCGGGCAAGACCTACACGATGGCCAAGGTCATCGAGGCCGTCCAACGTCCCGCCCTCGTGATCTCGCATAACAAGACCCTCTCGGCCCAGCTCTACCGCGAGTTCAAGACCTTCTTCCCCGACAACGCCGTCGAGTACTTCGTCTCCTATTACGACTATTACCAACCCGAGGCCTACGTCCCCTCCAAGGACCTCTACATAGAGAAGGACTCGGACATCAACCAGGAAATCGACCGGATGCGCCTCTCGGCGACGGCCGCCCTCATGGAGAGGCGGGACGTGATAATCGTCGCGACGGTGTCGTGCATCTACGGCCTGGGCTCGCCCGACCTGTACAAGGAGATGCGCCTCTATATCGATTCAGGGTCCGAGATCGACCTCGAGGAGGTCAAGCGCAGGCTTGTCTCCCTCCAATACGAGCGCAACGACGCGGTGCTCGAGCGCGGGCGCTTTCGGGTACGCGGGGACGTCCTCGAGATCTATCCCGCCTACCTGCAGGAGGCCTACCGGATCGAGCTCGAGTACGACCGCGTCGTCCGCATCCGCAAGTTCGATACGATATCCGGCGCAGCGGGGCCCGAGCTCGACGAGGCGGTAGTCTATCCGGCCAAGCATTTCGTGATGCCCGAGGACCAGGTGAAGAGCGCGGTGGAGCGCATCCGCGCCGAGCTGGACGAGCGCTACGGGAGCCTCATGGCCGCGAACAAGCTCGTCGAGGCCCAGCGCCTCAAGAGCCGCACGGAATACGATCTCGAGATGCTCGAGGAGATGGGTTATTGCTCGGGCATCGAGAACTACTCGGCCCCGCTCGCCGGCCGGGAGCCGGGAGCGCGGCCGGGCGTCCTCATCGATTACTTTCCCAGGGAGTTCGTCACCTTCGTGGACGAGTCCCACGTCACCCTCTCCCAGGTGGGCGCGATGTACGCGGGGGACCGCAGCCGCAAGACGACGCTCGTGGACTACGGCTTCCGCCTCCCGAGCGCCCGCGACAACCGGCCGCTCAAGTACGAGGAGTTCCTCTCGATGCTCGACGAGGTGATCTGCGTCTCGGCCACGCCTCGGGAGGAGGAGCTCTCGAAGTCCAAGCGCGTGGCCGAGCAGCTGATACGTCCTACGGGCCTCGTCGATCCCCAGATAGAGGTGAGGCCTTCCGAGGGGCAGATGGAGGACATCTACGCCGAGATCCGCAAGCGCATCACGGCGGGCGAGCGTTGCCTCATCCTCACCCTCACCAAGCGCATGGCCGAGGAGCTCACGGAGTACCTGACCGGCCTGGGCCTCAAGGTCAGGTACATCCACTCCGAGGTCGAGACCATCGAGAGGGTGGAGATCCTCAAGCAGCTTCGCGCGGGCGACTACGACGTCCTCGTCGGCATCAACCTCCTGCGCGAGGGCATCGACCTGCCCGAGGTCTCCTTCATCGCGATACTCGACGCCGACAAGATCGGCTTCCTGCGCTCCGCCACCAGCCTCATCCAGATAATCGGGCGCGCGGCGCGCAACGCGGCCGGCTCCGTCGTCATGTACGCCGACAGGATGAGCGATGCCATGCGCGTCGCGATCGACGAGACCTCCCGCCGTCGGGCGATCCAGGTGAAGTACAACGCGGATCACGGCATCACCGCGACCACCATACACAAGGCCATCGACGACATACTCGAGCGGCACCGCGAGGAGCGGGTGGACGCCGCGGCCACCGAGATAGAGCTGCTCAGGAAGTCCCACAACCTCCTCGTCCCCGACCAGAAGAAGTCCCTGTTGCGGGCCCTCGAGAGCCAGATGCTCGAGCACGCCAAGAGGCTCGAATTCGAGCAGGCCGCCCTCATCCGCGACGAGATCGAGAGGATCAAGGCGGGAGAAGACTAGCCGGCGACGGGGAAGCACGCCTTGTGCAGGTAAAATCTCCTCACCTATAATTCCTCCATGAACAAGACCGAGGCCTATCTCGCCCTGGAAGCCGCCGCCGCGGATCGCATCCTGATCCTCGACGGAGCCATGGGCACGATGCTTCAAAGAGCCGGCCTCGTCGAGGAGGATTTCCGGCGCGGCCCCCTCGCCTCCCACGGGCAAAGCCTCAAGGGCAATAACGACGCCCTGTCCCTGAGCCGTCCCGAGGCCATCCTCGGCGTCCACCGTGGCTATCTCGAGGCGGGCTCCGACATCATCACGACCAACAGCTTCGGCGCCAATCGGATCAGCCAGGCCGACTACGGCAGCTCCGATTACGCCGCGGCCATGGCGCGCGAGTCGGCTCGGATCGCGCGCCGCGCAGCCGATGAATTCACGACCCGCGAGCCGTCGCGCCGGCGCTTCGTGGCCGGTTCCCTCGGCCCGACGAGCAAGACCCTGTCCCTCTCTCCCGACGCCTCCGATCCGGCGCGCCGAGCGCTGGGCTTCGTGGAGATGTCCGCGGCCTACCGGGAAGAGGCCTCGGCCCTCATCGAGGGGGGAGCGGACATCCTCCTCATCGAGACGGTGTTCGATACGCTCAACGCCAAGGCGGCGATCTATGCGATTCTTTCCCTCTTCGAGGAGAAGGGCGTGCGCTGGCCGATCATGGTTTCCGGCACGATCGTCGACAAGGCGGGAAGAACGCTTTCGGGCCAGACGACGGCGGCCTTCCTCGCCTCCGTCGCCCACGCGATGCCCTTCGCCCTGGGCTTCAACTGCTCCCTCGGGATCGAGGCCCTCCTCGCGAGGGCGGAGGAGATCGCCGCGATCTCTCCCTTCCTCCTCAGCGTCTATCCCAACGCCGGCCTGCCCAACGCCGAAGGCGGCTACGACGAGAGCCCGGAGCTCTTCGCAACGGCCTTCTCCCGCTTCGCCCGCGAAATCGGGATAAACTTGGCCGGCGGCTGCTGCGGCTCCACGCCCGAGCATATAGCGGCCATGTCGGACGCCCTCTCGGGGATAGCCCCGCGCCGCGCGCCGGAGAGGCGGCGCCTGACTTCCCTCTCGGGCCTCGAGGCCCTGGATATCGGACCGGGAAGCCTCTTCGTCAACGTCGGCGAGAGGTCGAACGTCTCGGGCTCGAAGAAGTTCGCCCGCCTGATCCGGGAAGGCAGGCGCGAGGAGGCGGTCCGGGTCGCGACGGACCAGGTCGAGGCCGGCGCGCAGATCGTCGACGTGAATATGGACGATCCCCTCATCGACTCGATCCTGGAGATGAAGACCTTCCTCGATATCGCCGCGGTCGAGCCCGCGATCGCCCGAGTCCCCGTCATGATCGACTCCTCGGATTTCGCGACCGTCCTGGCGGGGCTGGCCTGCGTGCAGGGCAAGGGCATCGTCAACTCGATCAGCCTCAAGGAGGGGGAAGGGCCCCTTCCTCGAGAAGGCGCGCGAGATCGCCAAGTACGGGGCGGCCGTCGTCGTGATGGCCTTCGACGAGGAGGGCCAGGCCGCGACCTTGGAGCGGCGGATATCGATCCTCGAGAGGGCCTACCGACTCCTCGTCGACGAGGCGGGCTACGAGCCCGAGGACATCATCCTCGACCCGAACATCTTCGCCGTCGGCACGGGGATAGACGAGCACCGCCGCTACGCCCTGGATTTCTTCGAGGCGACGCGGATCGTCAAGCGACGGCTGCCGGGAGCCCTCGTCTCGGGCGGCGTGTCGAACGTGTCTTTCTCGTTCCGCGGCAACGATGCCCTCCGCGAGGCCATCCATACCGTCTTCCTTTACCACGCCGGAGCAGCGGGCATGGACATGGGAATCGTCAATCCCGCCGCGCTCGGGGTGTACGACGAGATCGAGGGCTCCCTGCGGGAGAGGATCGAGGACCTGCTCTTCGACAGGCGAAGCGACGCGACCGAGCGCCTCCTCGAGCTTGCCCTCCAGGCCGGTGAGCCCGGCGGGGGATCCGGAGCCGACAGGGAAGAGCCTGCCTGGCGGCGCCAGGGCTCTTCGGAAAGGCTCGTTCACGCCCTGGTCAACGGGATTTCCGACTGGGCAGCCGCGGACGCCGAGGAAGCCCGCCTCGAACTCGGCGGGGCCCTCGAGGTGATCTCGGGACCGCTGATGGCGGGAATGAACAAGGTGGGCGACCTCTTCGGCTCGGGCAAGATGTTCCTTCCCCAGGTGGTCAAGAGCGCCCGCGTGATGAAGGCCGCGGTCGCGGTCCTCCTCCCCTACTTGAAGGACGGAAGCGGGGAGCTGAGCTCCCAGGGCACGGTGGTGATCGCCACGGTGAAGGGCGACGTCCACGACATCGGCAAGAACATCGTCTCCGTCGTCCTCCAATGCAACGGCTACGAGATGGTCGACCTCGGCGTCATGACGCCCTGCGAGCTCATCCTCGACGAGGCCCAGCGCAGGGGCGCCGCGGCGGTGGGCCTCTCGGGCCTCATCACGCCCTCGCTGGAGGAGATGACGAAGGTGGCGCGCGAGATGGAGACGCGGGGCATGACCATCCCGCTTCTCGTGGGAGGGGCCGCGACGAGTCCCGCCCACACGGCGCTTAAAATCGCCCCGGCCTATTCCGGTCCGGTCGTGAATGTCCGCGACGCATCCCTCGCGCCGGGGGTCCTCTCCAAGCTCCTGGACCCCGAGCGCAAGGAGGCCTACGCGGCGGAGACGGCGGTCTCGCACGAGGGCCTGAGGCGGTCCTTGCGCGAGAAGAAGGAGGCGGCCCGGCATTTGTCCCTCGTCGAGGCGAGACGCCGAGCCCCGCGCTACGATTTCGCCGCCTATTTTCCGACCGAGCCCCGCGTCAAAGGCATCGTCGAGCTCAGGCCCCGGATCCGCGAGCTCGTTCCCTACTTCGATTGGTCCTTCTTCTTCTACGAGTGGTCGATGAAAAAGGCCTATCCTGCGATCCTAGACGACCCCGCGCTGGGGCCGGAGGCTCGAAGGCTGCAGAAGGAGGCGTTGGCCATGCTGGAGCGCATGGACGCCGAGGGCCTCGTCTCGGCCGCCGGGCTTTGCCGGATACTGCCCGCGGCTTCGAGGGGCGACGATATGATCGTCTACGCCGACGAGTCGCGGAAGGCCGAGCTTCTCCGCTTCCCCTTCCTCCGCCAGCAGCGCGTCAAGGAGGACGGCAGTCCCCATCTCTGCCTGGCCGACTACCTCGCGCCGGAGGGCGGGCCGCGAGACTGGATAGGGGCCTTCGCGGTCACGGCCGGCTTGGGCCTGGACGCGGTGACGCGCAGGCTCGAAGCCGCGGGCGACGACTTCGGCGCGATCATGTCCAAGATTCTGTGCGACCGGCTGGCCGAGGCTCTCGGGGAGAAGCTCCACGAAGAGGTCAGGCGAGAGATCTGGGGCTACGCAGCGGGCGAGTCGATCGCGCCTGAAGAGCTCCATAAAGGAAACTATCGCGGCATCAGGCCCGCGCCCGGCTATCCCTCATGCCCCGACCATAGGGATAAGGCCGCGATCCTCGAGCTGCTCGAGGCGAAGGAGAGGATAGGCATGAGCCTCACGGAGAGCTACATGATGCTGCCCGCCGCCTCGGTATCCGGCTTTCTCTTCAGCCGTCCCGAGGCGAAATACTTCGCCATCGGGCGGATCGGCGAGGACCAGATAGCGGACTACGCCGCCAGGAGAGGGGAGACCCCCGAGGAGGCCGACAGGGCGGTCAGGGACAACCTCGGCTGATCGACGAACCGCCTGGGCTTAAATGCCCAGGTATGCCTTCTTGACTTCGGGGTCGCTGGCGATGTCCTTGGCCCGTCCCGAGAGGACTATGGTCCCGGTCTCGAGGACGTAGGCGCGGTTGGCTATCGATAGGGCCATTTGGGCGTTCTGCTCGACGAGGAGGATGCTCGTGCCCTGTTGATTGATCTCGACTATGATCTTGAATATCTCCTCCACGAGGATGGGCGAGAGGCCCATCGACGGCTCGTCGAGGAGAAGGAGGCCGGGCTTGGACATGAGGGCACGGGCCATCGCGAGCATCTGCTGCTCGCCGCCCGAAAGGGTGCCGCCGTATTGGCCCTCTCGCTCCTTCAGGCGGGGAAAGCTCTTGTACGCGCGCCCGAGGGTGGCCTGGATCTCGGCCGGGTCGCTTCGGGTGTAGGCGCCCATCATGATATTTTCCTTGACCGTGAGGGGAGCGAAGATCCGGCGGCCCTCGGGTACGTGGCTCATGCCCATCTTCACTATCTTATCGGCGGGGATGGTGGTGATCTCCTGGCCGTTGAAGGTGATCGAGCCGTCGCGCGGCCTCAGGATCCCCGAGAGCGAGCGCAGGGTGGTCGATTTGCCGGCTCCGTTGGCGCCGATGAGGGTGACGATCTCGCCCTTCTCCACGTTGAACGAAATGCCCTGAAGGGCGTGGATCGCGCCGTAGAATACGTGAAGGTTCTCAACTCGCAGCACTTTTGCCGGCTCCTTTTCCGAGGTAGGCCTCTATGACCGTCTCATTGTCCTGGATTTCGCTTGGCGTACCCCGGGCGATGACCTCGCCGAAGTCCATCACGGTGAGGTACTCGCAGATGCCCATGACCACGCGCATTTGGTGCTCGATGAGGAGGATCGTCAAGGAGAAGCGATCCTTGATGAAGTGGATGAGCTCCATGAGCTCGAGGATCTCGCGCGGGTTCATGCCCGCCGCGGGCTCGTCGAGGAGAAGGAGGCTCGGATCGCAGGCCAGGGCGCGAGCGATCTCGACCCGCCGCTGCTGGCCGTAGGGAAGGTTCTTCGCGACCTCGTCGGCGATGTCCTCGAGCTTGAATATCGAGAGGAAATCGATGGCCTTGTCGGTGAGTTCCTTCTCGTTTCGCGCATAGCGCTTCGTGCGGAGGATGCTGTCGGCGAGGGAGTAGCCCGCGTGCGCGTGATAGGCGATGCGGACGTTGTCGAGGACCGTGAGGTTGGAGAAAAGGCGGATGTTCTGGAAGGTGCGCGCGATGCCCAAGCGGGTGACCTCGAAGGGCTCGAGGCCATCGATGCGCTCGCCCTTGAACTCCACCGAACCGGAGCTGAGGGGGATGATGCCCGTAATAAGATTGAAGGCCGTCGTCTTTCCGGCGCCGTTGGGACCGATGAGTCCCTGAAGGCTGCCCCGCGGAAGACTCAGGTTGAAGTCCTTGACCGCGAGAAGGCCGCCGAAGGCCTTCGTGGCCTCGGTCATTACGAGAACGGCGTCGTTCGTCTTCATATCAGCCATTTCACTCCCCCGCCTTCTCGGCCTTCGTCCCTCTCGAGAGGCCGCCTAGGGCCCCGGTGAGGCGCTTCCGCATGACCTCGGCCTTGAAGAAGCCCCATTCGATCGTGCCCAAAAGGCCTTGAGGCCTGACGAGCATGAGAAGGAGGAGGGTTATCGGGTAGAGCACGAAGCGCCAGGACGGAGCATCCGTCCCGAACTGGCCGAGCAGGATGCGCAGGAAGCCCTCGAGGAAGAATATCCATCCGAAGGAGGCGACGATCGACCCCGTCATGCTGCCCAAGCCCCCGAACACCACGATGATGAGGGGGTTGAAGCCCGCGATGAAGTCGAAGCTCGCGGGGGCGAGGAAGCCCATATAGTGGGCGTAGATAGCTCCGCCGATGCCCGCGACGAAGCTGCCGACGACGAAGGAAAGGAGCTTGTTGCCCGCAACGTCTATGCCCATCGCGCGCGCGGCTATCTCGTCCTCCCTCACCGCGAGAGTCGCCCGTCCGGTGCTGGACCTCACGAAGTTGCGGATGATGACGAGGACGAGGACGAGGAAGATGAAAGCCCAGGCCCAGTTCGTGAGCTTGGGGATGCCGAGCATCCCTCGCCCGCCTTTCATTTCCTTGAAGGGAAGTATCGTGTCCGAGTTGACGAGGAGAGTCTTCACGACGATGGCGAAGCCCAAGGTCGCGATCCCGAAATAGTCGGAGCCGAGGCTGAGCACGGGCAGGCCGAAGAGAAAGCTCACTTCCGCGGCGAAGGCGCCCGCGAAGATTACGGAGAGGAAGAAGGCGGCCTGCAGCGCGATGGGGGAGGCCAGGACTCCGGGCGCGTCGGGCGTCCCGAACAGGGGAACGAAGAGCGGCGAGATCAGGCTGCCGAGCCATACGGAGACTACGCCGACCGCGACCAGGGCGAAGAGATAGAAGGTGAAGGCCGAAAGGACGGGTATGCCCCGTTTCTTCTTGAGGAGCCAGGCGACGCCGCTGAGGGCAGCGGCCCCGAGGATGACGCCGAGACCGACGACGATGAAGCCGCTCGGGTCGCCGTTCGTCCAGCGGTAGGTGATGTCCGCCGCGCAGTAGGCGCCGATTCCGTAGAAGCCCCATTGGGCTAAGCTGAACTGGCCGTTGAAACCATAGATCAGGTTGAGGCCCAGGACGACCATCGTCATGGTGATGGCCTGGAAAAGCAAGCCTTGGTCGAAGGCCGAAAAGAGGGCAAAGTTGCCGATCTTGGTCCAGATGACCGCCTGGATCACCGCGAAGGCGAGGACCAGGGTCGCGGCTTTCTGCCAAATCCTCTTGCGGCCGAGGCCCCAGAAGAGGCCGTAGATCCAGGCGACGAGCGCTACCATCTTGACGATGGTGCCGATCAGGTATCCGAGTTCCATGTCCTCCCCCTAGGCCTTTTCCTGCGCGGGCTCGCCGAACAATCCGGTCGGCTTCACGAGGAGGACGATGATGAGGATCGTGAAGGCCACGGCATCCCGCATGGGCGTCGAGATGTAGCTCATCGTCATCGCCTCGGCCTGTCCCATGATAAGGGCCCCGACGAAGGCGCCCGGAATGCTGCCGATCCCGCCCAGGACCGCGGCGACGAAGGCCTTGAGGCCGGGCAGGATGCCGAGCTGGGTCCAGATGGAGGAGTAGGCGATCGCGTAGAGCACTCCGCCCAAGCCCGCGAAGGCGGAGCCGATCGCGAAGGTGAAGGAGATGATTCGATCGACATTGATGCCCATGAGCCTCGCCGTCGGTTTGTCATAGGAGGAGGCGCGCATCGCGATGCCGATTTTGGTACGCTTGACTATGAACTGCAATAGGATCTGGACGAGGATGGAGGCGGCGGCGATGAAAAGAAAGATATTGGAAAAGGAGATCGTATTGTCGGGAGAAGCGACGCCCGAGACGATGGGATGTATGCCGTCCTTGATATACCAGGCGACCGTGGGAAAGGGGGCCTTATAGGGGATGAAGCGCCCCGAGAAGACGAAGGGGAGGGCGCCGAAGAACTCGAGGAAGAAGGAGACGCCGATCGCCGTAATGAGGGCCGCTATGCGCGGAGCGTCGCGCAGCGGCTTATAGGCCACTCGCTCGATGGTGACCCCGAGGATGACGCAGACCGCCATGGAGAGGAGGACGACGGTCAATGAGCCGATGACGATGGACAGCCCCGGATCGATGCCGGGAAAAACGGTGAGGGGCCATTCGTGGAGACTGAAACGGCTTACGGCGTAGAAGCTCGTGAAGGCGCCTACCATGAAGATGTCGCCATGGGCGAAGTTGATGAGCTTGACTATCCCGTAGACCATCGTATAACCAAGGGCTATGAGGGCATAGACGAAACCGAGCTTGAGTCCGTCCAGGAGGTTCTGCAGGAAGAGGACAGGGTTGGACCATGCCTTGCCGGCTACATACGCCACGGTCATGACCGCCAGGAGTATGAGGAAGGCCCAGCCTACCCAGGCGAGTGGCGGGCCGCGTCGTCCCTTGGAGCCGCGCGTTCGGGAGACGGCCTCGGCTTTTGTCGTTACTGTGCTAGCTGGCATTAAGGCTACCTCTTGGATGGTCGAATCAAAGAGAGAGGACAAGCCTCGAGGCTTGTCCTCCTGGCTTGCCCTCTCTCCGTATGTCGGGTGGAATCGATTAAGGCTCGACGACGGAGTCGAAGTTGACCTTGCCGTTCTTGATGGCGAGGATGGTCAGGGCCTTGACGGGGTTGTGAAGCTTATCGAAGGTGATCTTGCCGGAAACGCCGTGGAAGGTGATCTTCTCGAGGGCGGTCTTGACGGCGGTCGTATCTACGGTGCCGGCATCCTTGATGGCGGCGAAGAGGAGGTTGGTGGCGTCGTAGGCGAGCACCGCGAGGGCATCAGGCACTTTGCCGTTGCCGGAATCGTCCTTGTACGCGGCGGCATAGGCCTTGAGGAGGTTCTGCACCTCGGGACGGGGATCGTCCTTCGAGTAGTGGTTGGTGTAGTAGCAGCCGTCGGAAGCCGTGAGGTCCAGATCGGAGGAATCCCATCCATCGCCGCCCACGAAGGGAACGGTGATCCCCTTCTCCTTGGCCTGCTTGGTCACCAGGTTGACGATGTTGTAGTAGTCGGGAAGCAGGACTACCTGCGGGTTGGCTTCCTTGATCTTCGCGAGGATTGCGGAGAAGTCGGTATCGGTCTTGGTATAGGTCTCCTTGCCGACAATCTTGCCGCCCATGGCCTTGAACCGCGATTCGAAGGCGGTCGCGAGGCCGATGGTGTAGTCGTTGCCCTGGTCGTACATTATGAATGCCTTGTCGGCCTTGAGCCTCGTGCGGGAGAACTGGGCGAGGATGCCGCCCTGGAAGGGATCGATATAGCAGGCGCGGAAGATGTAATCCTTGACCTTGCCGTTCTTATCCACGGTGACGTTGGGATTGGTCGAGGTCGGGCTGATCTCGATGATCTTGGCGGGATTCGCGATCTCGGAGACAGGGATCGACGCGCTGGAGCAGACCTCTCCGATGATGTACTTTACGCCATCCTGGTTGATGACCTTGTTCGCCGCGTTCGTGGCGGCCGCGGCATCGCACTGGCTGTCCTCCACGATGGGGTCGATCTTCATCCCCAGGACGCCGCCCTTGGCGTTCCATTCATTGACGGCAAGCAAAGCGCCATCCCGAGTCGAGACGCCGAACGAGGGGACCGCGCCCGAAAGGGGAGCGAGTACGGCGACCTTGAGATCCTCGGCAGAGGCTGTCAGCCCGGCCAGGATCAGGACGAGAGCGATTGTCAGAACACGCTTCATACCTTCCTCCTTAAAACTGGTTTCAAAAATAGGCCCTAGCAATTTTAGCTGTCAAGTACCGTTGATTCGCTCGAAACACGAATTCCTCACAAATCCGTACAAAGCCGGGGGGAAACCGACATCGGCGAAGTATCGGGGGCTTCCCCGATCACGCTTCTAGCGCGGAAGGCTTTTCGAGGGTCCTGGCGGCGAGCTTCTGCCGTACCTCGGGGAGCTCGCCATACCAGATCTCGAAGACGGAGAAGAGCATCGCGGCGAAGGCGATGACGATATAGGAACCGTTCGCGACTTCCCCTCCGCCTTTCACCGTATGCGTCGCGTGGGGGAAGAGCATCATTAGTCGACTGATGATGTTGAGGCCTTGCGAGAAGGAGAGAAGGTACCAGGGCCAAGCCGCGAGTTCCCTGCGCACGAGCACCTGCACGAGCGATACTATAGTGAGGAGGGCGAGGAAGGCGGGAAGCCACCATTCCTGGGTCGCGATCGAAAAGGTGCTCGGGGGGAAGACGAGAAGGGGAAGAACCTGGGCGCAAAGCAGGACCGGAATCATTATCCGGCCGGTAATGAACTTGCGAAACATTGTAATGGGTTACCACCTCTCCTATGCCTTGTCAAGCGGAGAACAGTACAGATACCGCTATCTCTATACATACACTCATCATAGCCTATAGACTGTGACCGTGAAAATTCGATCCATGATCCTCATTTCGCTTTTTGCGGCGCTCGGCGGCGGCCTTTTCGCTCAAGCGCTTCTCCACATAGAATTCACCCCTTCGCAATGGAAGTACGGCATGATCGAGCAAGGCGATATCGCGAGGACGGAGGTCGTCGCTGTCAATCGCGGGAGCGATAGCGTCGAACTGACCTTCGTCCCTACCTGCACCTGCCTTACCGTCTTCCCTGTCAAGGCGAGGATCGGCCCTGGAGCCTCGGCCTCCTTCGCCCTGAGCTTCGATTCGAAGGACGATTCGGGGATTACCGAACGCGGCTTCATCGTAAGGCCCGACGTGCCGGGGGAGAAAGCGCTCTATTATTTGCTCACCGGCGTCGTGCGCGTGGACAGGCCGAAGGAGGGCGCCGCGAGCGGTATCGTAGGAGTCCTCCCGAAGGGCGGGACGGCCTCCGCGGCCTCCATCGCGATTCTCTATTACTACACGTCGGGCTGCCGCTCCTGCGAGGAATTCCTCAGGGTCGAGATTCCCGAGCTCGAGGCGCACTACGGGCTTCGGATCGACCTGACTCGCCGCGATCTGCTGGAGGCTTCGGTCTACGAGGAGCTCTCGTCCTTCGCGTCGTCCATCGGCGCTTCGATACGGCTGATACCCGCCCTGCGGGTCGAAGGGATCCTCCTGCAAGGCGACGAGGAGATCCGCGCGCGCCTGCCGGGGCTCCTGGTCACTCGCGCCGCCGGCGGATCCCTCGCCCTCTCCGTGCCGCGGACCGAAGGCGCAGCCTCCTGGTCCTCGGGCGCGACCGCGTCCGCGCTCCTGCACGGCTCGGCTCGGCTCGCGGTCCTGCCGGTCATGGCGGCGGGCCTCGTGGACGGAATAAACCCCTGCGCGTTTACGACCCTCATTTTCCTTCTCGCGTCTCTCGCCCTCGCGGGACGGGGAAGGCGCGAAGTGCTCGCGATAGGAGCACTCTTCACGCTCGGCGTCTTCTTCACCTACCTCGGCGTGGGGCTCGGGCTCTTCGCGGCATTGCGGGCCGCGAGCGCGGTTTCGCCGATTTCCGTCCTCCTGCGATGGATCATATTCGCCGCTCTCGTCGTTTTTTCGGCCTTGAGCGTCTATGACTATACGCGGGTTCGGGCGGGCGAGCCCTCGAAGATGCTCCTTCAGCTTCCCGACTCGCTCAAGCTCAGGATCCATGCCTCGATCCGAACGAGGGCCAAGACCCTCGCCCTGGCGGGCAGCTCGCTCGCGATGGGCTTCCTGGTTTCCATATTCGAGTTCGCCTGCACGGCGCAAGTCTACCTGCCGACTCTCGCCTACCTCGCGCGGGCGCGGAGGAGGGACGACGCCCTCGGCCTGCTCCTCGCCTATAATCTATGCTTCATCGCCCCCCTCCTCGTCGTCTTCGCGGCCAGCTATTTCGGCGTGGGCTCGAAGCGCATCACCTCCCTCTTCCAAAGGCAGCTGGGCAAGGTGAAGCTCGCCCTGGCCTTCGTCTTCCTCGGCCTCGCGATCCTGACGGCGCTGACCTGATCCTTTGGTCGAGCTTTGCTCGACCAGTCGAGCTTTGCTCGGCCCGCTAGCATGTTTCCCGCGATTCGCCTATCATCGCCCATCCCATCCAGCGCCAATCCAGGACAGGCCCCCATGAGCCCGAGCAAGGCAGCCAACGAAGGCATCAGGAATATCGCCATCATCGCCCATGTCGATCACGGCAAGACCACTCTCGTCGACGAGATGTTTCGCCAGAGCGGCGTGTTCCGGGAAGGGCAGGAAACCCGCGAGAGGCTCATGGACAGCATGGACCTGGAGCGGGAGCGCGGCATCACCATCGCCGCGAAGAACTGCTCCGTGGTCTGGAAGGGCACCAAGATCAATATCCTCGATACGCCGGGCCACGCCGACTTCGGCGGGGAGGTGGAACGCGCCCTCTCCATGGTCGACGGCGCGATACTCCTCGTGGACGCGTCGGAAGGCCCCCTGCCCCAGACGCGGTTCGTCCTCAACAAGGCCCTCGAAGGCGGCCTGTCCATCATCGTCGCGATCAACAAGATCGACCGGCCCGACGCTCGGCCCGACGCGGTCCTGAGCGAGATTATCGATCTCTTCATCGACCTCGGGGCGACCGAGGAGCAGCTGGAATTCCCCCTGGTCTACGCGATCGGCAGGTCGGGCATCGCCCAGGCCGGCCTCGCCCAGCCGGCCGCGAACCTCGATCTCCTTTTCGACACGATAATCTCGCGGATCCCGGCGCCTTCGTACACCGAGGCCGAGCCTTTCCAGATGCTGGTCTCGGATCTCTCCTATTCCGATTATTTCGGCCGCCAGGCCATCGGGAAAGTGGTCAACGGCTCGGTTCGATCGAAGGACGACCTAGTCTGCATCGGAGAGGACGGGGCGATGCGGCCGCTGAGCGTGTCCAAGCTCCAGGCCTACGTAGGCCCGAGGCTCGTGGAGACCACGGGCGCGGAGTCGGGAGACATCGTCGTCCTCGCGGGGATAGACGACGTCCACATCGGGGACACGATCTGCACGAGGGAGAGTCCGAGGCCGCTCAAGCGCATCGTCGTCGACGAGCCGACGATCTCCATGCGCTTCGCCGTCAACACTTCCCCCATGTCCGGCCGCGAGGGCACTCTGGTCACGACGAGCAGGCTCATCGAGAGGCTCCGCAAGGAGACCCTCAAGAACGTCTCCCTACAGGTGGAGGAGTCGGGCGCGGCCGGCTGCTACCGCGTAAAGGGCCGCGGGGAGTTCCAGCTCGTCATCCTCATCGAGACGCTCCGCCGCGAGGGCTTCGAGCTCTGCGTGGGCAGGCCCGAGGCGATCTTCCGGGTCGAGGGCGGGAAGAGGCTCGAGCCGATCGAGAACCTGTCCGTCGACTGCGGAGAGGACTTCGCGGGCATCGTCACGGAGAGGCTCTCGTCCAGGAAGGGCCGCATGCTCGCCTACCTGGCGCACGGAGGCGGACGGGTCAGGATGGAATTCTCGGTTCCGACCCGCTCCCTCATCGGCTATCGAGACATTTTCCTCACGGATACCAAGGGGACGGGAATACTCAATTCCTACTTGTCCGGCTACGAGGAGTACCGGGGGGATTTCATCGACCGCTTTACCGGATCCCTCGTCTCCGACCGCAGCGGCGAGGCGGTGACCTACGGTCTCTATCACCTCGAACCCCGCGGCAGACTCTTCGTCGTCCCGGGCGACCCGGTCTACGAGGGCATGGTCGTCGGCGAGCACAACCTCGACAGCGACCTCAACGTCAATCCCGCCAAGCCCAAGAAGCTTTCGAATATGCGGTCGGTGCTCAAGGACGAGGCCCTCACGCTGACGCCGATCCAGGCCATGACCCTGGAGCGGGCCATCCAATTCATCCGGGACGACGAGATGGTCGAGGTGACGCCCAAGTCCGTCCGCATCAGGAAGGCCATCCTCTCGTACCAGGACAGGAAGTCGGCGCGCCGGGGCGATGGCGCCCCTTGAGGATCGCCCTCATCTCGCGATGGCTATTCGATCTCCGTCGCCCAGGAACTCCTGCCCCGCGGTAATGACGAGCTCGCCCTCGGCCACGCCGTCGAGGACCTCGACCTCCGAGCCGTCGCTCTCGCCGAGGGTCACGCGGCGCTTCGCGGCCCTGCCCTCGGGGGAATTACCCGCGAGGCCGGCGCCTTCCGCGGGCGAAGGAACCGCGACCAGCACGTAATCGAGGCCGTTCTCGGAGAAGGTCGCGCGCTCCGGCACGAGGAGGGCGCCGCGCCTCGTCTCCATGGGGACCTGGAGGCGCGCGAGCATGCCGCCGCGAAGCCGGCCGTCGGCGTTGGGGACGAGGAGCCTCACCGCGTAGAGCATGGTCCGGGGGTCGGCGGCCGGACTCACCGAGTCTACAGTGCCGGAAAGCCGTCCCGAGCCGGGGACGCCCGTCTCTATCGCGGGCACGACGATCTCCATGGCCATGCCCTTCTTGACTCCTCCTACGACGCGCTCGGAAAGCCCCGCCTCCGCGACCACTCTTCGCTCGTCGATGACCACGAAGACGAGGGTCGAGGTATCGACGAACTCTCCCGCCTCGAGGTTCCGGTACGAGATCCGTCCCGTTATGGGGGAACGGATCACCGTCGCGTCGAGTCGGCTCCTCGCCAAGTCGACCTGGGCCTTTGCTTGGCCGACCTGTCCGGCCGCTATCTCGTTTTCCTGCGAACCCGCCTTGTCCTCGATGAGGGCGAGGGCGCTGTCGGCGGCATCGCGCTGGACGCCTGTGGCCTCGAAGCGGGCCTCCGCGTCGTCGAATTGCTGGCGCGGTATCGAGCCGCCGTCATAGAGGCGCTTGGTGCGGTCGTAGGCGTCTTTCGCGTCGTCGTAGGCGATCCGGGCCTGGTCGGCCGCGGACTTGGCCTGGATCTTCTGCTGCTCGAGGCCCGAGTCGCTCGTCCTCGTCAGGGAGGCATCGGCGCTTTCGAGGGCGGCGCTCGCCTGCCTGTACTCGGCTTCGTAGTCCGAGGCCTCGAGCTTGCAGAGAGGCTGACCCTCGGCGACCGCCGCGCCCACCTCGACGAGGACGGCCGACACCCTCCCGCCGACCTTCGGCGTGATGTCGACTTCCCGCTCGGGCGCGATGCTCGCCGCATATTCCGCCGAGAGGGCGAAATCTTTTCGCGCGACGGGAGCCGCCGATACGAGGCGCGGCGGCAGCGCCGCCGTCTCGGCCCGCCTGGCGCAGGACGGGAAGGCGAAGGCCAGGGCCGCCGCCGCGAAGATCGACGGGACCAGGGGCTTCATGACAGGGTCTCCGGCGCGCGAGCGCGGAGTTCCCGCGGGCAGGCTTCGCCCTCGGCCGAAGGCCCGCCCGCCCTGCGCGGCTTTCCGCGCGTCGCTCTGCGCGTCGCTCCGCGACGACGGGCCTCGTCTATGAGGGTATAGGCGACGGGGAGAAGTATCGGGGAGATTATCGTCGAGGTCACGAGGCCTCCTATGAGCAGAATGGCCATGCCGGACTTGATCTCGGAGCTGGATCCGGCCGAAAGGGCGAGCGGCAGCATGCCGAACATCATCGTCATCGAGGTCATGACGATGGGCCTGAGCCTCGTCGAGCCCGCTTCGACGAGGGCCTCGCGCAATCCGAGCCCGCGCTTCATCAGCGTGTTCGTATAGTCTATGAGAAGGGTGCCGTTCTTGGAGGCGAGGCCGTCGAGCATGATGATCCCGATGAAGGTGATTATATTGATGGCCTTCCCCGTCAACGCCAGGGCGGTCAGCCCCCCGATTATCCCCGCCGGCAGGGAGAGCATGCGGATCACGGGTGTCAGGAAGGAATCGTAGAGAACGAGAAGCACCAGGTAGACCAGGATCAGGGAGGCGGTCAGGGCCCAGGAAAGCGAGCCGAAGGAGTCCGACATCAGGGAAGTATCGCCCTTGAAGTCGAAGGAGTAGCCCTTGGGAGCGGGCCTTCCCCTGAGGGCGCGGCGGATGTCCGCCGTCACCGCTCCCAGGGCCCTGCCCTGGAGGTTCGCCTGGATCGTCGCGACGTTGGTCCGGTCCTCCCTCGTGAGCTGGCTCGGCGCGTCCTCCCTTCCGATGGTCGCGACCTGGGCTATGGACAGCCGCATGCCGGCGGGATTCGCGATGCGTATGGACCCGACATCGGAGGGCGACCTGACCTGGTCAGGCTGGAATCGGAGGATGATGTCGGAATCGTCGCCCGTGCTCCTCAGTATCCCCACCTTGGTTCCCGCGAGTGCCGTGCGCAGTGCCAGGGCCGCGTCGCTCACGAGGATGCCGTAGCGGCTCAGGGCGACGCGATCGAGCCTCACGGAGAACTCGGTCCGCCTGGAGCGCATCGAGTCGTCGACGTCCACCGCTCCCGGCGTAGCCTTGACGATCGATTCGACCTCGGTAGCGAGCTCGGCCAGGACGGTGCGGTCCGGCCCGGCGACGTTGATTATCAGAGTCTTGTTCCCCTCGGCCGAGGTCTGCTCGATTATCGACTGCTCGGTCGCCGAGAATTCGACTCCGGGAAGGCCCGCGCCCCAGGCCCGGAGCTCGCGGGCGACCTGGGACTGGCCCTTCCTACGGTCGCGTTTATCCTTCAGCCTGACCGTGAGCGAGGCGTAGTTGTCCCCGGCGCTCGTCCCGATCTGGCTGAAGACGTCTCGCGTCTCGGGCATGGCGAGGAGGTGGGCCTCCACGGCCGCGACCGCCGCGTCCGTCCTGGCAAGGTCGGCGCCTCCGTCCAAGGCGATATCCACCTGGATCTTGCCCTGGTCGAAGGGCGGCATGAATTCCGTCGCGACGATGCCGAGGGGCAGGAGGGAGACGCTCCCGGCGAAGAGGACGGCGACCAGGGCGATCACGGCCCAGCGGTGATCCAGGGCCCAGCCGAGCGCCGCCCGATAGACGACCTTCACTCGCCGGTCGAAGAAGGACGCGCGGCGGCTCCCGCCGGCCTCCTCGGCCGTCCCGGCGCCATTCCTGCCCCTGCCGAGGAGCCGCGAGGCCAGGGCCGGAGTCAGCGTGAAGGAGACGAAGAGGGAAAAGAGGGTCGCGAAGACTACGGTGAGGCCGAACTGCCTGAAGAACTGGCCGACGAGATCGGAGAGGAAGGCCACCGGGGCGAAGACCACGACGTCGCAGAGGGTTATCGCGATCGCGGCCATGGCGATCTCGCGCCGTCCCTCGATCGCGGCGCGCTGGGGGTCCTGGCCCAGTCTCAGGTGGCGGTCGATGTTCTCGAGGACGACGATGGAATCGTCGACGAGTATGCCGATGCAGAGCGCGAGAGCCATCGTCGACACGATGTTCAGCGTGAACTTGAGGATGTACATCATGAAGAAGGTAGAGATCAGCGAGGCGGGGATGGCCACGAGGACGATGAGGGAGGAGCGCCACTCCCGGAGAAAGAGGAAGAGGACGAGGGCCGTGACCGCGATTCCGGCCAGAAGGTCGCGCATCGTCTCCGAGAGTGAAGACTTGATGAAGGTGGTCTGGTCGGAGGCTATGGACAGGGTCATGCCGGGGGGGAGGTCGGCGGCTTGGGCTGCCAGAACCTTCTTGATCCTGTCGGTGACCGAGACCACGTTGGCGTCGCTCGCCTTCACGACCACCAGGCCGATGGCTCCGTTGCCGTCCATCCGAACGGATCCCGAGTCGTCCGGATAGCCCATCTCCACGGCGGCGAGCTCGCGGAGCGGAACCGAGCCGCCCCTGGGCAGGGGAACGAGGAAGTCGCCTATGTCGCTCAAGGAGGAGAATTCGCCCACGAGGCGCAGGGTCCGCACTACGCCGTCCTGGCGAAGGACGCCGGCGGGCATGTCGAGGTTGCTCGCCTTGAGGACGCCGATGAGGGTCTGCAGGGAAATGCCGTAGGAGTCCAGCGCGGTCCTGTCGAGGTCGATCCTGACTTCGCGCACGGGAGCGCCGAGGAGGCTGACCTGGCCTACGCCGTTCACGTTCTCGATGGCCTTCTGGATGGATTCGGCTCGGGCGCGGAGCTCCTCGTAGGGTATTTCGCCGGCCGAGCCCGCGGCGGCATATCCGGAGGTGCAATTCCCGGCGGCGGTCTTGCCGGCCGCGCCGAGGCTGAGCACCAGGATGGGACGCGCCCCGAGATCGTACTTGCGCACGATGGGCCGGGTGGAATCGGCGGGAAGCTGGTCGACGATGGCGTCGATGGCTTTCTGGACGTCCGTCACGGCCGTTTGGGGGTCGGTGTCCATGGTGAACTGCATGACCGTCATGCCGTAGCCGTCGCCCGAGGTCGAGCGGATCGTCTTGATGCCGGGGAGGCCGGAAACCGCGTCCTCCATCGGCTTCACGAGGTCTTTCTCGATCTCCTTGGAACCGGCCCCCGGATAGAGGGAATGGACGCCGATGAAGGGCGTATCCGTGGAAGGAAATAGGTCGGCCCCGAGATTGAAGTAGCCCATCAGGCCGAGGCCGATGAGGAGGGCGAAGATCGCGACCAGCGCGGTCGGCCGCTTGACGGCCAGCTCGGTCAGGCTCATCGGAGATCCCTTCCTTCTATTCGCTCGAGGTCGGCTATCGATTCCTCCAGCGCGTAGCGCGCATCGAGGAGCTCGAGCCTGGCCGTGGCCTCGACGATCGCCTGGGCGTCGAGCTCCGCCCGCGAGGCGCTCTGGTCGGCGGCCTTGGCGCGCGCGTTGCGCAATGCCTCGGCGGCCCAGCTCGCCTTCGCCTCCTTTTCCCGGAGAGAGGCTTCGGCCTCTCGGGCAGCCTCTATCGCGCGGCGCGCCTCGAGACGGGCCGCTTTCTCGGCGGCGCCCTCGCCGATCCTCGCCGCCTCGAGGCTCGCCGAGGCCTCGCGCTTCCGGGCCGCGGCCGCTCCTCCGTCGAAGAGGTCCACCGTCGTCGCTATCCCTACGCTCAAGTCCCAGCTCCAGGTATTCGACCACCAGGACGCGCTCGAGTAGGGCAGATCCTGACCCGAGACGTCGAGGTTCGCGAATAGGGAGAAATCGGGAAGGAAGAGGGAGGAACCGCGCTCCAGATCGAGTTTTCGCTTCGCCTGGCTGAGCCTGGTCCTCGCGAGGGCGATATCGGTCGAGGAGGCGATGGCCTCGTCCTTCAGGGGACCCTCGGCAAGCGAGGGCAGATTTGCCCTGAAGGGAGAGATGAGGACCAGGGACGAGGGATCGAGGCCCGTCAGGAGGCCGAGGGATTCGAGGGCGCTGGTCTCGGCTTCGCTAGCCTGGACCAGCCTCGAGTCCATGGAGGCAAGATCGGCGGCCGACA
>CAVZVX010000071.1:0-17960 GCA_963778775.1 uncultured Spirochaetota bacterium | reverse complement strand
TTCCGAAAGCTAAATTTGAAGTCCGCGTACATCCCATCCCAGGGAAAGAAGCGGAATGTGAGAACACATGTAAGTTAATCACAGCATGCATCTCTGGCACTACCCCATTAAAGGTTAGGGAAGCTGAACACTTGCGTCAAAATATGTTAGCTGCGCATTATGAGCTAGCGAAGGCTATCAATTCAAAAGATATGAAGGAGCTACTTAGGGTCATTGACATTAGTGCTCCTTTTGCGGGCATGCATCGATGGACTCTTAAAAACGATTATCCAGAATTATTTGACAGGGTGTCACAGGCGGTCGGCTAGTTTTAATGTTAGAGCTTCTAAACACTCGCAAAGAGTTCATCCTCACTGAACGAGTCCTGAACATAGTATTTCAGCGTAGTTGCCTCATCAGAATGTCCTAGGAGCTTCGAGACTGCCTTTATTCTATGCCTTTCCCCCAGAAAATAGACTCCAATTATCTGCAAGCCTACGCTCAATCCAGTTGCGGTTCATCCGTTCTTCCTTCTAATTGTGGAGCTTGATCCTTGGCTGCAAGAATGTTGGGGTTAACCCTACCAGCAACGATTCTTCAGTCCAAGTCCGCGAAGAGCTGGGTGGGATCGATGACGAGGCCGGGGAGGACCGCGGACTCCATTGGTGAAAGGTCGCCGAGGCGTTCCTTGAGTTCGCCCTCATCGAAGCGGCCCTCGGCTGTCCTGCGGTATGCCCAGATGCTCCAGGCCTCCGCGTCCACCACCCAATACTCGCGGACGCCGGCACGCTGGTAGCGGTCGAACTTCTCGCTGAGGTCTTTTCTTGAGGTCGAGGGCGAGAGGATCTCCACGACAAGGTCGGGAGCCCCGCGGGCGCCGCGCTCGGTGAGCTTGGAACGATCGCAAAAGACGGCGATGTCGGGCTGGACCACCGTCGCCACTTCGTCGTCATCCTCGTCGCTTTCCGGCAGCAATACGTCGAAGGGAGCCTCGTAGACCTTGCAAGGCTTGCCTTCGAGGAAATTGCCGATCTTCCTGAAAAGAGCGCCGCTGACTTCCTGGTGCCGCCTGCGCGGCGCCGGGCTCATGGCCCAAGCCTGTCCGTCGATCAGCTCCCAACGCTCGGAATCCGGCCAGGTCCGATACTGGCGATAGGTAAAGCGCTCCTTCGGTGTCAATGCGGGATCACCCATGCGTTCCATGCCTCCTAGTATACATGGTACACGAACCGATCGTCATGGCGCATGAGAGCGAGTCTTCGCCTATTCCGTGTGGGGGTAGCGGAGCCCACCGCAGGCGCTATTGCGCCGAGGAGGGCGTAGCGAGGGGGAGCCGCGACATCCTGTCGCCGCAGAATCGCTCCGCGATTCAGCGATGCCGATTGGCCCGGCCTCCTTGCCGGGCCGCGAAAGTTGCAGGAAGGATAGCAGGACTTCCTTAGTGCTTTGGATACGCGGCGTGAATCGGTTGGATGCCGGGCCATTTTGAATCGACGACGTAGGGCGGGGGGTGTCATGTCGGTCGGCGTGCCTCGCGGAGCTATTATTCGCGTAGCGAGGTGCGACGATCGACGCGACGGGACCCCCCCATGGGTCGTCATAGAAAAGTGCTTCGCCGTGTGAGCGATCGATAGCCGGGGAGTCCTGCCTCCATGAGATAGTTGCGCTCCCCCCTTTTAGCGGTATACTAGACCACAGCCATGGCCGAGTTCGTCCATCTCCACAACCATTCCGACTTCTCCCTCCTCGATGGGGCCGCCTCCGTGGGCGGCATGGTCGCCCGAGCCAAGGCCCTGGGCATGAGCGCCCTTGCCCTGACCGACCACGGCAACATGTTCGGAGCCGTAAAGTTCTACGACGCCTGCCGGGAAGCGGGGATAAAGCCCATAGTCGGAGTGGAGTTCTACGTGGCGGGGGGCTCGCGCTTCGAGCGCACGGGCACCGAGAACGGCAACAAGTATTGGCACCTCGTCCTGCTCGCCCGAGACGCCGAGGGCTACAGGAACCTCCTCAAGCTGTCCTCCGCCTCCTATACCGAGGGCTTCTATTACAAGCCGCGGATAGACTTCGAGCTTCTCTCGGGGCACGCGAAGGGGCTCATCGCGAGCTCGGCCTGCATCGCCGGCGAGATTCCCAGCCTCGTCCTCATGGGCAAGGAGAGCGAGGCCGAGCGCGTCGCGCTGCGCTACGCGGAGCTCTTCGGGCCGGGGCGCTTCTATCTCGAGTTGCAGGATCACGGCATCCCCGAGCAGAAGATCGCGAACAAGGCCCTGGTCGCGATGGCGAAGCGGACGGGGCTGCCCCTCGTCTGCACCAACGACATGCACTACCTGGAGCGCTCCGACGCCGAGGCCCACGACATCCTCTTGTGCATCGGCACCAACAGCAAGCGCGACGAGCCCGGGCGGATGCGCTTCCACTCCCCCGAGTTCTACATGAAGAGCCCGGACGAGATGGCCGCGCTTTTCGCCGAGGTCCCCGAGGCCCTCGAAAACACTCTGCGCATCGCGGAGATGGTCGATCTCAAGATCGCCTATCCGGGTCCGATGCTCCCCGACTACGAGATACCCCGCGACTACTCGAGTCCCGAGGAATATATGCGCCACCTGACCTTCGAGGGCCTGGGGCGGCGCTACCCCGTCGTCGGCGCCGAGATCAGGCAACGCGCCGAGTACGAGCTCGACGTCATCATCAAGATGAAGTTCACGGGCTATTTCCTCATCGTCTGGGACTTCATCGACTGGGCGAAGCGCAACGGCATACCCGTCGGGCCGGGCCGCGGCTCGGGCGCGAGCAGCATCGTGGCCTACGCCCTGCGCATCACCGACATCGACCCGCTCAAGTACAACCTCCTCTTCGAGCGATTCCTCAACCCCGAGCGGATCTCGATGCCGGACTTCGACATCGATTTCTGCTATGAGCGCCGCGGCGAGGTGATCGACTACGTGACGGGGAAGTACGGCGCCGATCGCACGGGACAGATCCTCACCTTCGGCACCCTCAAGGCGAAGGCGGTCATAAAGGACGTGGCTAGGGCCCTGGACATCCCCTTCGAGGACGCGAACAACATCGCCAAGCTCGTGCCCGAGGACCCCAAGATGACCCTCGCCCAGGCCTTCAAGGACGAGCCGAAGCTGCGCTCCCTCTCCGAGGAGGAAAGGTACAGGGACCTCTTCGCCGTCGCCAGGAAGCTCGAGAACAAGAATCGGCACGCCAGCTTCCACGCGGCGGGCATAGTGATAGGCAAGACCGCGCTGTCGGATTTCGTCCCCCTCTACAAGGACCCGAAGACCGGCATCGTGTCCACGCAGTTCACGATGGACTACCTGGAGAAGTGCGGCCTCGTGAAGATGGATTTCCTCGGCCTCAAGACCCTCACCCTCATCAAGCACACGATCGACCTCCTGCGCCGGCGGGGCCTCGAGATCACGGAGGACGCGATACCCGAGGACGACGGGCGGACCTACGAGCTCCTGGGCGAGGGGAGGTCGACCTCGGTATTCCAGTTCGAGTCGAGCGGCATGCAGGCCATCCTCAAGCAGGCCAAGCCCAACTGCATGGAGGACCTGATAGCGCTCAACGCGCTCTACCGCCCCGGCCCCATGGACAACATCCCGCAGTTCATCGCCTCCAAGTCCGGGAACGCCGCCGATCACCTATCCCGATCCCTGCCTCGAGCCGATCCTCAAGGAGACCTACGGAGTCATCGTCTACCAGGAGCAGGTCATGCAGGTGGCCCAGCGCATCGGCGGCTACAGCCTCGGCCAGGCCGACCTCCTGCGGCGCGCCATGGGCAAGAAGAAGCACGACGTCATGATCAAGGAGAAGGAGAAGTTCATCGCGGGGGCCGTCAAGAACGGCTTCAAGGCGGCCGACGCCGATCGAATCTTCGAGATCCTGATTCCCTTCGCGGGCTACGGCTTCAACAAGTCGCATGCCGCGGCCTACAGCGTCGTCGCCTATCGCACCGCCTTCCTCAAGGCCAACTATCCGGCCGAGTTCATGGCCGCCAACCTCACCAACGAGATCTCGAACACCGACAAGCTCACCGAGTACATCGGCGAGGCGCGGTCCATGGGGCTCGAGGTGCTCCCGCCCGACGTGAACCGCTCGGAGCCGCATTTCTCCGTCGCCGACGGTAAGATCGTGTACGGCCTGCTCGGCATCAAGGGCGTCGGCGACGCCCTCGCGCGAGCCATAGCCTCCGAGCGCGGGAAGGGAGGCCCCTATGCCTCCTTCATCCAGTTCGTCGAGCGCCTCGGCACGCAGTCCATGAACAAGAAGACCCTCGAATGCCTGGCGAGCGCGGGCTGCTTCGATTCCCTCGGCAATTCGAGGCGGGAGATCGTGCTGGACATCGAGCGCGCGGTGGAATACGTCCAGGCCAAGGAGGCCGCGGGCAGGTACGGCCAGGCGAGCCTCTTCGACGGCTCGGGCGAGGAGGAATACCCGCCTTTCGCCGTCAACCGGGCCGAGGAGTACCCCCGCGCCGAGATCCTGCGCATAGAGAAGGAGCTCCTCGGCTTCTACTTCTCGGGCCATCCGATGGACGAGTGGCGCAAGATCCGGGAGCGCTGCTGCGACGCCGACCTCGCGCATCCCGAGCGGGCCAATCCCGATAAGACCTATACTCTCGTCGCGATGCTCAAGGAGTTCCGCGAGATCCTCACGAAGTCGGGCAGGAAGATGGCCTTCGGAGCCCTCGAGGACCCGGCGGGCTCGATCGAGATCGTCGTCTTCGCCGACGCGCTGGAGCGCTGGAAGGAGAAATTCGTGGTCGACTCGGTCCTTTGCCTGAGGGGCAAGATCGACCTCTCGCGCGGCAAGCCGAGCCTCAAGGTCGAGGAATTCGTCGATCCGGCCTCGCTCCGCGAAAGGTCCTGGAATGCGGTGCACCTGCGCCTGGGCATCCCTCCCTCGCACGAGGAGGATCTATACGCCCTGCGCGACGCTCTTTTCGACGAACCGGGATCGTGTAGCGTGTATTTTCACGTTCCGACCGGAGCCGACGCGGCTCCGGAGCCGCTGCCGACCGCGGATATGGTTGTTAAGGCCCATGTTCAAATCACCTGCTCCTCCTCCGAGGAGGCCCTGGAGCGTCTTCGATCGGTAAGCCCCGTCGTCGAGGCCTGGAGGGACTAGCTAGTCGCGAACTCGGCCAGCCTGCGCCAGCTGAAGAAGGAGAGATCGGCGCCTTCGACGCGACGAAGCGAGATGATGGCCGCCGACATTCCAGCCCGCTTCGCGCCCGCGACGTCGATCGAGGGCGAGTTGCCGACGTAGAGGATACGCTCGCGACGCAAGCCCAACCGCGAGGCGAGCATCTCGAAGGGCTCCTCGGCGGGTTTCAGGAATCCGGAATCCTCGGAACAGAGGGCGGGGTCGAATCGGCCGGAAAGGCCGAGGAGCTCGAGCTTGCGATGGGGGGGAGATCGGAGAGGAGGGAGAGGCGGAGACCCGAGGCCGCGATCGCGTCCAGGGCCGCCTTTAGGCCGCGAAAAGGCTTGATCCCCGAAAAAAGCTCTTCCACGCCGCGGTAAAAGTCGCGTTCGATCATCACGGCAGCCTCGGGTACCGCGATACCCATCCTCTTCGCGAAAAGTTCCTCTTCTCGTGCCCTGAAACATGGGCACGCGGACTCGATATCCTCGCGGGAAGCCGATGCGCGGAGGTACCTGCGAGTGTAGTTGAAGGCTCCGAGCTCACGCAGCTTCCCCAGCATTATCGGCAAGGCATGGATGTAGAGGGAAAGGGAAGGGTAGAGCGTCCCGTCGAGGTCGAAGGCCACGGCATCGAATCGCATATTCAGTGTATAACGGAAAGCCGGGTCTCCTGTCTATCGTGGAGAGGCTTCCGACGCCATCGCGAGCCGGCCTTTCCGCGGAATTCCGAGGCCGAGACGCGGCTCAGCTCGTCCTGTGCGCGTAGCTCGTATGCAAGAGCTCGTGCGAGAGGTGGCCCAGGGGCTCGCCCAGGAATTCGGAATAGAGCGCCTTGACGGCCGGGTTCTCGTGGGACTTCCTTATGCTCAGTCTCTTGTCCTCCTCGTACATGGCGGAGTTGCGCGATTGGCGTTTCGCCGAATCCACGCGCACCGGCTGTCCGCCGCCGCCGATGCATCCGCCGGGGCAGGTCATCACCTCGATAAAATGGTAGGGGCTCGTCCCGGCGGCTATTTCGTCGAGGAGGATGCGCGCGTTCTTGAGCGTATGCGCGACCGCCACCCTGACCTTCGTGCCGGCGAGGTCCACCTCGGCCTTCTTTATCCCCTCGAGCCCGCGCACTGCCTCGAAATCGAGGGAGGGCAGGGTAGAGCCCGTGACGATCTCGTAGACCGTCCTGAGCGCGGCCTCCATGACGCCGCCCGTCGTGCCGAATATCGTCGCGGCCCCCGTCGACCTTCCGAGGGGATCGTCGAAATCCTCCTCGGGCAGCCGCTCGATGTCGATCCCCGCCCGGGTGATCATCCTCGCGAGCTCGCGCGTGGTCAGGGCCCAGTCGACGTCGTAGTAGGCGGCGTCGGATGCGCCCGCGGCGCCCTTGGCGCGCCAATACTCCCAGGCGCCGCGCATTTCGGGCCGCTTCGCCTCGTGCTTCTTCGCGGTACAGGGCATGATCGAGGCCAGGCGCATCCTCGCGGGATCGAGGCCCGCCTTCTCGGCGTAGTAGCTTTTCGCGATCGCGCCGAACATCTGCTGCGGCGACTTGCAGGTGGAAAGATGGGGCAGGAGCTTGGGGTAGAAGTACTCGATGAAATTGATCCAGCCCGGCGAGCAGCTCGTTATCATGGGCAGGGTGCCGCCTTTGGTGAGACGATGGATGAGCTCGCTCCCCTCCTCCATGATCGTGAGGTCGGCGGTGAATTGGGTGTCGAAGACCTTGTCGAAGCCGAGGCGGCGCAGGGCGGCGGTCATCTTTCCCGTGACGAGGCTCCCCGGAGCCATCCCGAGGGCCTCGCCGAGCGAGGCCCTGATCGCCGGCGCGGTCTGGACCACCGTGGTCCCGTCGGGCTCGGCGAGGGCGCGCCAGATCTCCTCGGTATCGTCGTGCTCCGTGATGGCGCCGGTCGGGCAGACCACCGAGCATTGGCCGCACTGGACGCAGGGGCTCGAGGCGAGGCCCCGATCCATGAAGGCCGAGACCCGCGTCCTGATGCCTCGTCCCGCGAAGCCTATGGCGGAAACGCCCTGGACGTCGGAGCAGACCGCCACGCAGCGGCCGCAGAGGATGCACTTGTCGTTGTTGCGCACGATACCGTCGGTCGAGGCGTCGATCTCGGGGACGGCGCGGGTGCGCGGGAAGCGGATCGTCCTGATGCCGAGGGACTGCGCGGCGTCCTGCAATTCGCAGGAGCCCGAACGCGCGCAGGTCAGGCAATCGGCCGGATGGTTCGCGAGGAGGAGCTCCACGGCGTTGCGCCTGGCCCGCATGACTCTCGGCGTGGCGGTGGACACCTTCATGCCTTCGGAGACGCCGCCGACGCACGAGCGCACGAGGGACTTGGCTCCCTCGACCTCGACGACGCAGAGACCGCAAGAGGCGTTGGACGAAACATCCTTGAGATGGCAGAGCGTGGGGACTTTCGCGCCCGCCGCGGCGCAGGCCTCGAGGAGGCTCGAACCCGAATCCACCAGGGCCGAGGCCCCGTCTACCGTTATGGCGACCATCTTCCCGCTCATTACGCCCTCCCCGAATTGGCCGTTTCCGCCTTCGCCGACGCGTTTCGCGTTTCGGCCGCCTGAGCCCTAGAGGCGTCGGCGATGCCCATCGGCTTCCTGGCATGCTCGCGCACGTCGCAGCGGAGACAGCGCTCCGCCTCGATCCGCGCCTGCTCGCCGGTCAAGCCCTGCGATATCTCGATGAAATTCCCGCGCCTCTCTTCGGGCGGAAGCTTTCGCGCGCGTATCATCTTCGCCTTGGCGGGCGCGAGCGGAACCTCCATCCCGTACTCGAATCTCCTGAACAGGCTCTCGAAGCGCGCGGAGACCGCGCCCGCGACCGTCGAGCCGTCGGACATGAGGGCGGCGTCGATCGACGCGGCCGCCGTCCTGGCCTGGCCCATCGCTTCCGCGGCCGTGGCCGGACCGGTGACGGCGTCGCCGGACGCGAAGAACTTGGAGTTGGCCGTCGCGAGGCTGAAGGGGTCGACTCGCACGCGTCCGTCGTCCTTGAGGGCGGCCCCTATCGATTCGACGCCGGCGGCGTCGACGCGCTCCCCGACGGCTATGACCAGCGTATCGCAGGGGATCTCGTAGCCCTCGCCCGTCGCGACGGGAGCCGGCCTCCCGCTGGAGTCGATGCCGCCGGCCTTCATCCGCATCACCTTGAGGGCGCGCACGGCGCCATTGCCCGCGTCGCCGGCGACGGCCTCCAGGGGCTGGGCCATGCAGACCAGGTCGACGCCTTCCTCGAGGGCCCCTTCGAGCTCGTCGACGTTGGCCGGCATGTCTCCGCGGGCTCGGCGATAGACTATAGTCACGTGCGCACCCGAGCGCAGGGCGGATCGGGCGACGTCGACGGCCGAATTGCCGCCGCCGACGACGACGATCTCCGAGCCGATCGGCGGCTTTTTGCCCGAGTTGATGGACTCGAGGAGTTGGTAGCCGGGGACTACGCCGGGCAGATCCTCTCCCGGTATGCCCAAGCGCGTGTCCTTGAGGGCGCCTACGCAGACGAGGACGGCATCGCTCATCTCGCCCAGGCGCGACCAGCTCACGTCGCGGCCGATGCGGACGTTGAAGACGAAGCGGACTCCGAGCTTCCGAATGAGACCGACCTCCTTGCGCAGCACGTCCTTGGGGAGCCTATAGGCGGGGATGCCCCAGCGCGGAATGCCTCCGGCCTCGCCGCGCTCGTCGTAGATCGTCACCTCGTGGCCGAGCCGGGCGAGGTAGAAAGCCGCCGTGAGCCCGGCCGGGCCGGCTCCGACGATCGACACCTTCTTGCCGGTCTCGGGGAGCTTTTCCTTGATCAGCCTGGCGTAGACCGCGCGCTCGCGGCCCATCTTGTACATCGTATCCGCCAGGTAGCGATGGATCTCGCCCTGGGAGACCGGCTCGTCGAGCTGGTCGCGCTTGCAGCGCATCCGACAATGGAAGTGGCAGATGCGACCGACCGTGCCCGGCAGCGGATTCTCGCGCAGGGTGAGCTCGAAGGCCTCCTCTATCCGGTTTTCCTTGAGAAGCTGGATATATCCGGGGATGTTCATGTGCATGGGGCAGGAGTTCTCGCAGAGCGCGAGGTAGAGGCTCTCGCAGACCCCCGCCTCGCAGCGCTTGTCGCGGATATGGCGCATGTACTCGTCGCGGAAGTATTTCAGGGTCGTTAGGACGGGGTTGCCCGCGCCCTGGCCCAGCGCGCAGAGCGCCGAGTCCTTAGCGGTCAGCGCGAGCTCCTCGAGGAGCTCGAGGTCGCCCTCGTTCGCCTCGCCGCGCGACACTCCCTCCAGGATGCGGAGCATCTGGTTCGTGCCCTCGCGGCAGGGCGTGCACTTCCCGCAGGACTCGCCGGCCGTGAAGCTGACGAAGTATCGGGCCACGTCGACCATGCAGTTGTCCTGGTCCATGACGACCATGCCGCCCGAGCCCATGATGGCGCCGAGCTTCGCGAGCTCCTCGTAGTCGATCCTGGTCTTGAAGAGGCTCGCGGGCACGCAGCCGCCCGAGGGGCCGCCCGATTGCACGGCCTTGATGCGCTTGCGCTGGCCGGCCCCCTCGCCCATGCCGTAGACCATGGCGTCGATGGGGGTGCCCAGCGGCAGCTCCACGAGTCCCGTATTGCGCGCCTTTCCGACGAGGGAGAAGACCTTCGTGCCGGCGCTCCTCTCGGTGCCGAATCCCGCGAACCATTCGCCGCCGCGGGCGACGATGAGCGGTACGTTGCACCAGGTCTCCACGTTGTTGATGTTGGTCGGCTTCCCCATGTAGCCGCGCTGGGCGGGGAAGGGCGGACGCGGCATGGGCCTGCCCGCCTTTCCCTCGGCGCTCGCGATCAGGGCCGTCTCTTCCCCGCAGACGAAGGCTCCCGCCCCGGTCACGACCTCGATATCGAAGGAGAAGCCGGTGTCGAGGATGCTCTTCCCGAGGAGGCCTGCGACGCGCGCCTCGGCGATCGCCTTGTCGAGGCGGTCGATCGCCAGCGGATATTCGGCGCGCACGTAGACCACGCCTTCGGACGCCCCCATCGCATAAGCCCCGAGGGCCATGCCCTCGACGAGCATATGCGGATCCGACTCGATCTCGTTGCGGTTCATATAGGCACCGGGGTCGCCCTCGTCCGCGTTGCATATGACCGTCCTGTTCGTCGCGCTCTGGGAGCGCATGATCTCCCACTTCTTATAAGTCGGGAAGCCCGCGCCTCCGCGGCCGCGCAGCTTGGATTTCTTGAGCTCTTCGATCACGACTTCGGGCTTCATCGAATTCAAGGCCTTAACCAGGCCCGAGTAGCCGCCGGCGCCGAGATACTCCTCGATGCTCTCGGGGTCTATCAGGCCCGCATCGCGCAGCACCAGCTTTTCCTGGCCCTTGAAGAATGCTAATTCGTTCCAAGAGGGGAGGAAAGGAAAGCCCGAGCCGAATTCGACCGAGGAGGTACGGAAGTCCCATGCCTCGATCTTGGCCAAAGCGGATTTGGCGAGCTTGTCGAAGGCCGCGTCGTCCGCCAGGCCCTCGATCAGCCGAGCCGCGCGCGAGGCCTTGGCCTCGGTGAACAGGAGAACGGGCCTTCCCGGCCTGTAGGCCATCGCCAGGGGTTCGGCCGCGCAGAAGCCGAAACACCCGACGCGCCGTACCGAGGCCTCGGAACGGCGCGTCGCGGCCGCTCCCTTGAGGGCTTCGAACAGAACGTCGGCGCCGTTGCCGATACCGCAGGTACCGAGGCCTACCGAGACGAAGGGTTTGTTCGGCTTTATGCGCTCGAGTCCCACTCGGCGCAGGGCCCCCAGATCAGTCTTCGAGGAAGTCGACCCCGTCGCATTCGATTCGGCGCTCATGATTTCGACTCCTTCCGCAGTTTCTCGAGGGCGGAGGTAAGTTTCCCTACGGTCATCCGCGAGGAGATGATACCGTCGATCTGAACGACGGGAGCCAAGGCGCATTGGCCGAAGCAGGCCACCGTGCGCACCGAGGCGAAACCGTCGACGGTCGTGACCGAATTGGCCTCGTCCTCTCGGAAGCCCTGGATGCCGAGGCGCCGAAGGCAGGTCTCGAGCAGCTCGAGGGAGCCGCGGGTATGACAAGCGGTACCTCTGCAGACCACGATGGAATGAAGCCCCTGAGGCGTCAGGTTGAAGAAGGAGTAGAATGTCGCCACCGAATATACCTGGGAAAGCGGGATCTCCATTCCCTCCGCGATTTGCCGCAGGGTCGGTTCCGACAGGAATTTGAAGCGTTCGAGTCCCTGTGCTTTCTCGAGGACCCCGAGCAGGGCGCCAGGTTTTCCTTTATAGCTTGCGATGATCTCGCCCAAGACGCTCTCCTGCGAACGCTCCTGCGGTTTGCGTTGGACGACGGCTGTCGATGCCATGGAAACCTCCTAGTAATTCAAACCGATAATAAAGGGACTATTATCATTACTTGTGCGAGTTGTCAAGAAATATTTATCGATTTATTTTTCATGAGTCGTTGGTTTTTAAGAAGAATTGAAATCTGCCGTTTATTCGGTAATTAATTATCTAAAAAAATAGCGCCTCACAAAAGCCTTATCCTCGTGGAATTTCTCCGTACGGGACGGCTCGTGAAGCGCCTATGAATTGGCTACGGCAACCTGAATCGGACTGCTAGCGCACGCTTTCGAAGCTGGCCTCTACGACGGGCCGATGATTCGATGACGATCGGAACAGAGCGGCGTAGAAAGCCGAACGCAACACCTCGGCAGTGAGGTTTTGGCCGGCTTGCTCGATTTTTCGTTCGGCGAGCGCGGCCTTGCGGCTCATCTCTTCCTGCTTGGTCATAGGCTCTTCGCCATTGGGCTTGTACATGTTGCCTCCCTGTTAGCTTTTTCAGTCATAAAGACATATTGACCGCGACTGCCGGCGAAGACTCGGCCATCCGGGTCGACGATCGCCCGCACTCGGCAGCCCCCTCGCTCGAATCGGAGCTCCTCCGAAAGCTCATGCACGAGAACGAGGCCGCGCTTGGTGAGGGATTGCGGATTCTCGGGCAGATCCAAGACAAGGGACTCGAAATCGAAGCCCTCTCCCTCGTCGTCCACCTGGACCTCGAAGCGCCCACCCCGCTGCGCCACGCGTATCAGGGCCATGCTATCCGCTCTAGACTCGTTGCCGTGTACGATGGCGTTCATGAGGAGTTCCCGTATCACTAGAAGGAGTTCGTCGGAATCCCAAATGCCCTGGCGTCGCGCGAATTCGGCCACGCGTTCCAACACCATGGGGACGCGTGCCGTCTCGGAGACTACGGTGAGGTATAGGGAATCGTCGGATTCGCTCTCTTCCACGAAAAGGATAAGAGCAAGTACCTTGCCAAGAATAGGACAAACAGTATATCGCTATATGGTAAATATTTATAAGATAACGTCCCTTTCAAGGGATCTCGCCTTCTCAACCATGGTTGATTATCGGAACTCTTCCGGTTGAAGAATCAACCGGAGTTGTAATAGGAAACTCTTCGGATTCGCTCATTCCGCGACTTTGCGTGATTTGAGACGCTTGCTTACCGCTTGAGGCGAAACGCCGAGGAGTCTGGCGGCTACACTTTGGTTGCCTCCCGATCTTTTCATCGCCTCGTCGAAGAGGAGCTCGGTCAACTCGCTCGCGGAAGGAAGGGGATTGGGAAAGACGAGGGGGCTTCCTATGGGCGTTTGGGACTCGAGCCGCTCTCCTGCGCCGACGCTTCCCTTGGGCTTGCCTTCGACGATGCCGATAGCGTCGCGGAAGACCGAAAGCGGCAGGCGGCCCGAGCGCTCGGAATTGACCGCTTCGAACACCATGGATTGGAGTTCGCGTACGTTGCCCGGAAAGTCGTAGCTTCGTAGCAGGGGGTAGAGCTCGGGCGGAGCGTTCGGCGGCTTCTTCCCGAGCTCGGCCGCGGCGGAGGCGATAAAGCGCTCGACGAGGAGGGGGAGATCCCCGAGCCTTTCGCGCAAGGGCGGGATGCGGATGCGATGGGCGCGCAGGCGGTAATAGAGGTCCCTTCGGAAATGCGAGGACTCGACCACCGAGTCGAGCTCGCGATTCGTCGCTACGATGAAGCGGGCCCGCCCGCGGCGCATGAGGTCGGAGCCGAGCGGGAAGTATTCGCCCGTCTCTATCACGCGGAGGAGCTTGAGCTGGGACGCGGGGCTCAGATCCCCGATCTCGTCGAGGAAGAGTGTCCCGTCCCTCGCCTTGTCCAGAAGCCCTTCGAGGTCGGAATCGGCTCCGGTATAGGCCCCCTTCCTGTGTCCGAAGAGGAGGTCGGCGAAAAGAGCGTCGTCGAGGCCGGCCGCGTTTATGGCGACGAGCTCGCCCTTGCGTCCCGAGAGATCGTGGACCGCGCGCGAGAAAAGCTCCTTGCCGACGCCGGTCTCGCCCGTTACCAGGACCGGGTGGGCGCTCCTGGCTATGGCTTCGGCGTATCCCATGAGCTGGAGCATGCGCGGATCGGCCGTAGCGATCGCCGAGAAGGCGGCGCTTCTCTGCGCGGAGCCCGAGAGGAGCCTCTCCTTGATCGCCTCGTTCTCGCGAAGCAGCTCTTGATGCTCGATGATACGCTTCGCGGTGGCGACGAGGCGCTCGCGCTCGACCGGCTTGAGGAGGTAGTCGGCGGCCCCGGCGCGCATGCACTCGACCGCCTTCTCGACGTCGCGGTTGCCCGTCACGACGACGACGGAGGCCCCGGGTTGGTCTTCGCGTATCCGGGCGAGGAGCGCCTCGCCCGAAATACCCGGCATGGTGAGGTCGAGGAGCACGAGGCCGACGTCGAGGGAGGAGAGGAGCTCCATCGCCTCGATAGGCTCGCCGGCCGAGGCCACGTCGGTTATTCCGGCCGATTTGAGCGCGGCCACGACGCTATGGCGCACGTACTCCTCGTCGTCTACGACGAGGACGCTGAAGCTCGGGCTGGTCGAGCTCATGGGCCTTCCCTTCCTTCGCCGCGGAGGCCCGCGGCGAAGGGCTCGGCCCGCAGCGAGACCGTCGCGACGGTGCCCTGCCCGGGCTCGGAAACGTACTCGAGCCGCCCCCCGTACTCGGCGATGATCGACTCCGAGATGGACACCCCCAGGCCGACTCCGCCCATGTCATGCTTGGTCGTAAAGAAGGGATCTTTTATCCTCTCGAGAATCTCCGGCGACATGCCGCGGCCGGAGTCCTCGACGACGAGCCGAACCGTCCCGGACTCCCCGTCGAAACAGGTCGAGACGCGTATCGATTGCTCGGGGTCGGTAAGGGCCTGGCAGGCATTCTGGATGAGATTGACCATGACCTGCTCGAGGCGTTGGAAGTGCGCGCGCACGGGCGGCAGACCCTCGGACAGGTCGAGCCCCAGATGACGGGTCGCCTTCTTGATGTAGTTGGAAAGCAGGGTGAGGGCCGCCTTGACGACGAGGTTGAGGGCCACGTCCTCGGTCTCGGGCTTCGCCTCGCCGCGCGCGTAGTCCTTGAGCCCGCGGACGATGGCCTCGATGTCGCGGGAGGCGGCGGCGATTCCCGAAAGAAGTCGCGGAGCCTCCTCTCTCGCCTCCTGCCATTCCATGCCGCCGATGAGGTCGCCCTCGCGGCCCTCGAGGGCCCGGTCCAGTATCGGCGCCGCCGAGGCCCATGCCTCGGCGATGATGTCGGCGTTGATCGCGATCGCGTGGTTGGGGTTGTTGATCTCGTGGGCGACGCCGGCGACGAGCTCGCCGAGGGAGGCGAGCTTCTCGGCCTGAATGAGCTTCCGTCGCTGGACCCGTTCCCGCTCCTCGTTGAGGACCCTGTCCGTCACGTCCAGGAAGGTCGCCATGATCATGTCGCCCAGGGCCGCCTCCACTTCCTTGCCGAAAGCCTCGATCCACCGGCCCTCTCCCTCGCCGATTCGAAAGGGACCGGCGCGAGCGGTCTCGCCTCGCAGAAGGGGGCCGAGCGCGGGAAGGGCGTCGGCCGGCAGCGCGCCGAGCCATTCTTCGAGGGACATGCCCTGCGAGCGGCGGGGGGGTATCCCGAAGAGGGCACCGGCGGTGACGTTGCAATAGATGATGCCGCCGTCGCGGGCGATGACGATGCCGAGGGGCGATTCCTCGGCCAAAGCGCTGAATTTCTCGGCGTTCTCGCGACGGGCGCGCTCGGCGCGGCGCCTCGCCGTCAGGTCGACGGCGGTGCGCAGGATGGTCTCGCGGCCGTCGGGGCTCGTGCCGATGGCCGCCGAGCTGAACTTCCACGCAAGGACGAGACCCTCCTTCGTGCGAACCCGTCGCTCGCCTTCCGTACCGAGCGAGAGTTCCGGCGCGCCGAAGGCCCTGATCTCCCAATCGGCGAAAGTGGGCAGGTCTTCGCTCGCGTAGCCCGTCAGGCGCGTCCACTCGCGATTGACGAACTCGACTTTTCCGCCCTCGTCGTGGATCATGATGGGGTAGGGCAGGAAGTCGAGGAGCTCGAGGAAGCGCTCTTCGGTATCGACCATGCTGCCTGCTCTACCCTGCTCGGCCTTTTCCTGCGGCATGGCTTCCATTGTAGCAGAACTCGCGGCATTGGCAACGACCATCGCGATTCGCGCTCGCGGGGCGGCTTGCGACGCGAAATACTCCTTGCCCGATCCCCGCTAAGGGCTATACTGAACCAATGGGCGCAGCCATCCCCACGGGGCATTCGCTCTCCTCGGCGTCCGTGAGGCGCGTCTCCCGCCGCCTGGCGCGCATCTTCGACTCCCTGGAGAATTTGCCATACCTGGGCGTCGCCGAGCTCAGGGACTTTTACTATTTCCGAGCCCTCTTCGACGATGCCCTCGCGCGCATCGACCGCAAGGTCCAGGGTGGTCGCCTCGTGCCCATAGATTTGCGGGGTTTTCCCCAGGAGCTTCGCTATCCCCGGCTCTCCGCTCGCGTCGGGATCTTCATCGGTTCCTTCGATCCTTTCCAGATGACCCATCTGGCGATGGCCCTGCGCTTTCTCGCCTCCGACGCGAGCGAGGCCGACACGCTCTTCATCGTGCCCGAAGGCTCGGAAGATTCGAGGAAGCCCCTCAAGACGGATTACCGCTTCCGCTTCGAGATACTCAAGCGCCAGCTGGCCGGCATCTTCGAGCCTTTGATCGCGCCCCTGGATATCGGCGAGGGCGCGGATACCATCGAGATCGTGAGACGCCTCATCGGCCTCCACCCCGGAGCCACCCTCAGGCTCACCCATCTCCTCGGCTCCGACGTCCTGCCCATGGCGACGGCCCTGCTTCCGGACGACCTCGCGGCCTGGGGCGGGGCCGCCGTCGCGAATCGCGTCGACCTCGACTTCTCCATACACGTCGCGCGCCGCGACAGGCGAAGCCGAATCCGCCCCTTCGCCGAGGCGGTACGGAGTCTCGGCGTCAGATTGGTCGTCGACAGGACGGTGATAGGGACGCCGTCGAGCACGGCCTTCCGTTCCGAGGGAGCCATCACTCTCGTCCTTCCCACCGAAGCCGTGCTATCGAGGCTCGAGCTCCTCTTTCGCTATGGCATGTACCGCTCCTGGTCCGACGCGACGGATCCCGCGAGCCCCGCCTCCGCTTCGGACGGGCCGGAGTATCAGATCTAGAGTGTTTACCAAGCCTGGCTCATGGGTTATGGTAAGGCAAGGAGATTCCAGCATGAAGCTTATCTTTTTAGGACCCCCCGGAGCGGGCAAAGGCACCATCGCCGATCTCGCCGTCCAGAAGCTCGGGCTGCCCCACATCTCTACCGGCGACCTCTTCCGCGCGGCCGTCAAGAACGGTACGCCCCTCGGGCTCAAGGTCAAGGACATCATGGCCTCGGGCGGCCTCGTCCCGGACGAGCTCACCATAGCCCTCGTCAAGGAGCGTCTCGCCGAGAAGGATGTCGCTAAGGGCTGGATACTCGACGGCTTTCCCCGCACGATCCCCCAGGCCGAGGCCCTCGACAAAATCGCCGGCGCGGACTCGGCGGTCAACTTCGACGTCGCGGACGGGATCGTCGTTGGCCGGCTTTCCGGCCGCCGCGTCTGCAAATCCTGCGGCAAGATCTACCACGTCAAGAACATGCCTCCCAAGAAGGAGGGCGTCTGCGACGTCGACGGCGGCGAGCTCTACATCCGCGACGACGACAAGGAAGCCGCGATCAAGGTGAGGCTCGACACCTATCGAAAACAGACCGCTCCCCTCATTGACTGGTACGGCCAGAAAGGCAAGCTCCTTACGATCGACGGGGTCGGCGCCCCTCCCGAAGTGCTTAAGCGCTTCGAGAAGGCGATAAAGAAGTAAGGAGGCCTCGAGGCTCGTCGAGCAGGATGGGATCAGGCGAGGGGGAAGGGCTCAGGAAAGGCCTCCCCCGCGCGCTCAACTTACCGGATGCCCTTCGAGCCGCCTTCCCGGGCGAATTCACCTCGTCCGGCGATTGACGCGATCATGCCCGACGAGTTCGCCGAATATCAGGTCGACGGACGGCGACCCGTTCATGCTGACGGCATAGTCATTGCTCGAGGCAGTGTGTTGAAAAAAGGTCAGACGCGCATGTATGGGCTTCGAAAAATCGAACATGGACAGCAGCGAGAGACCGAAGCGCATTTCTATGAACGACGAACCGACTTCGAAGGGCTCTCCTACCGGGGCCCATCTCTTGGAGGCTTCGTCATAGACCGACGTCTTCGCCTGTCCGCCTTTACGCTGTGCTTCCAATTGAAGGTCGACTTTATGGCCGCTTTGCGATAATTCCAGTCGCCGGATCACTCCGGGAGAAAAGTAGTCTGGCTTGCCCATGCAATCGATTCTGACGTAAAGATTCCTCCCGTCCCTGCAGACGCTGCCGCCCGTGATTTGATTACCTGAAATCCTCGGGGTACTCGTGCTGCCGGACCCGGT
>CAVZVX010000070.1:0-17638 GCA_963778775.1 uncultured Spirochaetota bacterium | reverse complement strand
TTTTTTTTTTTTTTTTTTTTGTAGTCCTTCTCTATTTTCTCTTGCTTCGGCTACCTTTTTCAGTTCTCGTATTGCTCCAATCGGGATAGGTCCAGGGCAGGGGACGGTAGTCGCCGTTCTCGTATACGAGAGTGAGGTCGGCGTAGATGCCGCGCGAGAGGGCCACGCGCTGCGGTCTGTCCTTCGTGGTGGCGAGAACGAAGCGGGATAGGGAGAGAAGCCCCGGGTCGAGGTTGACGCTGCGGCTTCCCTCCACGGCGTAAGACCGCTCGAGGTCGTTCGTCCAGACTTTGATGTCGGCGAGCTCGGCTGGGTCGACCAGTCGCTCGAAGGAGAGGAAGCTGCGCCTGGGCCGTCCCCCCATCTCCACGTCGTAGTAGCCGCTCCAGGGAAAGTCGAGGTCGGGACCCAGGAAATCGGCGGGGCCAAGGCGTCCTTCGAGCTCCGACTCGAGCGCAGGCGGGAAGGCGGCTCGCGGAGATCTGAGCACCCCGACGACGAGTCTCGCCGGCTGGAAATCGCCTGCCTTTCCCATGCTTGCCTCGGAATGTATTTTAAACGATACTCTTTAAATTATGGAAGACTCTCAAGCCTTCTCGCGCCAGCTCGAGGAGCGGCTGGACGCGAGGAGGGATACGCTTGATCGCGTCGAGCTGCCCAAGCTCAGGGATTCGTTCAAACTCTTCCAGGCTTCCTTCGTGGGACTGAGCGCCCTTCTTCACAAGAAGGGAGTCCTCCACGACGACCCCTATAAATACGAGCTCAAGATCTCAGACGTGAAGACACCTTCGGAAAGTCCCTTCTCCGAGTCCGAAAAGAGCGACCAGATGAGCGTAAGGGTCTCCCAATTCGAGGCCTACCTGGAATTCCTCAACAATTACTATCAGTTCAGCTGCGATTTCTTGTCGATGGGCCGCGTCAAGCGCCTTCTCGCCCTCGTAAACTACTTCAATTTCTCCCAATTCACCGAGACGACCACCCAGCTCAATACGAGGGCCCTGGCGGAGATCGCGGGGATGGTCAAGAAAGGAAGCGACCTGCTTTCGGCCGGACTCATCGCGGATTCGGTGGGCCAGCTCGACAAGGCGAGCCGGGACATCCTCGGCTGCCTCAAGGAGCTCATCGACTACCACAAGGAGCGCTACAAGCTCGAGCTCCGCCAGATCGTCATGCCCGGCCTCGCCATAGACGCCGATCTGGCGATAGGAAGGCGCGAGGAAGCGGTCAAGATCATCAAGCGAAAGTTCGCCGAGGTAGCCTCGGAGCGGCCCTTCTATCCCGAGCTCGTCGAAGAGCTCATACTCGAGGATTTTTCCTCGGACGGCCCGACCTTGCGGCAGGATCTGCTCCGGCGCTTCGCCGTGTCCGAGGAGAAAAAAGCGGACGGCGTCAAGGAGAAGTCCTATAAAGGAGTCCTTGTCGAGGGCGTCCGCACCCTTTCCGCCTCCGCCTTCGCCTTGGAGAACGCGATCGCCAAGCTCGAGGAGAATTCCGCCCTCCTATCATCCTCCGACCAAGGCCTCGGCGCGCGCCTGCGCCGCATGATCCGAAAGCTCTTCTCGCCCGAGGCTAAGGGCCTCGTCTATGAAGTCAAGTTCGTCGACCCGGTGACGAGGGCCTGCGCGATCGATTCCGTCGACTTCGGAGCCTTTTCCGAGGAGACGGGCAAGAAGGCCAGATTCCTCGCTTCGCTCGCGCAGCGCGGGGGCCCCTCTGCCCGTCGGGTCGATGGGATGACCGACGACCAGGCCTATAAATTCCTGCAGCGCAACATCGAGGAGCTTCAGAGGGCCCTGCGAGTGCTCGCCGCGCTCGAGGATTACTTCAAATCGGAGATGCCGGGCGAATCGCTCGCCCGCGTCAGGAGCATCCGCGCAGAAATGACGACGATCAAGGGCGCAGTCATAAAGGCCAATCAGAAGAAGCACGAATACGTCGCACAATGCGAGGAGCTCGACCAAATGAAACGTCTCGGGATACATGATCCCGCCCCGTGATCAAGGAGATCGCATGAACGCAAGGATACGAAGGACTGCATCGGGCTCGCGCCGAAGAGCGTGGTTCCAGGCTGCGATCGCCGCCGTCGCGCTGGCATGGGCCTCCGTTCAGCCGGGGGCCTTCGCCGTTCCGGCGCTCGCCGCCCCGGCCGTCTCGGCCCCGGCCGACGACGCGACGCCCAAGCCCGAGGAGTTCGTCGTCGCCTTCGACGTTCTCGACCTGCAATTCGATCCGCATCGCTCCATCTACTCTGCCGAGGCGCAGATCTTCACGGCCGCCTACGAAGGGCTCTTCTCCTACGACCCCAACACCCTCGACCCCGTCAATGCCGCGTGCCGCTCGTACAATCGCTCGGAGGACGGCAAGACCTATACCTTCTATATTCGAGACGAGGCTCGCTGGTCCGACGGCTCGCCCCTCCTGGCCAAGGACTTCAGGGACGCATGGCTGCGGGCCCTCGATCCGAAGACGAAGGCCGACTACGTGGAATTCTTCGATATCATCGCGGGGGCTCACGACTACCGTACGGGCAAGACCGCCGACCCCGCGTCCGTGGGGATATCTGTAATCTCGGACAAGATTCTCCAGGTGAAGCTGGAGACCAGGGCCGACTATTTCACGCGGCTTCTGTGCCACCACTCTTTCTCCCCCATCCATCCCTCGATGCTCGCCGTGACCGACTGGCGCGCCGCGCTGCCCTTCCCCGTGGACGGGCCCTACGTCTTCAAGTCCCTCGATTCCTCGGGCCTGCTGATGGTCAAGAACGACAAGTACTGGGACGCGGCCTCGGTCAAGATCCCGCGCATCCGCGCCATTTTCACCGACGACGACGCGGACGCCACCAGGCGCTTCGACGACGGGAGCATACATTGGCTCGCTGGGCCCATGGACCTCGGCGCCCTCCTGGCGCAGGGCTCGATCCAAGTCGGGCTCATGTTCAGCACCCACTACTGGTTCTTCGATTGCGGCACGTCTCCCTGGAACGACACGGACGTCAGGCGCGGTCTCGCCCTCCTCCTGCCCTGGGACCAGATACGCTCGAAGGACAAGTACCTCGCGCCCGCCACGACCCTTGTCCTGCCCTTGGCGAACTATCATTCGGCCAAGGGCATCGAGGCCGCGAACCAGGACGAGGCGATGCGCCTCCTCGAGAAGGCCGGCCACAAGAACGGCGCCGGCCTGCCCAAGTTGACGATCCTCGTCCCCGATGGAGGGGACGACGCCAAGCGCGTAGCCGGTCTCATGAAGGATGCGTGGGAAAAGCTGCCCGACCTCGACGTGGAGCTCAAGACCGTGCCCGCTGCGGATTATTTCAGCGCCGTCCGGTCGGGGGCCGAGGCGGGCGGCTGGACCATCGCCTCGACGAGCTGGATCGGGGACTTCGCCGATCCGCTCGCCTTTCTCCAGATGTGGGCCTCCGATTCGAACCTCAACGACGCGCGCCTCTCCGATCCCGAATACGACCGGCTCCTCGGCGCGGCCGCCCTCCAGTCCGGCGACGACCGCCTCAACGGCCTGGGAATCGCGGAAACCCACCTCCTCGCAGGGGCGGCTGTCCTTCCCATATACCACAGTCTGGCGGCCAACGTGATCGACACGGGCTACATCGATGGCTGGTACGCGAACGCCCTCGATATCCACCCCTTCAAGTATCTCGCCTTCGGCGAGCGCAAGATCAGGTCCAACGTAGCCGTGCTGGCGAAGTAATGCCGGGCCTGCCCGACGACGCGATAGGCGAAGCTTCGAGCCTCCTTCGAAACCTCGGGTTTCCCCTCCTCCGCGTGCACCATCCCCTGAACCACTTCGATTTCTCGAGGCCGGGCCGGCGCATCCTGGTCATCGGCCCCATGGGCTCGGGCAAGACCGAGTTCTCCGCGCGCATGTGGCGCGACAGCCTCGTCGCCAAGGCCAAGACGGGCGCCGCGCGGGAGGCCACCTGCACCGATGGCGCGGACAGGCGCGATATCTTCGTCGTCCGCTCGAGCCTCGATGCCGCGCGCTTTCCCGACTACCCCGCCGACGCCCTGGCCTACCGCGGCGGATACGAGCGCTGCGGCGACAGGATAGGCCAAGCGGGCGACTCCTTCGCCCTGGAGAGCCTCCTCGCCGAAAACCCCGAGGTAGGGACCTGGATAATCGACGAGGCGGCCTTCTTCGACGAAAGACTCGCCTACCTCATGAAGGACGAATCGAGCCGGCGCGGCATCGTCTTCGTCTGTCCGACCCTCGTCCTCAACTTCCGCAGGGAAATTTTCAACCAGACGGCTCGACTGCTCCTCGAGATCGGGACGGACGTCTTCCCCCTGACCGCGTACTGCGAAGAGCCCGAATGCCTGGCCGACTCCCTGTACACTTACCGCTTCTATACCGTCGACGGCGTGGAATGCCCCGCCCCCTATTTCGACCCTCTCATCATCATCGGCGGGGATCGGACCAAGGAGGACGGTCGCGAGCCCAACTACTGCACGCGCTGCGACGAGCACCACTACCTTCCGGGGAAGGAGTACAGCTTCTTCACGCTCAAGCCCCTGGGAGAAGCAGCCGCGCGCGGAGACCTTAAGCCCCTCCTCGCCGAGCTCGCGGCCGTGGCCGGCGGCTCCGACGAGTCGCGGCTGGCTACAAGCCTCCGCTCGCGCTACCTCGAGTGCGCCGAGCCGTGCCCCGCCATGCTCGAGTCCCTGCGCCTGCCCTGCCTGGCCGAGCGCGAGCTCGCCTACCTCTTCGCGGAGCAGAACCTCCTCTCCTCCGAGCAGCTGCGCTCGATAGTCGCCGACCTGGGCCTCGATCGCGACTACCTGATGCGCCGCCTGTCGGACAATAGAAGACCGATGGAATTGTGAACCGCGGGCTCTTTCTTCACTTCAGCGTGAAGCGGACCGGATAGCGGAAGCGGACCGCGACGGCCTGCCCGTTCATCTTGGCCGGGACGCAGGTCATGTCGCTGAGGGCGCTCACCGCGGCGTCGGCGAAGCCGTAGCCCGGGTCCTTGAGCACGGTGATCTTGCGGATCTTGCCGGTATCGTCGATCAATAGCTCGAGATAGACTGTCGCCTCGATTCCCTGCTTTGCCGCGAGGGGAGGGTATTGTATCTTGGCGAGCACGTCCTTGACCGGTATCACGGGGACGTCGGTGATCTTGTATTGAGGCAGGTAGTCGGGTTCGGCCGCGGGACCTGCTGCCCTGCCGCCTGCGCCCCCGGGGCCCGTCGGAGCCGTCATGCCGCCGCTGGCGGCGCTCGCGGGCGAAAGGTTTTCGGGTAAGGCAGGCGAGGAATTCGTCGCGGGCGCCGGGACGGCCGCCGGGACCGCGGCGGCGGCGGCCGGACGCGGAGCTTCCTTCGGACTCGGAGCCTCGACGAGGGGCGCCTCGGCCCGCGGAATCTCCGGAGGCTTGACCGGCGGGGGCAGGAGCTCCTGGATGCTGACGAGGTCTATGGACCTCGGCGCCTCGCGCGGCCGCTGGATGGCCAGGCTGCCGAAACAGAGGATCGCGAGGGCGAGGGCGGCGTGGAAGACGAAGGATCCGAGCAGCGCGATCCTCTTGAGACCGGCGTCCTCCAGGCTCAAGCCCGGCCCTATGATCTTCATCGCTTGGGCATCTCGGTGATCATGCCGAGCTGCTCGACTCCCGAGTCCTTGATGAGGGAGACCACCTTGACGAAGTCGCCATAGGCCACGCTGCCGTCCGCCTTGAGGAAGATGGCCTTGTTCTTTCGATGCGAGTATATCTTGGAGAGCGTGTCGCTCAGCTCGCCCAGGGCGACGGGCCTCGAGTTGACGTATACCTGAAGGGATTTGTCTATGGTGACGGTGACGATTTCTTCCGAGACGTCGAGCGCCTGCGATTTGGCTCGGGGCAGGCTGACCGTGATCCCCTGCTGGCCGACCGAGGCGGTCACCATGAAGATGATGAGGAGGACCAGCATGACGTCGACGAGGGGCGTGACGTTGATCTGGGATATCGGCGAGCGGTCCGAGCCCCTGCGGCTTCCCGTGTCCATCTGGGCCTCCCTATTTCTTCGCGTTGAAGATTCTCTGGACGATGTTCAGGAAATCGTAGGAGAAGTTGTCGATCTCGCTGACCTGGTTTCGAATCTTGCCCTGGATGTAGTTGTAGCCGATGACCGCCGGGATGGCGACCGCGAGCCCGATGGCCGTCGTGATGAGGGCCTCGGATATGCCCGGCGCGACGATATCGAGGGAGGTCGAGCCGGCGAGGCCGATGTTCCGAAAGGCGATCATGATGCCCCATACCGTGCCGAAGAGGCCGATGAAGGGCGTCGTCGATCCCGTCGTCGCGAGAAAGCCGATGTTCCGCTCGAGCTTGTCGGTCTCCTGCGTCGAAATCTTCCTGAGGCTGCGCGTGATATTCTCGATCGCGCTCGAATCGGCGCTGAGCCGGATCGTCTGACCCTCGCCCTCGCTCGCGCCGGCGGCGAGGAAGTGCTCGGTCTCGCGATACCCTTCCTTGAAGAGGAGGGCGAGGGGAGAATCCTTGAAGCGATCGATCTCGACGTTGACGAGGGAGAATTCCTTCGTCTCCCAGAAGAAGTCGAGAAAGACCCGGGTGTTCTTTTTGACCCGGTTTATCTGGACCAGCTTGTAGACGATGATGGCCCAGGAAACCACCGAGAAAAAGACCAGGGCGGAGAGAACGAAGAGGATGACGGGACTCATGTTGGACAGGTAACTGAACATGCTATCTCCTATAGTACGCGAGGCTATTCCCCGGCGAAGACCGCGGCGCCCATTTTGCTTTCCCATAGCGCGTCCCAGCAGAAATCGAGCCGCCACAGGCCTGAGCTTTCCTCGAAATCCCTGTACATCGTGCCCGAATCGCGAATCGCCCGGAGGTTTTCCGGGAACTGCTCCTTCGTATAGCTCGTATCCCAATAGATGGACTCGGCGCGGACGCGGGCTTCCTTGTCGGCAGGCCGCCTTCCCTTAGGGTAGCCGTAGATCTCGGGAAACAGGAAGGCCCTCGCGCCCGTCTGGAAATCCGCGACGCGACGGGCGAAGATATCCCAGGGATAGCGTATCTTGCGGGGCTCGGAATAATCGTACCAGGCCGCGGGAAATTTCTGCCTGAGAAGCTCGTCCGTAGCCTGGATGCGGTCCCATCGATGCGCGAGCAGGGCGAGGGCCTTGTCGCCTTCGAAATAGTCGCCGTAGAGGCGGATGGAGGCCGAGATCGGGTTCTCGATCTTGGGCGGAGCGACGACCGCGAGTCCCCAGCGGGACCCGTCGGGGCGCAGCTCGAGCCTGCCTTCGACGATGAAAGCGGCCTCTGTCCAGCCTTCGGCCCAGTTCTCGAACCAGTCCATCTCCTTGATATCCAGGGTCCAGCCCATTCCCTCGGGCCTCGCCTCGCCTTTGAGGGTCGCGCCCTCGAGCTCGTCGCCGCGGATCCTGAAGGCCGAGACCCCGTCCCTTTCGGGACCCAGCTCCACGACGATGCCGCGGGGAAGGACGGAACTCTTCGTTCTCCAGGAAGCCCGGACGGGGAAGCTCGCGCAGGAGGCGAACGCCAGCGCGACGAGGGCCGCGATGGCGGCGCAGGTGAATCCAGTCAATTGGCGCTTGTCCATGCTCTTCCTCAATAGCTCAGCTTATAGCCGAACGAAGGTATCGGAAAACCTATCGTGAAATCGGCCTGGCCCGAGCCCGAAAGATCCTCGCCCGAGAAGGGGTCGAAGGCCTTGTTCGTGCTCGGGCTGTACAGGCTCGCGAAGACGTTCTCGACGCCTAAGTAGTATTCCCAACGGATCTCGCTGCCCGGATAGTAGCCGGACCAGGTCAGCTTGATGTCCAAGGGGCAGGATATGTCGTTGCGCAGGACGTCGCTGTAGCTGTCGGTGCGCGAGTAGCGCTCGATGATCTGCTGCTGACCTGTCTTCGGATCGGTGTACACCGAGGCATAGGATTGTATGGCTCCTACCTGCGCCTTGGGGGCTCCCGTCGCCAAGCTTCCGGTCAGCGTCACCATGAAGCCGGGCTTGGGCTTCCAATCGAAGACGAGGTTGACGGTATGGAAACGTTGAAAGGAAGGGTAGTACCAGATGCCCAGGGGATCGTTGCCCTGATTCTCCGTGACCGCCGTTACCTCTCCCGGATACTGGGGCTGCATGGGGTTGTAGTAGCGCGCCATCGAGTAGGAATAGGTCAGCCAGCCGTCCCAGTATCGTCCCAGGTTTTTTTGTACGAGGAGATCGGCCCCGTAGGCGTAACCCTGTCCGTCGTTCCTGACTATCGTCGGCGCCGGGCTGACGCTTTCGTCCACGACCGCGTAGAGTCGGTCGAAATAGAGCTTGTAGTAAGCCTCCAGGCTTATCTTCCAATCGTCATCCCCGCGGAGGTCCAGGCCCAGGACGTTGAACCAGGCCTTCGTAGGGGAGATGGTGCCGCCCGAGATCTGCATGGTCGAGTTGAAGAGATTGGCCATCAGGGGCATTTGGGAATAGAGGCCGGTACCGGCGGTGATGCCCAGGCTCTCGATCCAGCCGAGGTTCTTCCAGGGCGTCACTTCCACGCGCAGGCGCGGACCTATGGTAGGAATCGTGTTCAGGCTCATGTCGGAATTGTAGAGGTAGCTGTAATCGGCTCGAATACCGGCCTCTCCCGTAACGAGGCCCGAGAGCAGATCGAAGTCGTAGATTCCGTAGGCGCCCGAGGCCAGCTGCGCATTCGCGGGACTGTCGAGTCGGAAATTAACCTGCATGAATTGGGGGAGGCCCGCGCTCGAATAAACATCCGTCCAAAACGTCTCGTCGTTCCGCTCGGTAGTCGTCTCCAGTACCGATTCCAAGCCGAAGGAAAGGACCTGGCCCTTGAGGAACTCCCAGTCCCAATTCGCCTTGCCCTGGTAGGACTCGACGAGCGTATTCTCGGTACTTTCGGCCACGTTGAAGTTGCTCAGGGTATAGCCTGTCGCGCCGGGGTCGTATTGGGCGAATAGGCCCTGATTCGCGGAAATGAAGGCCGGGTCATAGGCATGCGTACCGTTAAGAGTTTCGCCGTAGCTATCCTGTATATTCTCGCGATTATAGGAAAAGGTCAGACCCAGAAGGCTCTTCGACGAAAGCATGATCTTGGCGCCGGTCGTCTCGATGAGGTCGAGACCGCTATAGGAGAAGGATCCCGTCGTCGCGATCCCCGAGTCGCCGGCCGGCGAGTCCATGCTTACCCCTACGCCGTCCGAGCCGACGAAGGAGTTGCAGAACCACTCGAAATTGTCGGAAGGCTTCCAGGAAATCCTCGCGTAGCCGTTGCGGATGTAGGGCACGGTGGGGTAGGCGGCGGTCGCGCCCATGAGGGCGAAGGTAAGGTCCAACCAGGTGACCTTGCCGCCGACCATCAGGTCCAGCCCCGGCGCGATCGCGCCCTGGGCGTAGAAATCGAGGTCCGAGGTCGAAATTCCCACCTCGATCTGGGGCCGTGGCGAGCTCGGCGTCTTGGAGTTCACCTCGAGGAGGCCAGACAGGACGTTCCCATAGCTCGCCGATATGATGCCGTTGGAGAGCTTGGCCGACTCCACCATATTGGGGTCGAAGATGGAGAAGGCGCCGCCCCACTGGTAGGGATAGAGGACATAGGCTCCGTCGAGGGCTGCGGTCGTCTCGCTCGGGTCGCCTCCGCGTATGGAGGGCATAGCGTTCCATCCCCCGACGTAGCCGACCCCCGGCAGCAGCTTGATAGTCGACATGACGTCCTCGACGATGCCGATCTCGCCCGTGCTCTCGATCTGCCCTCGCGTCGCGACGTCGGACACGCCCGATTGCTCATCGGTCTTCTGCGGCTTGGATTTCTCGACGACGAGCTCCTTGCCCTCGACCACGCCGGCGATCGAAAGCTTGAGCGTAAGCTCCCTGTCTCCCGGCTTCAGCCAGAGCTTGCCCGATTCGTAACCGGGCAAGGTCGCCGTAACGGCAATGCTTTCTTTGGCCTCCCCCAGAACGATGACGGCACGGCCGTCCGCGCCGGTCGTCGCGGCTTCGATCCCCTGCCCCTGGAGCCGCACGCCTTCGAGGGGAATTCCCAAATCGGCGTCCAGGACGGTTATCGCGATATCAACCGCCCAAAGCGGGGAAAGGGCGAGGATCGACAGCAAGACAACAATGGTCTTTTTCAAATTATTTCCTTTCTCGAGCCGGCCCCGGAGCTTCGAGTCGCCGCGAGCGCCCGGAGGACCGGATTCAGTCTTGAAACAATACTATCACGGCGCTGGTAACATCCGGCCGGAGTTGGGAGAGCAAGGGTAATTCCGCGCATAGACCGACAATGGAACCCCGCCCGGGAGCGGATCTGCTACCCGTCCCATCGAAAATCGGCGATGGCGTCGATCAGGCCGTCAGTACTTCCGCGGCGGCCCTCATGAAGTCCTCGAGACCGGCGAGGTCGGTAAAGACGGCTCTGAAGGAGGAGCCTCCGCCCCCTCCCTTTCCGCCGGCCAGGGCGAGACAGGGCTTCAGCCTCTCGCCGAGCCGCGCCTCCGCCTGGGGCGATAGGACCTGGACCGTGAGATCGGGCAGCGATGCCAAAAGGGCGGCGAGGCCCGCCGCGGAAAAGGCCTTGGCGGAGAGGATGAGGGAATCGGCCGACCTGTCCTCGTAGCGGCGTACGGCGAGCCTGAGCGCGGCGGCCTTCGAGCCCGAGGCGGCCGCCGCTTCGGGCGCGGCGGCGGCCTCCGCGGCGGCGCGCTCCCGCTCGAGCGTCCCGACGGCGAGCTCCAAGGCCTTGCGCCGCTCGGCCTCCCGCGCTACGGCCTCGGGGAGAGCGCTCACCGAAGTCCCCAATGCGCGGGCGGTCTCCCGCGCGATGCGCGACACCGAGCGGTAGTCGGCTGCCGCTCGGCCGCCCGCGGCGAAATACAGGCGCGTCAGGCCCTTGTACTTCTCCGTTCCGAGGACGCGCAGGAGGCGCAGCTTTCCCGTCGAGCTCAGGTGCGTACCGCAGCAGGGCGTGAAGTCGATGCCGTCTATCTCGACGACCCGCACCACCTCCTCGCCGACGGGAGGGCGCTTGCGCAGGGGGAAGGAGGCCAGATCCTCGGGCGGGCAGGAGTGGACGCGAATGGGATAGTCGTCGGCGATTATCCCTTCGATGAGGTCCTCGACCCGGGCCAGGTCGTCCTCCGAGATCGCGGGGATGTCGAGATCGACGAGACAGCGCTCCCGGCCCAGGTGCACCGATACCGTCGCCGCGCCCAGGAGGCGCATGAAGGTCGAGGACAAGAGATGCTGTCCCGAATGGGCCTGCGAGTAGTCGAGGCGCCGCTCGCCGTCGAGACGCAGGAGGACGCGGTCGCCAGGCCCGGCCGGGGAGGGAGCGGCCAGGGCGTGGAGGATGCGGCCGCCTTCCTCGATGACGGCCGAGACGGCGACCTCGCCCGAGCCGCCGAGGGGGCCGACGCTCCCCAGGTCGCAGCCCTGGCCGCCTCCCTCGGGATAGAAGATCGTCGCGTCGAGCTCGAGCATCGGCGCCTCGGGCGAGCCCGTCGCATCCAGCACGGTCGCCTCGGCGATGCGGAGATCAGGTCGCGAATAATACAGTTTCTCGGTGCGCGGCATGTCCGCATTGTAGCCCAAGCGCCGGGCATTGGACTATACTTTTTACGGGGAGGATGGCAGGAGATGAGCGACGACTACGTATCGCGGCGGGGCGAAACCGACCTTATCAGGGAGGTGTTCGTCTACGCCCATCGATTCATGGGCTCCATCTTCGTCTTCCGCATCGGGGCGAGGCTCATGGACAATCCCTCCTTCTCGGGCCTCGTCAGCGACCTCGCCCTCCTCCACGAGAACGGCATCAAGATCATCCTCGTGCCTTCTGGCGGGGCGCGGATCGACGAGCTTCTCGCCACTTACGGCATAGAGACGGAGAGGGCCGAGGGCCTCCGCATCTCGACGCCCGAGGCCATGCCGCTCATCGAGATGGCCGCCTTCGACACGGCCACGCGGCTCATGAATCAGCTCGCGCGCAACGAGGTAGAGGCCGTGGTCGGCAATTGGGTACGCGCGCGCTCCTACGGGGTGCGCAACGGCATCGACTTCCAATCGACGGGCATGGTCGACAAAGTCAACGTCGAGCTCATCCGGCGCTCGATCGAGGACGATTTCGTCCCCATCCTTCCCTGCATAGGCTGGAGCGCCATCGGCGAGCCCTACAACATTTCCTCGGTCGAGCTCGCCACCGAGCTCGCGGTCGGGCTCAAGGCGCGCAAGCTCTTTTTCCTTACCGACGGCGAACTTTTCGCCTCCGAGGATATCCGCCTGCCCGGCGAGGGCGTCGCCTCCCGCGACGGGAGCGTGAGCCGCCTCACCGTCCAAGCGGCCGAGCGCACCCTTGCCGAAAACCTGGATAAGCTGGGCGTCGCCGAGCGCGAAATGCTCGCCCATTCCGTTACCGCATGCCGCGCCGGCGTCGAGCGCGTCCATTTCCTCGACGGAGGCGTCGAGGGAGTCGTGCTGAAGGAGGTATTCTCCACCCTCGGCTCGGGCGCCATGGTCCATGCCGATCCCTTCGAGAACATCAGGCCCATGGCCGAGGAGGACATCCCCGAGGTCCTGCGCATCATGGAGCCCCTCATTCAGCAGGGCAACCTCGTACGACGGAGCGATGATGACCTCCAGCGCGCCTGCGCCGACTTCGCCGTCTTCGAGACGGACGGTACGATACGCGGCTGCGGAGCCCTGCACCGCTACGAAGGCGGCCGCGGCGAGATAGCCGCCCTGGCCGTCGACGAGAGCTACAAGCATCTGGGCGTAGGCCACCGGATGGTAGGCTACCTCATCGAGGCGGCGAGGAAGGCGGGGCTCGAGGGGGTCTTCGTGCTGACGACCCGTACCTCCGACTGGTTCTTGAGCCTCGGCTTCTCGCCCGCGACGGTCGACGACCTGCCCGAAGGGCGCCGCCAGAGCTACGATCCCGCGCGCAAGAGCAGGATATACAAGCTCGAGCTCGGCTCGGGAGCGAAATGACCCTTGTAAAGACCTTCCCTATTAGTATATTCGCTATATAGTTTCTGCTATATACAGGCAGATATGGGAGGTCTTTATGCGATCCGGTCATTATCGACCCGCTCACTTGGTCGAATCATTTGTCTTCGCCGTCCTTCTTGCCGCTCCGCTGCTCGCCCTCTCGGCTCAAGCCGCGCCGAGCCCGGTCGACGGGGTCGTCGCCTCGATCGAAGGCTCGACCCTCATGCTCACGGGGGCAAACGGGGGGACTTCGCGGGTATTGATCCAACCTGATGCCCTCGTCCTCGGCAGGAAAATCTCTACTCTCGCCTCGATCAAGCCGGGAGAGGCCATGGGCGTGACCGCCACTCGAGGATCGGATGGCAGCCTTACGGCCACGGTGATAAATGTATTTACGCCCGAGCTTTGGAAGAGAGTCCGCAAGGGGCAATGGGACATGGCGACCCCCGGCCAGGTCATGACCAATGCCGAGGTGGATAGGATGGTAGATAAAGTCGTAGGGCATACCCTTTATATGAAGTACGAGATGCTCGACGCGGCTATCACGGTTCCCGACGGCGCGGAGATCTGGCGAATGGTCCCGCTCATGCTCTCCGACATCAAGCCGGGAACGAAGGTGTCCGTGAGGACTTCGCCGTCGACCGACGGAAATCTGCATGCGGCGATGATCAGCTATAACTTGCCGTGAATTACCACTTGACGCGACGGCCTTAATCCGAGCCCCGGGAGCCTCCGGAGGTCGCGGTCGCCTCCTGGGACGACCCTGGGCATTCCGAGCCGCTCGGCTGCCGGGCCAGGTTTCTCACCCATCTCTCCTTCGACAGCCACCAGAAAGCCGTCGCCGCCTTGCCGAAGTCCGAGAGCTTGGCAAGGGCGAAGAGAGCCACCGGGCCTATGCCGGTCCACCACGCGAGGCCGAAGGCCAAAGGCAGGAAAACGGCGTAGGTTACGCCTACGTCCACCCACAGGCCCATCGTCGTATCGCCGCCCGAGCGCGACAGGGCGAACTGCGCGTTGAGGAGGGTCCAGAGGGGGATGTAGGCCGAGATGACGAGCACGAGACCCGTAGCCACCTGCCTTGCGTCGCCGCTGAGCCGGCCGAAGACGAGAGGTATGAGGAAGGTCGAGGCGGCGGCCAGCGCTCCCACCGCCGCGCCGAAGCCGATCGACCCGTAGAGGATCCATCGCCCCTTCGCGCGCGCCTCCTCGATCTTCCCCGCGCCGAGGGTCGAGCCGACGACGACGCCCGTCGCGGTTATCACGGCTCCGAAGGCCATGAAGAAGATGTTCGCGATGGTCCAGCCGGCCCCCATGCCGGCTACCGTTTCGGCGCCGCCTCGTCCATTGTAAAGGGCCGTGATGATCGATTCCGAAAGGACCCAGGCCGTCTCGGACAAGAACATCATCGAGGATCGGCGGAGGATCTTCCCGAAGAGAGGCTTGTCGATCCGCAAGAGCCGGCGCGGGGCAAAGGCGAAGGCCGGCTTGCGCGCGGCGGCGAAGGCGAGGAACGCGCCGGCCTCCGCGAATCGGGCTATGTCGGTGGCGCCCGCCGCGCCGGCTACCTCGAGTCTGGGCGCGCCCAACGCGCCGTAGATGAAGATCCAGTTCAGGAGGGTGCAAAGGCCGGCGGCGGCCGAGGAGATGGCGAGGGGGGCCTTGGTCCTGCCGACGTCGCGATAGGACGAGGCCATCGCCGCGGCGATCGCGAAGGGCGCGAAGCTCGGTGTCGCGAGGCGGAGGAAGCGGGCCCCCTCGACGACGATGGCCGCCTTCTGGCAGTTGCCCCCGAGCATCAGGCCGATCAGGGTCTCGGGCAGAAGGAGACAGAGCGTCGAGTGCAGGGCGGCGATGGAGAGCGCCATGAGGAGCTTGAAGCGCAAGGACTGCCGCATGCCTTCCTCGTCGCGCGCGCCGCGGTGTTGCGATAGAAAGATGCCGCCGGCCATGCAGGCCGCGTTGACGACGACGATGTAGATGAAGTTTATCTGGTTGGCCACGTTTACCGCCGCCATCTTCACGTCGCCTAGGCCCGAGACCATGAAGTTGTCCACGAGCGAGATGAGGCTCGTTATCACCAGCTGCAGCATGACGGGGACGACGATGCCGAGCGTTTCCGCATAGAAGGCCCTGGGCCCGAAGACGGGCCTAGCCCGGAGGAAGGAGGGGCCGGGAAGGCTTCTCATGGGGCCCTAGAGTTCCGTCTTGGCGCCTATCTCGACGACTCGGTCGGGAGGGATGCGGAAGAACTCCGTGGGGCTGACGGCGTTGTTGAAGAGGAAGGTGAAGAGCCGCTTGCGCCATTTCATCATCCCGCCTCGATTGCGACCCACCGCGATGGCCTCGCGGCCGAGGAAGTAGGTGATTTTCATGGGGTCCGCGATGAAGCCGGGCAATTTCAGGGCGGCGATCGCGGTAGGCACGTCGGGGGTCTCGCTGAAGCCGAAATGGAGGACGACGTGCCAGATCCCTCCCTCGTGGCCGATGATATCGGCCCGTTTCGCCTCGTCGACGTAGGGCTCGTCCTGGGTCTGGACCGATAATACCACGGTCCTCTCGTGAAGCACGCGGTTGTGCTTGAGGTTGTGCAGCAGGGCCTTGGGCACGCCCTTGGGATCGACGGTGAGGAATATGGCCGTGCCCGGCACGCGGACCGGCGGATCGAGAGCGATGCTCGACGCGAAGAGCTGGGGCGAGAGGCGATAGATCTCCAGCTTGGTGCTGAAGAGCTTGCGTCCGTCCGTCCAAGTCTTCATCAGCGCGAAGAGGCTGATCGCGAAGACGGCGACTATCCATCCCCCGGAGACGATCTTGGTGACATTGGAGAGGAAGAAGGCGCCGTCGATCGAGAGGAAGAGCAAGGATAGGGGTATGACGATCCATAGGCTCGTCCGGGCCATCCTCCTCGCGAGGAATATCATCAGACAGCTCGTCATGAACATCGTCGCCGAGACCGCGATGCCGTAGGCGTTGGCCAGGGCGCCCGAGCTCTTGAAGCCGAGGACGAGGCCGACGGTGCCGAACATGAGGAACCAATTGACGAAGGGGACGTAGACCTGCCCGATCGTCTCGTCCGAGGTATGCCGCACCTGGATGCGCGGCCAGTAGCCGAGCTGCACGCTCTGCCTCGCGAGGGAGAACGCGCCGGATATTACGGCCTGCGAGGCGATGATCGTGGCGAGGGTCGCGATCGCGACGAGAGGAAGGAGGCCCCAGGACGGCGCGAGCCTGAAGAAGAGATTCTCGACCCTGTCGGGATGGATCATGAGAAAGGCCCCTTGGCCGAGGTAATTGAGGAGGAGGGCGGGGTATACCAGGAAGAACCACGACTTGCGTATCGGAGAGCGGCCGAAGTGACCGAGGTCGGCGTACATGACCTCGGTCCCGGTTACGGCCAGGAATACCGAGCCGAGGATCGCGAAGGTCAGGGGGCCGTTTCGGACGATGAAGCGGAGCGCGTACAGGGGGCTGAGCGCGGCCAGTATTCCCGGGCTCGCCATTATCGAGGAGAGGCCCAGCACGGCGATGACGACGAACCAGAACGCGATGATCGGGCCGAATACTCGCCCGACTTTGGAGGTTCCCCGCGCCTGGGGAGGGAAGAGGCAGACGAGGACCAGGAGGGAGAGGGGGACTATATATGGCACGAAGCGGGGCGTCACTACCTCGAGTCCCTCGATCGAGGAAAGCACCGATATCGCCGGCGTGATCATTCCATCGCTATAGAGGAGAGCGGCGCCGAGGATCCCGAGGGTGGCCAGGAAGCCGGCGCGGCGCTTGCTGCCCTTCGGCACGTAGCGCGAGACCAGGCTTACTAGGGCGAGGATCCCTCCTTCGCCCTTGTTGTCGGCCCTAAGGACTATTATGAGATACTTCACGCAGACGATGAGACTCAGCGTCCAGATGAGGAGGGATACCACCCCGAGGATGTTGTCGGCGTCGACCGGGACGCCGTGCGTCGCGGAGAAGCATTCCCGCAAGGCGTAGAGCGGTGAGGTGCCGATGTCGCCGAAGACGACGCCGATCGCTCCGACGGCGAGGGTCAGCTGCCGGTTGCGATCCCCATTTTTGCTCATGGCGCCACTCTAGCCCGGCGTGGGCGGCTTGTTCAACGGGCGATTCGGGACGCGAATGGCCGCTTGCGGTCGTCGGCGCGAGGGACTATTGTTCACGGGGGGAATAAATGGATGCAAGCATCGCCGCGGCCTTCAGTCATGCGACCAAGAGTACCTTCAAGGACATGTTCGGGCTCGAAGCCGTCGAGTCGGAATCCCGCACGCTTAGCGGTTCCGAGGACCACGGCTGGGATCTGTCGGGGCTCGTGGGGCTCGCGGGGCAGGCGCAGGGCGTAATCGCGATCAGGCTCAAGCAGTCGCTCATCGCGGGGCTGCTCGCGGGCTCGGGTGTCGCGGCGGGCGGCGAGGAAGAGCGGGATCAGCTCGAGGGCGGCCTCGTCGGCGAGATGACCAACATCATCGCGGGTTCCGCGATCTCGGCGATCGACCACCTCAACATAGAGATTGTCCCCCCCGTGGTCGTGCGCGGTCCCAATCACAAGATCGGCTGGCCGGCGATCGCTCCCGTCATCGCCCTCTCCTTCAGTCTTCCTTCCGGGGAGCTTCGAGGTGGATCTCTGCATCAGGCATTGATTCGCCGCCGCCTAC
>CAVZVX010000069.1:0-24662 GCA_963778775.1 uncultured Spirochaetota bacterium | reverse complement strand
GCCCTCCTGTCGAGCCATGAGGCGGCCGGACCCAGGGGCTGGCCGTTCTCGTCGGCGACGAGGAGGGTCGGACCGTTGCCGCTGACCGACAGGGCGCGGATCTCCGGCATGTCGTCCGAGTCTTTCGACGCGCTCCGCGCCAGGCCGACGGCCTCGGCTCCTGCCGAGAATGCGGCCTCGATCCAGCCCGCCGCGTCGGCCTCGTGGGCGCCGGCCTCCCCGTGCGAGAGTGCGACGGGCCTTCGGGCCAGACCGAGGAGCCCGCCTGATTCCGAGACGAGGGCCGCCTTGAGAGAGGAGGAGCCGATGTCGAAGCAGAGATAGGGCACGCCGGCTATGCCTTTACGAGGAAGCGGAGGTCGCATCGCTCCGCGTACGCGCAGGCCGCGCAGGAGGTCCCCGGGCATTGGAAGAAGTCCGCCGAGCGCTCGAGCTGCTCGAGATGCCAGGTCAGGTCCTCGATATAGCCCTCGAGGGCCTGCCTGCGGCGTTCCGCGTCCCGCAGCTTCTCGCGGTACTTTTCCGCGAGCCGGCTCCGTACCGTCTCGCCGGATCGATCGCGCCGCGCGAGGTCGAAGAGCTCGCGTATCTCGGCGAGGGTGAGGCCGTAATCTTTGAGCTGCTGAATCCGCCTGAGGTAGATCGCGTTGCGCTCGTGGTACTTGCGATGGGCGCCGCCCTGGCGCCCGGCCGCCTCGAGGAGACCGAGCTCTTCGTAGTAGCGGATCGTCCTGCCAGTCACGCCGAAGAGGGAGGCAAGCTCGCCGATGCGGTAGGTTCTTCCCTCGTCCTCGATCTCCATATCCCGAATCGCACCTTTCACGTCAAATCCGCAAAGCGGTAAATTAATGAGTCTCGAATAGGTTTCGGCATGCTCACTATACTGCGCTCGGCAGTACATTGAGAAGTGAGGTTCCAAGCCATGCGCAAAGCTCTCGTCAGCCTGTGCACGCTCTTCCTCGCCGCGGCGGGCGCCCTGGCGGCCCCCGCGCCTAAGGTCTGCGTCTTCGTGCCTGGCGTCGTTTCGGGCAGTCCCATCTACGAAGAGCTCGTCGCGGGGGCGAGGCGGGCCGCCTTGGAGGTCCCCGAGGCTAGCCTGAAGGTCGTCGAGGGCGGCTTCGACCAGGCCGAGTGGCTCGGAAAGCTTTCGGCCCTCGCCGCCACGGGCGAGTTCTCCCTCATCGTTTCCTCCAACGCGGCCATACCCGATCTCTGCGCGCAGGTCGCGGCCTCCTTCCCCTCGGCTCGCTTCTTCGTCGCCGACTCGTGGCTTCCGGGCAACAAGGCGATACATACGGTCCTGTACAACCAGCTCGACCAGGGCTACATGGTCGGCTATCTCGCCGGACTGGCGACCTCCGGGAAGCTGCCGCGATCGGGAGCCACGCACAAGGCGGGCCTCATCGTCGCCCAGCATTATCCCTCCTTCGACAAGCTCATCGCGCCGGGCTTCGAGGCCGGCCTCAAGGCTGCCGATCCCTTGGCCGTCCTCGAGACGCGAGTCCTCGGCAACTGGTACGACGCCACCAAGGCTTCGGATCTCGCCAAGGGCCTCTTCGACGCCGGGGTCGCGGCGATACTTCCCGTGGCGGGAGGGGCGGGGCAGGGCGTCGTAAGCGCCGCGGCGTCCAAAGGCAGATACGCGCTCTGGTTCGACGACGATTCCGGCTACCGTCTCGCGCCGGGCACCGTGATCGGCTGCGCGGTCCTCCGCCAGGAAAAGCTAGTGTACGAGCGGGTCAAGACCCTCCTCTCCCAAGGCGGGAACTCGCTCCTCTACGGGAGGGCCGACATCGTGGGCGCCAAAGAGGGCTACGTCGATTTCGCCGAGGACGATCCCTCCTTCCAAGGACTGCCAGCTTCGGTCAAGGCGGCCTTGAACCTGCAAGTGGCAAGGCTCAAATCGGGGGCTCTCGTACTTCGGACTTCCGGGCTTTGAGGCGGGATGGAGCTCCTCTCCGCGCGCGGAATCACGAAATACTTCCGCGACACGCTGACCCTCGCCGACGACCGCGTCTCGCTCTCGCTCGCCGAGGGCGAGACGCGCGCGGTCGTCGGCGAGAACGGCGCCGGCAAGAGCACCCTTGCGCGCGTGATAGCCGGCCTCGTCGCCCCGGACTCCGGCGAGGTACTCGTCCGCGGCCGGCGCGTCAGGCCCGGCAGCGTCCGGGATGCCGAGTCGGCGGGGATAGGCTTCGTACCCCAAGTCTCCCTCCTGGCCGAGGATTTGACGGTCGCCGAGAACATCGTCCTCGGCCGCGAGCCCAGGTCGATGGGCTTCTTCCTCTCGAAGCGAAAGGCCTACGTCGAGGCCGCGATCCTTGTCGAGCGCTTCGGCTTCAGGCTCGATCCCGAGGCCCGCGTATCGTCCTTGAGCGCCGCCGAGCGCAGGCAGGCGGACATCGTCAGGGCCCTCGCCTGGGGAGGGGAAGTGGTCGTCCTCGACGAGCCCACGTCGATCCTCTCCGAGACCGAGTCCTCCGGCCTTTTCGAGCTCCTCGCGAGGCTGACCGAAGCCGGCAAGGCCATCCTTCTCATAACCCATAGATTGTCGGAAGTGCTGCGAACGGCCGATACGATCACGGTGCTGCGCAATGGCGTCGTGGCGGCCGATCTCCGCGCCGGCGAGGCCGACGAGGAGACCTTATCGAGCCTGATGGCGCGAAGAGGCGCGAGAATCCCGGCGCCGCGAGTCTTTACCCCGCCCGTTCGGCCCGACGGTTCCCCGGCCCTGGAGCTGCGGGACCTGCCCCTCGTCAGAGACGCCCGGCCCGCGAGCCTTTCGGCGCGAAGGGGGGAAATCCTGGTAGTCGCCGCCCTCGCCGGCAACGGCCTCGGGCGGCTCGAGGATTATGCCTCGGGCATGGCGAAGCCGCCCGAGGGCGAGGTTCTCGTCGGGGGAGTCGGTCTCGCCTCCATCCGGCGAGAGGAGCTCCGCTCTCGTTTTCTCGGCTATATGCCTTCCAATAGGGAAAGAAGGGGGCTCTGCCTGCCGGCGGCGATGCGCGACAACATCCTTGCCCTGCGCGCGAGCGAGTTCCCGGTCCGCGATTGGATAGGAAGGCGGCGTCGCGACGCCGCGGCCCGCGCGGCCGCGCTTCCCTTCGGACTCGCCGCGCAGCCGCGCCAGATCGCCGCCTCGCTCTCCGGAGGCAACAGGCAGCGCCTTCTCCTCGCGAGGGAGCTCGATAGGCCCCGCCAGGTCCTCGTCCTGGCCGAACCCCTGCAGAGCCTCGACCTCGCGTCGCAGGCCGAGGCCGCGGCCATCATGCGCGAATTGGCCGCGCGAGGCTCGGCCCTCCTCGTCCTCCTCTCCAATGTCGAGGAGGCCATAGGCATCGCCGACCGCATCGTGGCGCTCTACCGCGGCGAGATCGCATGGGAAGGCCCCAACGAGGGAGCTTCGACCGCGACCCGGTTGATGTCCGCCATGACCGGCGCCGACCTCGGCAAGGCTTCGACGGCATGAGCTCGAAAACGTCGCGTTCGCTCGCCGCGCGCGCGGCGCCCCGCGCAGCTGCCCTCGGAGCCGCTATCGTCTTCGCGACGATGTATGCGCTGATCGCGAGTTCCGACCCCCGCGCGGCCCTCGCCGCTTTTTTCTTGGGGCCCTTCTCGAGCGCCTACTCCTTTTTCGCCCTGTTGGAATCCTCCGCGCCTCTCCTGGCCTGTGCCCTCGGCGCCTGTATAGCCTTCAGGGCCGGCGCTTTCAATCTTGGCGGAGAGGGCCAGGCTTCGGTCGGGACCTTGGCAGCGGCCCTATCGGCGGGGGCCTTGGGAGGAGTCGGGAAGCTGCCTCCCTGCTTCGGGATCGCGTTCGCCATGCTCGCCGCCGCCGCCGCCGGCTCGATCCTCGCCCTTTTTTCGGCGATCGCCGAGCGCAGGACGGGGGCACAAGTCATGCTCACGAGCTTCCTTCTCGCCCAGGCGGCTACGATAGCGGTGGATTGGGCTATCGGCGGCCCATTGCGCGATTCGGGCTCCAATCTTCTCGCGATGCCCGCCATCGCCGCGAGAGCGCGGCTGCCTCTGCTCGCGCCTCCCTCGCCCTTAAGCCTCGCGTTTCCGATTTCCCTGGTCATGGCCGTCTGCGCCGTATTCTTCACGAAGGGCAGCAAGGCGGGCAGCGAGATCCGGCTTCTCGGCAAGAATCCGGAGTTCGCCCGCGCGATCGGCCTCTCGCCGGGGCTCGGCGCCTGGGCCATGGGAATAAGCGGAGCTCTCGCGGGCCTGGGGGGAAGCTTCCTGGTGCTTGGACAGACGGGCAGGGCGATGGTCGGCATGACGGGGGGAATAGGCTGGAACGGTCTCGCGGTGGCCTTGATAGCAGGTACCGACGGCCTGGGCGCCCTGCCTTCGGCCCTGTTCTTCGCATGGCTCGACTCCGGATCGAGGCAAGCCTCGATCCTCGCCGACCTGTCGCCCGATGCGAGCTCCGTCCTCAAGGCGGCCGCCCTCTTCCTCATTACGGCCAAGCTGGTCGAGCCATGATAGCCGACAGCCTCGCGTCGCTCGGCCTTTCCGCCCTTGGATCGGCCGCCCCGTTGGGCCTCGCCGCCCTCGGCGGCCTCGCCACCGAATCCGTGGGCTCTCTTTCGGTCGCCCTCGAGGGCTGCATGCTCGTAGGCGCCTTTTCGGCCGCGGCCGTAGCCAAGGCGACCGGCGACATGGCCTTGGGCCTTGCGGCCGGTACGCTCGCGGGGCTCTTCCTGTCCTCCCTCGTCGGCGGGGCCGCCCTCGGCCTCAAGGCCGATGTCTTCGTAGCCGGCTTGGCGGCCAACATCTTCGCTCCCGGGATCGTCTCGGTCGTATCGCAGTCGGCCTACGGCACCAAGGGGGTCCTTACGGCCGAAGCCCTTCGCGCTGGAGACCTCGCGCGCCTCGCCATCCTCGCGTGCTCGGCCTGCATTCTCGCGCTCTTCCTTTCCAGGAGCGTCTTCGCCCTGCGGCTGCGGGCGGCGGGAGAGGGAGACGAGATTGCCAAGGCCGCGGGGATCTCGAGCCGTCCCTACCGCTTCGCCGCCCATATGATAGCCGGAGCCGCCTCCGGACTCGCGGGTGCTTTTCTGGCCGCGGGGATCGGGGCCTATGTCCCGAACATGAGCAGCGGCAGGGGTTGGATAGCCCTGGTCGCGGTGTTCCTGGGCGGAAGGAAGCCCGGCGGCGTCCTCGCGGCTTCCCTCCTTTTCGGCTTCCTCTTCGCCCTCGCCGACTCCGCTCAGGGATTCGCCTTTCCCGGGGCATCCTCCGGGACCGAGCTTTTCCAGGCCATTCCCTACGTCGCTACGGCAGTCGCGCTCGTGCTATGGAAACGGGCCGATCGCGGTCGCAATGGGAGCTCCTGATGCCGGGTTTCGCGCATCGCATAAGGGAGAGCCTGGCCGAGCGCTTCGCCTCGACCTGGGTCCTCCTCTCGGATACTACGAACTTCCTGTCCCGCACCTCCGTGTTCCTCCACTACGAGTCGCAGCTGCGGGAGCTCCGCTTGAGGCTTTCTTCGCACAAGGACGACGACACCATGATCCGGGAGGTGAGGAAGGAGCTGACCGAGCTGCGCGCCGCCCTCCGCCTTCAGGGCTACGACCTCAGCCTCGGGAGCCTCGACCTCTCGATAAAAGGCTTTCGCAACGACTCCGCCGTGGCGGAAGGCTACAAGCGCATCGTGATCTTCATCGGCGAGAAGGACCTCTGGTTCATCACGGGAGAAGACAACCATCAGTCCCTCCACGACTTTCTCGAATCAGAATGCGAGCGCAGGAGGATCTCGGATATCAGGCAAAAACACTACCTCTGGTACAGATGGAGCAACCGCCTCCTCCTCGTCTCCGGGGCCGATTCCGAGGCCGCCCAAGACTTCGAGGAACTGCGCGCCTGGGGCGAGCTGCCCGAACACCGACTCCTCCTCCTCGGAAAGCTGAGAAGGGCCAAGTAGTTTCCATCCCTTGACCCTTTCCCCTTCGAGTTGTATATTCCCATTAAATTGATAGGAATACTGGAGTAGCGATGTTCTCGGTACCGACGAAAACTCAATACGGCATACGGGCCCTCGTCCATCTCGCCAGGACCGAGGCCGCGAGCGACGCGGCTCCGGTCAGCCTGGCCAGCGCCGAGATAGCCAGGGCCGAGGGGATACCCTCGAAATACCTCGAGGGAATACTCGTCCTGCTCAAGACGGCAGGGCTGGTCTTGAGCGAGCGGGGCAAGAACGGCGGCTACAGACTGGCCAAGCCGGCTTCCGACATGCGGATGATCGAGATCATCGAGGCCCTCGAGGGCGAGGTGAAGCCGGTCGGCTGCCTCGACGACGTAGGCGTGTGCGCGCAAGGCGATTGCTGCCTGCCGCGCGTCTTCTGGGTCGGGCTGAAGGATGCGATCGACGGATACCTCGGTTCCAAGACCCTGCTGGACGTTCTGGAAGGCTAAGGAGACGGGATGGACAATCGCTTCGTCTACATGGACTACAACGCCACGACTCCCCTGCGAGAGGAGGTGAAGGCGCGCATGATCGAGGACTTCGAGATCTTCGCCAACGCCTCGAGCATGCACGAGGCGGGGAGGCGCGCCCGCGACCGGGTGGAGAAGGCCCGGGCCCAGGTCGCCGCCCTGATCGGCGCCGCCGATCCGCGGACCCTCCTCTTCACCTCCGGCGGCTCGGAATCCAACAATACGGTCTTCAACACGATGTACGACCTGGGCCGTGGCCCGCGAGGCCGCCGCAAGATCGTGACGACGGCGATCGAGCACCCCTGCGTGATGAACGCCGCGAGGCGCCTGTCGGAGGAGGGTTTCCCCGTCGTCTTCCTCGGCGTGGACGGCCGCGGCAGGATCGACCTGAACGAGCTGGAGCGCGAGCTCGACCCGGCGCGGTCGACGGGAGGTCCCGCCCTCCTCGTGTCCGTGATGGCCGCCAACAACGAGATCGGGACGGTGCAGGACATGAAGGCCGTTTCCGCCCTCGCCAAGGCCGCGGGAGCCTACTTCCACACCGACGCCGTTCAGGCCGCGGGCAAGATGGTTGTCGACGTCTCCTCCTGGGGCGTCGACTACCTCACCCTCTCCTGCCACAAGATATACGGGCCCAAGGGCGTCGGCGCCCTCTACGTCCGCAAGGGAGTCCCGGCCGAGCCCCTGATCCGCGGCGGCCACCAGGAGCTGGGCATCAGGGCCGGCACCTACAACAATCAGGGCATCCTCGGCTTCGGCCTCGCGGCCGAGCTCGCGGCCCGCGACCTCGATTCCTTCGCCGAGCGGCTCCGCTCCCTTCGCGAAAGGCTCAAGGAGGGCATTTCCGCGAGCGTTCCGGACATCAGGATCAACGGCCATCCGACCGAGGTCCTGCCCAATACGCTCAACGTGTCCTTCCCCGGCGCGGAGGGCGAGGCCATTCTCCTCTCCCTCGACCTCGAGGGCATCGAGGTGTCCACCGGCTCGGCCTGCGCCTCGGGCAGCCTCGAGCCGAGCCACGTGCTCATGGCGACGGGCGTCGGGCCCGAGATGGCCCACGGCTCCATCAGGTTCAGCATGGGGCGCGGCAGCTGCGAGGAGGACGTCGACTACGTCGTCGAGAAGCTGGCCCCCGTCATCAAGCGCCTGCGGCGCATGTCGACCATTGCGCCTGCGGTCGCGGCCCAGGCCTGCAGGGACTGAAAGGAAAAAGACCATGAGCGATACCTTCCAGTGGCTCTACTCCCCGATAGTCAAGGAGCATTTCACCAATCCCAAGAACGTCTTCGATCCCGACGAGGGTTTCGAGGGCGACGCCGAGGGGGTCGTGGGCAATATAAAATGCGGCGACCAGATGATGTTCATGCTGAAGATAAAGGACGACCTCATAACCGACGTCAGGTGGAAGACCTACGGCTGCGCCAGCGCGATAGCCAGCACCTCGATGCTCTCCGAGGTGATAAAAGGCATGCCCATCCGCCAGGCCTATTCCATCAAGCCTTCCGATATAGCCTCGCGCCTGGGAGGCCTGCCCGAGAACAAGATCCATTGCTCGGTGCTCGGCGACAAGGCGCTCAGGGCGGCGATAGACGGCTATCTCGACGGGAAGGGCAGGTCGGGCGAGTTCAAGGGCGAGGACGCCGTCGTGGTCTGCAACTGCCTCAACATCACCGACAAGGACATCGAGCAGGCGGTGAAGGACGGCGCGAGAAACTGGGAGCAGCTCCAGGCCGCCACCAAGATCGGCACGGTCTGCGGCTCCTGCAAGCCCAGGGCCGAAGAGCTTCTCCACGAGTACGCCCACATATTCGGCAATTGAGTCGGCTTGTACGCCGTCCGAGAGCGCACTATCATTGCGGACATGTATAATATTCGATCAAAGCGTCGCCTTCTCCTCGCGGCGAGCGTCCTGTCTCTCGCCGTCGCGTCCGCGGGAGCGCAGGGTCTTAGATTCTCCGTAAGTGAGTGGAAATGGTCGAAAGGCGACGATCCGGATAAAGCCCTCCCCGGTTACGACGATTCGTCCTGGGCGTCCCTCGCGCTGCCGGGCAGGATCGAGCCCGGCGAGCCGGGCACGGTGTTCTGGATGCGGACCAGTTTTTCCCTCCCGGCGGAAGCGCCGGACCGCGTCTGGTTCCTCATCGACAAGGGAGGAGTGGCGCTCGAGCTCTACGTCAACGGCGTCTACGCCGGATCGAGGGGACAGCTTCCTCCGCGCTTCGATCTTCGCGCGACCCATTACGCGGCCATCCTCCTCCCGGCGCCGGCGGCCAAGCCGGGGAGCGTGATCGAGCTGGCCCTCCGGTGCGCCTACAACGGGAATACCGTCAACCTGACTCCGTATTCCGTAGGCGACGAAGCCGCACGGCGTTTCGATACCAACGTCGGAAATTTCTGGAACGGCAGGCTATATGCCTTGCTCGCGGCCCTCTGCGTCTTCCTCGGTTTCTATTTCCTGGCGCAGTTCGCGTTCAAGACGGGCGAGAAGTCGAACCTCTACTTCGCCCTGACCGTCCTCTTCCTCTCCCTCTACCTGTCGGACCTGGGCGCCGAGACCTGGCCCTTCGGCGCCACCTGGGCTAGGGCCGTAGCCCGCTCGGGCCTCGTCATCTCGATGATGTTCATATTGCCCTTCTTCATGACTTTTTTCGGATTTCTCAAATCCAGGCTGGTCCTCTACGGAAGCCTGGCGGTTAGCGGGCTTTTCCTCGCGCTTTTCCTGGCCTGCTCGGGCGACGAGACGAGCATGTCCACGGTCTTCAATCTCTCCTGCGCGGTTTCCTTCATTCCGATCGCGGTCAGCGGCTACGTAGGGATTCGCGCCATCAGGTCGGGCATACCGGAGGCCTGGCCGATCCTTGCCGCCATCGTCCTCGGGATAATCCTGGCCGGCCACGACAGCTACTATTCGTTCATCAACTCCAGCCCCTTCGTATGGTTGCAGGGCATCGCCTTTTTCGGCCTCGATATCGCGATCTTCATCGCCCTGTCCATGCGCCAGGCGAGGCTCAAGTCCGACCTCGAGGCCTATACTCGCGAGGTCGAGGCGAAGAAGGTCGAGCTGGCCTCTTCGCTCGGGAGGCTCGAGGAGGCTGGGGCGGCGGCGGCGAGGCTCGCCCTCCGCCTCGACGAGGCCGCCGGGAACGCCGCTCGCGCGGCGTCGGAGGCCGCGAAGCGCAGCCAACGCATCGGCAATGATACCGAGCGTCAAGCCCGCGAGGCCGGCGAGGCGGACAGGCTAGTCGCCGACTTCGCCGTCTCGATAGGACGCGTGACCGGCAGTCTCGCCTCTCAGGCCGAAAGTGTCGAGCGAACCGCTTCGGCGGCGACGGAGCTCTCGGCTGGCGCCGATGCGGTCGCGCAAAGCATCGGTCGCACGGCCATGTTTACGAGCGACCTCGCGCTCCTGACGAGCTCGGGCGAGAAGGCCGCGGCGGCGCTGGCAGGCACGATGGAGCGCGTCTCCGCCGCCTCGGCCGGCATCGGCGAGGTAGTCGAGGCCGTCGACGAATTCGCCGAGCGGACCAACCTCCTGGCCATGAACGCGGCCATCGAAGCCGCCCATTCCGGCCAGGCGGGACGGGGCTTCGCCATCATCGCCGCCGAGGTCAAGAAGCTCGCGCAGGCTCAGGCGGAACGAGCCGCGAAGATAAAGGACATAGTGAGGGATATTTCGAGTCGCCTGGGCGAAGGCGCGCGCGACACCGAGAGCGTACGGAAAACCTTGCACGACATCTCGGCCGGTTCCGCTGAGACCGCGGCGCGCCTGGAGGAGGTGCGTAGGGCGACCGAGGAGCAGAAGCGAGCGAGCGGGGAGATCAGCTCGGCGATGGAAGCCCTCGCCGCCGCGAGCGCGGCTATCCGCGAGGAAGCGAGGCTCCAGGTCGAGTATTCGGAAAAAGTGCGTGGCGCGGTGGCCTCCATCTCGGGAGCCGCCGCGGAGGCGAGCAGATCGGCGCTCGCGATCGTCGAGGACGGAGCGGGCCTCGTGACGGCCGTCGGAGACCTTCGCGTCCTCGCCGCGAAGGGGAGCGAGCTTACCGCTGCGCTTGCTCTGGAGCGAGGACCCTAAAAATTGAATGAAGGGGACATGGCTTCCTTCCGCGCGGAAGTCCTCGGATACTTCGCGCGGTCGGGCAGAAGCTTCCCCTGGCGCTCCACTCTGGACCCCTGGGCCATTCTCGTCTCCGAGATCATGCTTCAACAGACGCAGACCGAGAGGGTAGTCCCCAAGTACCTCGCCTGGCTCGAGGCATACCCGAACCCGGTCGCCCTGGCCGCGGCGCCCCTGGCCGAAGTCCTCTCCCTCTGGAGCGGTCTCGGCTACAACCGCAGGGCGCTTGCCCTCGTAAAGGCCGCCTCCATCCTCGCCGGGGCCGACCGCTTTCCCGATGACGAAGCCTCCCTTCTCGCGCTGCCGGGTGTCGGACCCTACACGGCCAGGGCCGTTCTGGCCTTCGCCTTCGGGAAGCCGGTTGTCCTCGTCGAGACAAACATCCGTTCCGTGTTCCTTCATACTTTCTTCCCGGAGGAGGAATGCGTTCCCGATTCGCGATTGACGCCTCTCGTCGAGGCTAGCCTCCTTCGGGAGGACCCGAGGACCTGGTATTACGCGCTTATGGACTATGGGGTCGAAATAAAGAAGCGACTGGGCAATCCGAACAGGCGGAGCGCGCATTACGCGCGGCAAAGCCCCTTCGTGGACTCGAAGCGGCGCATAAGAGGCTCTCTTCTCAAGGCCCTCGGGGAAGGGAGAGGCAAGCCCGCCGACCAGCTCGCCGCCGAGCTGCCTTTCGCGAGGGCGCGCGTCGACCAAGCCCTCGCCGAGCTAAAGACGGAGGGCTTCGTCGCGGAGTCGGGCGGCATATACAGGCTGGGCGACTGAAGCTTCGTCGCGCATATCTTGGAATCAGGGGGAAAGCGCGGTATTATAACCCCAAGCCAGGATATGACGATCATTAATTCGCCAAAGACCCGAGGAAGGAATGCCTCCCCGTTTCTCCGTGCGGCTTGCATCTTCGTTTTATCGCTATCCTCGGCAGCCTTCGCGGATCCTCCCGTCAAGACCGTCGAGGATGTCGCCATCGTGGGGCATTCCTCGAATGCCGTATCCGATGCGTCGATGGCCGGAATCGTCACCTTCGCGGCGAGGCTCCGACTCGAGCATAACGGGCTCGAAAGCCTCGTCGTCCCCGATTCGGGAAGCGCCGAGCGCGATCCCGGCGCCGTTCTCGCCATACCCGACTCAAAGGGCGCTAAGAACCTCCTACTTGTAAATTATTCCGATGACGGGGAGAAGCTTTCGTTGCATTTCGCCTGGTACGATGACGCTTCGAAGACATGGATAGCCGAGCTGGATCGGAGCGGCCCCAAGAACATGCAGATAGACGAGCTCATCTTCGAGGCTATCGACGATCTATTAAATCAAGTCGCGGCCAAGGCCCCCAGTATCGCGAAAGCGCGGATCGCCGCGGAGCAGGTTCCAGCCGGCTCCGCGCCAGCCGCCGCGGTCGCGGCGCCCGTCCAGAGCGGCCCCGAGATGGCCCCGTCGACGCAGGCGCCTCTTCCGCCCGGCGTTCCGCAGGGATCGACCCCGCAGCGTAGCCCAGGAGGGCTCGAACTCGCTTTCGACGCCGGCCCTTTTCTTGCCGGTGGAGTCCTGGGCGGTTATTTCCAAACTGCGGGGGAAGCCGAGGGGAGGGCGACGTGGAATTTTCCCTTCAAGACTTTGTCCTTCGGACTAGGAGTGACGGCGACGGGGCTATTGTTTCGAGCCCAGGGTCCCCTCGAAGCCGCGACGGGTATGCTCGCTCCCATGGCCCTGGATTTTCGGCTGAGCGCGGCGTCCGACAATGGACGGATCAGGCCCTATCTTCACGCAGCCGCCGGCGAGGCGCTGATGTGGCTCCAGACGCCGATCTACGGCTCCGAGTTCGCCTTCCTTCCCTATTGGGGAGGGGGTCTGGGGATCGGCTGGGCCTTCGGAACAAGCCTCGGACTTTCGATCGACCTTTCCTATTCGGTCTTCCTGGACGGAACCGACTTTATCATGGGCTTCGATCCGGCCATCGGGATCGATATACCCCTGGGGAATAAGCCATGACCGCCTGGAAGCGTCCCCGTTTCCCGTTCGCCTTCCTCCTCGTGGCCTTCTTTTTGCCCGCCTTTTCCATGTCCTGCAGCAATGGGATCTTCAAGACGATGATGGAAGGCAAGGACGGCTCGGCCTTGGCCGGAAGCCTCAAGATGATACCAGCCTCCACGACCCTCCTCGTCGGCAGCAGCCTGACTCTCCAGGTCACGGGCGGGGACGGGAATTATACGCTCAGACTGATAGGAGGAAGTCCGGGGACCTTCAACTCGGCCACGAGGGTATACACGGCTGCCGCGACGGCGGGCACCGCGACCTTGCAGGTTACCGACGGCACGGGCGCGAGCGTCCAGTCGCTAGTGTACGTGGAAGACAAGACCGGCCCCGATTATATCGTCGCCCTTCCTCCTGCGACGACCTATCCTCTGCCCGGAGCGGGCGGTACCGCCTTTACGGGCAGCTTCAAGATCGAGAACGTCTCCTCGCAAGCGGGCGTCGATGCCGTGGGCTGGCAGGTGTACATTTCGCCCCATAGTAGCTTTGATTCACTAGCTCTTTCCGTGGGAAGCGGAACTTTGGCGGCTCCCCTCGGAGCCTCCTCCGTCTCGAACTTAATTTCGTATTCGGGAACATGGCCCGTCGCTACGTCAACCTATTATATCATCATCGTCGTGGCCCCGCCCCCGACCGATGACGTCAACACGGGAAACAACCAGGCGGTCAGTTCCGGGATCGCAGTCACGGGTTCCGCGCCTCCGGCATATAGCATCACGAAGGTCTTTCCCACTGCCACTACAATCGTGCAAAGCGCGTCGCTAATTACGAGCCAAACCTTGATGATTAATAATACCGGGACCGGACCAGGGAGCTATCCAATTGCCTGGGCCGTATATTTATCGCCCGATCCGGCGAAAGACCCCACGACTGGTCTGGTGATAGATCCCACAGCCGATTCGAAAGCCACGCTCATCGCATCCGGCACGACCCCCTCTCTTGCCCCGGCCGCGACAGTTTCTCTGCCTTTCCCCAGCACCGGTAATTTCCCAGCAACTTCTGGTACCTACTACTTCGTCGCGAAGGTCTCGGCCTTCGACGATACCGTCATCGTCGGGACGACGAAGAAGGTCTGGAATTCGAGTCCGATCATCGTATCGGGTCCCATTTATACTGTGACAGCAGTCCCTCAGCCGACGGGAAGTACGGCGGCGGGTGGCGTAGTTAATGGCACCGTCACAGTGCAGAACAATCCGGGGAGCGGTACCGGCATCAGTCCCATTTCCTGGTCTGTGTATGCATCTCCAAGTCCAGCATTAGGTGTAAATGATACTCTTATCCAATCAGGTAACACTGCCGCCCTAGCTCCTGGAATCGCCTCGATGCTCAACTACACCGGATCTTGGCCTCCCGTTGCCGGTTCTTACTACATAATAGCGACAGTACAGGCGGCAGACGATGCTACTATAGGGACGCGCGCGTCCAACAGCGCTATAACCCTGGCCGGTCCCTTGTATTCTGCGGTCGAGCCTCAACCGGCGGGAAGCACGGCGGCAGGAGGCCCAGTGAATGGCAATTTCACTATAACCAATAATGGCACCGGCACTGGCTCCAGCCCCGTTTCCTGGTTGGTTTATGCGTCCCTTAATAAGTTGCCGACCGTCTCAGCCCAAGATATCCTCATTAAATCCGGAACGACTCCTGCTTTGAATCCCGGAGTTAGCAGCCCTCCAATCTCTTATGCGGGAATATGGCCAACTATTGCAGGCTCCTATTATATAAAAGTCCAAGTACAGTCTGTCGATGATACGCCGGGTGGAGTTTTCCCTTCCAACAGTGCTGTAACATTGGCCGGCCCAGCCTATGAAGTTACGGGTGTCTCTCCAACGACAGGTAGTTTCGCAGTGGGGAGCGCTGTAAGTGGCGGATTTACGATAACCAATACTGGAATAGGAACCGGATCCAGCCTGATTTCATGGTCAGTATATGCATCATTGAGCCCTACCCTCGGGGCCGGTGCCATACTCATAGCCTCCAATTCTGCTTCCAGCCCCGTTGCGGCTCTGGCCCCCACCGGCAGTGGCTCGATCTCCTATTCCGGAACTTGGCCTTCCGTGGCAGGTTCCTATTATGTCATCGCGAGGGCCCAGGCAGCCGATGATTCGACGGGCGGAACACCTGGATACAGTGGCCCCGTAGCCGTAGCCGGCCCCACATACACCGTGACGGCGGTCCCTCTACCGACGGGCAGCGCGAAGGGCGGCCCCGTGAGCGGCACCTTCACCGTGAAGAATACCGGCGGCGGTGCTGGCTCCAGCTCCATTTCCTGGTCCGTATATGCATCCTTGGACTCGAATTTATCGGTTTCTGCCGGAGACAGCCTGATCGAATCCGGGACGACTCCCGCCCTGACCTCGGGGAGCAGCTCCTCCCCCGCATATTCCGGATTTTGGCCCTCCATCGCGGGCACCTATTTTATCAAAGCCGTAGTCCAGGCGGCCGATGACACGACGATCGGGGTGCTCGCATCGGCATCGGTAGTGGTGAACTGATCCCGGAGAGGCCCCTCCCTACTCCCTCAAGAGCCTCTCTAGTCCGTCGAGCAGCTTGACCATCGAATCGCGGTCCGAGCCGGGCCGGATATGGGCGGCCGTGCCGCCCTTCTGCAGCGTCTCGGTCAGGGCGAGCACCTCCCCGAGGGCCTCATCCCTTCCCTCCTGCCGCTGTTGCGAGGCGAAGGTGTCGAAGTAGTTCTGCATCGTATCGTAGAGCTGGGGGTATTTCGATTTAATGGGATCGGTCCCGATGATCTGCCATAGGAGGAGCTTGGCCTGGAGGAGCGAGGCGAAGTCGGGGCCTTGGGAGACTCCCGCCGCAGCCGGCTCGCTCAAGAGCTCCTGCTTCATGGCGGCGATCCGATTCGGGAGGACGGCTCGCCGGGCGCCGTCCTTGACGGCGTCCTGCCCGGCGCCCAGCCTATAACCCGCCTCCGCCACCTGGGCGACAAGGGAGGCCGCGACCGTCGGATCGCCGAGGAGGAGGCCGAGGGCCTGGCGGTAGCGATCGAGGATGGCCTGCCACTCGCTTTCCTGATAGAGACTTGTCCCCTGCGCGACGAGGTTCCGCTCGGAGCTGAGGCCGGCCTCCCGCTCGGCCTCCCGATCGGCGAGCGCAATCGATTCGAGCCGGTCGTAGCTGGCCCTGGCTTCGGGGATCTCGGACAGGGCCGATAGATAAAGATCCCGCGCGCCCGCGGCGTCTTTCTCGGCGAGCTTCCTCTCGGCCTCGGCATTCTTCTCGCGGAGCGACGCGATCCTGGTCCTCGTATCGACCAAGGCGGCGGCGTCGGCCGAGTCCCGGTCGATATGGTAGCGGACGAGTTCCTCGAGGGACCCCAGGATGAATAGCTCGACGGGACGGCGATTCTGAATGGCGGCGAGGGACCTCGCGGGCTCCCGATCCAGGGAATCCCTTAGGTCGGAAATGTCCTTGAGGGCCGTCTGGTTGTCTCCTGCCTTGATCCGCGCGTCGATCTCGTCGTAGCCGGAAAGGATCCCCTCCATGACGAGATTCTCCTGACGCTGCTGCGCCTGGAGGCGATCGAGGTCGGCCATTGCCTGGCTCTTGGCTTCCTGAAGGGCCGCCGTGTCCTTCGCGTGCCGGCTCTCCAAATCGGCTTCCCGAGATTGGTACTGTTGCTGGATGCTGGCGCGCTCGCCCTGGGCCTGGCTGAGGCTTTGCCGGTATTCCGCTATCAGGCCGTTTACCGCGGCCTCGTTCGCCGCCGCCGCCGCGTCCGCCTTCTTCTGGAAGGCCTCCGCCTGCCTCGCGGTCTCGGCCTTGAGCCTGTCCTCGTAGGCGCGAAGCCGCTCGTCCTGCTTGTCGGAGCTCAGGCCCGAGCCCTGAAGGCGCTGTCGCTCCGCCTCGAGGGCCGCCGCCATCTTGGCCGAGAGCTCATCTTCCCGCTTTTTTATGGCCAAGGCGGCCTGGGTCCGCAGGCGCTCGCGCTCTGCGCTCGCGTCGTCGAGCTTCTTCCGAAAAGCGACGATCTCCTGGTCCTTCTGGCCGATCTGGGCCGCCGATTCCTGCCTCAGGGCCTCGACGACCTGGTTCTCGGCGCCCTGGATAGCCCTTGCGCCCGATGAGAGCTGCTTTTCCTCGCCGTTCAGAGTCTTCGTGAACATGATGACCGTCGCCGCTACCGCGGCCAGGATGAGAAAATTCGCGATAATGGGCAGTCCGGCCCCGCTCTTCCCTCCCCTCGCGCGGATCGCCTCGGTCCCGATCCGGTTCTTCGCTAGAATGTCGTCGATCTCGTGAAGGACGGCGTCCCGCTCCTCGGCCGGGATCTCCTCCATGGCTCCGCCCGCCTCGTCCTTGGGCACGAGGCGGAGATTCCTTCTTTGCCTATATATCTGCTCGGCGCGTTGATATAGCCCGTTCATGTTCCTACCGATATCTACTAATATCTACTATCGACATAACTGGGCCGTTTGCGGTCCAGCCGGCCTTTAAAAGTATCGATATTACTCATGAAAGGGTAGCCCGAGGCAATACCGATGAGCATCCGGACGAAGATAATCCTCATAGTGATCCCCCTGATCCTGGCGCCGCTCCTCATAACCGGCTACGTCGCCTCGCTGACCGCCCGGAACGGGATCACGAGCGTCGTCACGAGCCTCCTTCAGTTCAAGGAAGAAGAGCTTCTCTCCTATGCCGGAAGCCAATGGGCTCTCCTGACCGACAACGGCCTGGCGGGGAGCATGAAGTTCCTCGACGCGACGAAATCGGCGATCGAGTCCTTCGCCCGGAACATGATCCGGAGCGATACCGAAGTGATCCTCGCCGTCGACGGCAAGGCGGATTTAGCGATGAGCACGGCGAGCATCGCCTTTTCGCCCGAAGAGAAGGCGGCGCTCTCTAGCCTGATCGCTGACAAGAGCTTCGGATGGAAGCCGATGAGATTGGGGGGCGTCGATCGAGTATGTCAGATAGCGCCCTTTCAGCCCTTCGAGTGGTACTTCCTGGTCACCGAGCGCCGCTCGGTCTTCTATGAGGCCGTCAACGAGCTATTCCTTAGGACGGGTCTGATAGTGGCCGTTTCCCTCGCCGGAGCCGTGGGGCTTCTCCTCGGCTTTTCCTTCATCCTCATAAGGCCCCTGCGAAGCATGGTCGGGACGATCACCGAGATCATGGCGACCAGCGACCTCGGCAAGAAAGTCGAGGTGGAGTACCGGGACGAGATCGGGGAGCTCGGGCATACCTTCAATCGGATGACCGATCAGCTCGGCAAGGCCGACGTTCTCATCAAGGATTTTGCCCTCCAGGCAGTCGTCGCCCAGCACAAGGAACAGAAGATCCGGAATATTTTCCAAAAGTACGTCCCGAGGAACGTCATCGATCAGCTTTTCACCAATCCCGCGAGCATGCTCGTCGGGGAGGATCGGATCCTGGCCCTCCTTTTTTCGGATATACGCGGCTTTACGTCCATTTCCGAGAAGATGATGCCGAACGAGGTAGTGGAGTCCCTCAACGCCTACTTCCGCGTCATGGTGGACGTCATCATGAGCCATTCGGGCATAGTCGACAAGTATATCGGCGACGCGATCATGGCCTTCTACGGCGCTCCGGTCATGACCGGAGACGAAGCCCGCCAAGCCGTCGAATCCGCCTTCGACATGATCAGCTCCCTGAAGGACTTCAACGTCTGGCAGGCCAAGCGGGGCAGGCCCGAATTCCGGACGGGCATCGGAATCAATTATGGCCTCGTCACCGTGGGCAACATAGGCTCGGACAAGAAGATGGACTATACGGTAATCGGGGACATGGTGAACCTGGCGTCCCGGCTCGAGGGCCTGACCAAATACTACAAGCAGTCCCTCATCTTTTCGGAGTCCGTGGCCGCGAAAGTAAAAGGCGAATTCAAGTGCAGACTCCTCGATAGGGTGGTGGTCAAGGGAAAAACGAGCGGGGTAGGCATATATACGGCGAAGCAGGCGCTGACGAACGACGAGGAGCGCGCATGGAAGGCGAGCGACAGGGGGATGGAGGCCTACCTCGCCCGGGATTTTTCAGCCTCCTCGCGCCACTATCGATCCGTCCTCGAACTCTTCCCCGACGACGAGCCTGCCGCCATGATGATCCGCCGCTGCGCGGATTACCTGAAGGCCCCTCCGCCCGCCGATTGGGTCGGCGCCGTGGTGATGCAGGAAAAATGAAGCTTTACTTCCTTCGTCACGGCGAAGCCCTGGATCGATCGATCTGGAAGGGCGAAGATTCCCTGAGAAAGCTCACGGCGGACGGCGAGAAAGAGATCGAGCTCGAGGCTCGGGCGCTCGCGTCACTGATTCCGCCCTCGACCATACTCGCCAGTCCCTACGCGCGAGCCGCGAGGACTGCCGAGCTCTTCTCGACCGTCCTCGGCTTTCCCGGAAAGCCTATCCTCGACGAGCGGCTCCAGCCCGGTTTCGATCTGGTCCGACTCAAGGAAATCGTCGCGGAACATAAGAAAGATGAAAGCCTCTTCCTCGTCGGCCACGAGCCGGACTTTTCCCGGATCATAGCCAGCCTCATCGGCGGAGGCGCCATCTCGCTCAAGAAAGGCGCCCTAGCCAAAATCGACTGGGACCCGCTCGACGGCAAGGGAAGCTTGGAATGGCTCGTGCCGCCCAGGACTGCTGATCCATAAGATATCGGGCGCTTGAGCGTATGGCTTATAGGATGAAATCCGAATGGAAAGAGGCCGGCGAGGCTTCCGAGTAGGGGTCGGAACGCAGGATGGATCCGTCCTCATATGCAGTCACGGTGATCGAGAGCGTGTCCTTCGCGTCGCTTCCGGTGCCCGCCGTCGCTATCCCTTCTATATAAATGGCCATGGTCGAGCCGCTCAATGTAGCCGTATAGGTCGGAGACGTGTAGGGCGGGGTAAGGGCCGGGTCGGTGCTCGCGACGATGACGACTTTTTGCCCCGAGCCGTCGATCAAATCAAGCTGAGTCAAAGTGGCGCCTTTCTGTTCCTTATCCGATACGGTCACGGTGTAATAAAAAGCATGTGTCCCGGAAGTATACGAGCCGCGTTGATCGGCGGTCGGCGAGCATGCCGGGAAAGCCAGGGTCACGAGGATGGCGACGATCGCGATAACGAATTTACGCATGATCTCATTCTCCGCCGAAGAGGCTCGTGAAAAATTTCTCGATGGCGTCGCGGATGACGACGAAGATGTTGCCCCTCGGCAGATCGGAGGCGGAGACGAGGTCCACGCGGCGGATTACCTGGCCATTGGCCGAATAGACTACTTCGCCCACTCGGGTCCCCGCTGCCAAGGGCGCGTCGACCGAAGAGGGAAGATCGACCCGCGCCTCGATCGAGGATGCGAGGGAGCGGGGCAGGGTTACGGCGAGAGGCGAGGCGGAAGCCAGCTTGACGCGCGTCCTGGCGCCGTACCACGCCCTGGGCGAGGGCAGAGGCCCGAGGTCGGGCCTCATGGTCTCGAAGTTGGCGAAAGCCCAGTCGAGGAGGGCGACCCCGTCGTGGGAGCGCTGCGCCGAGCCTCCCAAGGTACTGCCCGCTCCCGAGCCCCCTAGAGTGACGATGATGAAGCGAGTATCGCCGCGAACCGCCGTGGCGGCGAGATTGTAGCCCGACTCGATTATGTAGCCCGTCTTCAGGCCGTCGCAGCCCGGATAGGAAAGCACCAGATTGTTGCGGTTATACTGGATGATCCTCCCGACCGGGTGATAGTCGGCCGTCGAGTTCTCCGGACGCGGGAACTCTATGTAATGCAGCGAGTGCAGCTCCCCGATCGCCTGGGGGTGGAGGATCATGTAGAGCCTGCAGAACTCCGCGTAGCCGCGGGCGGTGACTCGGTTGAGCTCGGAAAGGCCGGAAGGCTCGACGAAGTAGAGGTCGTCGAGGCCGAGGGCGCGCACGGCCTCGTTCATCCTGGCGGCGAAGGCCTCGTTGGAGCCCGCTACGCGCCGGGCGAGGGCGAAGGCGGCGTCGTTGCCGGAGACGACCGCCGCGCCCCGCATGAGGTCGATGATCGAAACGCGCATGCCGGGCCGGAGGTACATGAGCGAGGAGCCGTAGGGTATATAGGGGGAGCAGTCCCTCTTGTCTATCGTCACCAGCTCGTCCTCGGAGAGCCTGCCCGCCTCTATTTCGTCGTATACGAGGTGGAGGGTGACGAGCTTGGTGAGCGATGCCGGCGGAATGACGAGGTCGGGATTCTTGCCGTACAGGACCGTGCCCGTAGCCTGATCGAGCACGACGACCGCCCGCGCGCCGACATTCGGCGCGGCGACTCCGAAGAACGCGCTCGTCTCCGGGACGGCGCTCCGGCCCGGCGCGGCGAAGAGCTTGTTTCCGTAGAGGATGAGGGCCGCTATCAAGGCCATGGAGGCCGCTCTCTTGATCGATGCGCTGAGCGTCATACCGTTTCGGCGCCTTCCTTTCTCTCTTCAGAAATCCGCGAGCTTGGGCGCGCGGGGAAAGGGTATGACGTCGCGAATGTTCGCCATGCCCGTAATATACAATAAGAGGCGCTCGAAGCCCAGGCCGAAACCCGAATGCGGCGTGGTGCCGAAGCGTCTTAGGTCGAGATACCACCAGTAGACGGACTTGTCCAGGCCCAGCTCGGCGATCCGCCTCTCGAGGACATCGAGTCTCTCCTCGCGCTCCGATCCGCCGATGATCTCGCCGAAGCGCGGGACGAGGACGTCCATGGCCCGGACCGTCCTCCCGTCCTCGTTGAGCTTCATGTAGAAGGCCTTGATCTCCTTCGGGTAGTCGGTGACGATGAGGGGGCCGCCGATGACCTTCTCGGTGAGGAATTTCTCGTGCTCGCTCTGGAGGTCGCAGCCCCAGTAGGGCTTGAACTCGAAGGCCTCCGGCGACTTCTCGAGCTCCCTACCGCGTCGGTGTAGCTGAGGCGGGCGAAGGGCGCGGCGATCATCTTGGAGAGCATGTCGACGAGGCCGCTCTGGATGCGCTGGTCGAAGAAGGCCAGGTCCTCGGCGCAGTCGGAGAGGGCCACCCTCGCGAGGGACTTGAGGAAGTCCTCGGCGAGGTCCATGTTGTCGCCGATGTCGTTGAAGGCCACCTCGGGCTCGATCATCCAGAACTCGGAGAGGTGGCGAGTGGTGTTGGAGTTCTCCGCGCGGAAGGTGGGGCCGAAGGTATAGACCCGGCCCAGGGCCTGGCAGTAGGTCTCGACGTTGAGCTGGCCCGAGACGGTGAGGGAGGCCGGCTTGCCGAAGAAATCCTTGGAGTAGTCCACGGCCTCGCCCGACTTCGCGATCCTCTCGAGGTCGAGGGTCGTCACCTGGAACATCTCGCCGGCGCCCTCGGCGTCCGAGGTCGTGATGAGGGGCGTGTGCACGTAGTCGAAGCCGCGCTCCTGGAAGAACTGATGCACCGCGAAGGCCATCCTGTTGCGCACGCGGGCCACGGCGCCGAAGGTGTTGGTGCGGGGACGGAGATGGGATATCTCGCGGAGGAACTCCATCGAGTGCGCTTTCTTCTGCAGGGGATAGCTATCCGCCGGAGCACTCGCCGATGACGACGAGGCACGCGGCCTTGACCTCGAGCTTCTGGCCCGAGGCGGGGGAGGGGACGAGGCTGCCCTCTACGCTGACGCTGGCGCCCGTGCTGATGCGGGCCAGCTCGGAAGCCGCGGCCGCGACGGCGCCTCCGTCGAAGACGCATTGGATATTTCCCATGCGCGAGCCGTCGTTCACCTCGAGGAATACGGCCGCCTTGGTCTCGCGCTTGGTGCGAACCCAGCCTTTGACGGTAACGGAGCGGCCGTCGGGCGGCAGGGCGAATATCTCTTTTATGGTCAAACGCATGATCCCCTTGTGTAGCATGAATGGAGGATGAGGGTCAAATACCGGGCCCGGCCCGGCTTCACGTCGAGCCTCGCTTCGTAGTACATTATCGGCGTATTTACGGGGGTAAAAACGGTGCGATACAACGTGGGCGTCGCATATCTGCTCTGGCTCGTTTCGGGCTTCGGTGCCCTAGGCTTCCATCGCTTCTACCTCGGCAAGTTCGGCACCGGTCTCTTGTGGCTATTCACGGGCGGCCTCATGGGCCTCGGCTGCGTCTACGACGCGGTCACCCTTCCGCGCCAGGTGCAGGAGGCCAATATCGGCGCTCGCGTGCGTGCGGAAATGAACTACCGGCTCGGCCAGGGCTACGGGGCATTCGGCCCCGCCGCAGCGTCGCCCAAGCCCGAGGACCCCGAAAAGACGGTCCTCCGCGTCGCCCGCGACAAGGGCGGTTTCGTGACCCCGGGCGAAGCCGCCCTCGAGGGCGACATGAGCGTCGATCAAGCCCGCAAGCTCCTCGAGAAGATGGCCGCCTCGGGCAACGCAGAGATGCGCATCCGCTCCAGCGGCGTTGTCGTCTACTTCTTCCCCGAGTTCGCCCGTGACGGCAACAATGATTTTGCGGTTTAAAGCCGTCGCGAGCGACGGCAATAGCAACTCTGTCGCTTAACGGCTATACATCCATGTAACCAGACTCAGGTGGGCAATTGTCAGCTTGTCCAGGAGGATTTTTCAAGCTGAAAAATCCTCCTGGACAAGCTGAAAAATCCTCCTGGACAAGCTGAGAAAGCCTCCTCGACAGGCTGAGAAAGCCTCCTCGACAGGCTGAGAAGCCTCCACGACAGGCTGAGAATTTCCTCCACGACAGGCTGAGAATTCCTCCAAGGGCAGTGAGTCGAGGGGATTCCTTCACAAATAGTGGATAAAGACGCCTGACCGAGCGACTTGCGCGGCCTCTGATTCCCCTTAAAACTCCTCGAAAGAATCATCCTTTTGATCGCTACGGAGGGCTATCGCCGTCTTTGCGACCCTATGCTCGAGATTGCGCGGCGTAGTCGCGGTTGCCGCCTTCGATGCGGTTCCCGAGGTTTCCGTTCCGGCGAGCTTGAAGAAGGCCATGGCTTCCTGAAGCCCGACTGCCTGTCCCGAGAGCTCCTCGGCCGACGCGGCGAGCTCCTCCGAGGCCGCCGAGTTCTGCTGGATGACGGAATCGAGCTGCATGATGGCCTTCGTCACCTGCTCGGCCCCGCTGTTCTGCTCGCGGCTGGCCGAAGAGATCTCCTGCACCAGGCCGAAGGTCCTCTGGATGTCGGGCACGGCCTTCTTCAGGAGCTCGCCTGCCTTCTCCGCCACTTCCACCGAATCCTTCGAGAGGACGGAGATCTCGGCAGCCGCTTTTTGCGAGCGCTCGGCGAGCTTGCGAACCTCGCTCGCCACCACGGCGAATCCCTTGCCCGCCTCCCCAGCCCGCGCGGCCTCGATCGCCGCGTTGAGAGCCAGGAGATTGGTTTGCCGAGCAATCTCCTCGATTATTGTGATGCTCGAGGCGATCTGCTTCATCGCCTTCACCGTCTCCTCGACGGCCTTTCCGCCTTCGAGGGCATCTCCGGCCGCCTTGCGGGACAGCTGCTCCGTCGCCGCGGCGTTGTCGGTGTTCTGCTTCGTGGTCGCGGACATTTCCTCCATTGCCGAGGAGGCCTCTTCGGCGCTCGCGGCCTGCTCCGTCGAGCCCTGGCTCATCTGCTGGGCGGTGGAGGCGATCTGCTGGCTGCCCTGGCTCACGTTCGCGGCTCCGGACTTGACGTCCGAGACGATCTCGCGGAGCTTCTCCACCATCCCGCCCATGGACGTGAGGACGAGGCCTATCTCGTCCCGCCGCGCGCGCGGCATCGCGACGTCCAGGTCGCCTCCGGCCAGGCGGTCAGCCGCCGAGGCAGCCGCTTTGAGCGGCTTAAGCCTTGAGTTCATGAAGAGGGCGATGATGACGATGGCCAGGACGACGCCGGAAAGGCCGACGATTACCATCACGATGGCCATGTTCAGGGCGCTATTGACGATGTCCGACATGGAAAAGGAAGCCGTGACGATCAGGCCGTAGGTCTCGTCCTTGATGAAGGTCTGGACCTTGTCCACGCCGTTTAGAGTGTAATAGAGCACCGTGCCCGAGGGGCTCGCGAGTATCGTCTTGCCCCAATCCATGGTCGAGGTGTCGAGCTTGAAGATATAGTCCTTGTTGGGATGGGCAACGACGAGGCCGGAGCGGTTGGTGATGACGGGGAAGCCGGTCTTGCCGATGGTTATC
>CAVZVX010000068.1:0-4583 GCA_963778775.1 uncultured Spirochaetota bacterium | reverse complement strand
CAGCTTGTCCAGGAGGATTTTTCAAGCTGAAAAATCCTCCTGGACAAGCTGAAAAATCCTCCTGGACAAGCTTAAGAAAGCCTCCTCGACAGGCTAAGAAAGCCTCCTCGACAGGCTAAAAGCCTCCACGACAGGCTGAGAAAGCCTCCACGACGGCTGAAGAATTCCTCCAAGGGCAGTGAGTCGAGGGAATTTCCTTCCAAATAGTGGATAAAGACGCCTGACCGAGCGACTTGCGCGGCCTCTGATTCCCCTTAAAACTCCTCGAAAGAATCATCCTTTTGATCGCTACGGAGGGCTATCGCCGTCTTCGCGACCCTATGCTCGAGATTGCGCGGCGTAGTCGCGGTTGCCGCCTTCGATGCGGTTCCCGAGGTTTCCGTCCCGGCGAGCTTGAAGAAGGCCATGGCCTCCTGCAGCCCGACCGCCTGTCCCGAGAGCTCCTCGGCCGACGCGGCGAGCTCCTCCGAGGCCGCCGAGTTCTGCTGGATGACGGAGTCGAGCTGCATGATGGCCTTCGTCACCTGCTCGGCTCCGCTGTTCTGCTCGCGGCTCGCCGAAGCTATCTCCTGCACCAGGCCGAAGGTCCTCTGGATGTCGGGCACGGCCTTCTTCAGGAGCTCGCCCGCCCTCTCCGCCACTTCCACCGATTCCTTCGAGAGGACCGAGATCTCGGCCGCCGCCTTCTGCGAGCGCTCGGCGAGCTTGCGAACCTCGCTCGCCACCACGGCGAAGCCCTTGCCCGCCTCCCCGGCCCGCGCGGCCTCGATGGCCGCGTTGAGCGCCAGGAGATTGGTCTGCCGCGCAATCTCCTCGATGATCGTGATGCTCGAGGCTATCTGCTTCATCGCCTTCACCGTCTCCTCCACGGCCTTTCCGCCTTCGAGGGCGTCTTCGGCCGCCTTGCGGGACAGCTGCTCCGTCGCCACGGCGTTGTCGGTGTTCTGCCTCGTGGTGGCGGCCATCTCCTCCATCGACGAGGAGACCTCTTCGGCGCTCGCGGCCTGCTCCGTCGAGCCCTGGCTCATCTGCTGGGCGGTGGAGCTGATCTGCTGGCTGCCCGGGCTCACGTTCGCGGCTCCGGACTTGACGTTCGAGACGATCTCGCGGAGCTTCCCCACCATCCTGCCCATGGACGGGAGGAGGAGGCCGATCTCGTCCCGCCGCGCGCGCGGCATCGCGACGTCCAGCTCGCCTCCGGCCAGGCGGTCAGCCGCCGAGGCAGCCGCCTTGAGCGGCTTAAGCCGGAGTTCATGAAGAGGGCGATGATGACGATGGCCAGGACGACGCCGGAAAGGCCGACGATCACCATCACGATGGCCATGCCCAGGGCGCTATTGACGATGTCCGACATGGAAAGGGAAGCCATGACGATCAGGCCGTAAGTCTCGTCCTTGATGAAGGTCTGGACCTTGTCCACGCCGTTTAGAGTGTAATAGAGCACCGTGCCCGAGGGGCTCGCGAGTATCGTCTTGCCCCAATCCATGGTCGAGGTGTCGAGCTTGAAGATATAGTCCTTGTTGGGATGGGCAACGACGAGGCCGGAGCGGTTGGTGATGACGGGGAAGCCGGTCTTGCCGATGGTTATCTGAGTCACGATGCGCTGCGCGAAGGTACCGAGGTCGAGGGGCAGGCCCAAGATGCCGATGACGCGTTCCCCGTCCATGATGGGCGCCGTGATGAGGACGACGGGCAGCCCGGTGCTCGGCGACTTTGCCGGCTCCCCGGCCCAAGCCTTCCCGGCGAGGGCATTGGTGATGTTGGCCTCGAAGGCCGGGCTCCTCCACTTTTGGCCCACGGCCACGTCGAGGGCGGCGGCCAGGATCCTCGAATCCGACTCGGCCGTGGATACAAAGGCGTTCTCGTAGATCTTCTTCTCGGCGAATATTCCCTTTACTACGGCGGTGGCCTGATCGGCCTTTCCGCCTCGGGCGGCCGTCTTGACGGCCTCGAGCCCGGCGAGGAATCGCGCCTCGTTCAGGTTGTCCTGATAGAAGGAATCCACCTGCGCGGCGATATCCTTGTTGAAATTATGAAGTTCGTCGATATATACGTTCTTCTCCTCGCCATAGGCCGAGAAGTACGCGATGACGCAAATCGACGCGACTAGAAGCACGATGATAAGGCCGGTGATCCATGAAAGGACCGTCCTCAGGCTGACTATGCGCTCTCGACTCATCGTTCCCCTCCTCCGGAGATATGAATATCATGACGCGGAGATCCTCCGCTCGAACCTCGGATTATTATTGGATGTCTGCCGGCGATGAATTATCTTATATTTTTATCCTAAGCTCGAGGGACGTGGTCTAATGCGAGTAGGACAAATGAAATGCTAGGGAAAAGCGACCGGGAAGTCGTCCTATTTTGCGAATCCTTATATGTAATCAGTCGCCGATCCCATTAAGCCATTCTTGCCCCGAATACTCCCGTTTTATAAGGAAGGTACCAGAATAATGGATCGAGTGAGTTTTTTTGAATCCCTGTACTGGTTCTCCCGCGGGGCGATCGGCTTCTCTTTGATCGTAGGCGGCGCCGCGATCATTCTCTCGCCGGAGCGGGACAGGGCCCAACGATGCCTGGCCACGATCTTCGCCTCGGTCGGGTTCCTTTTCTGCATCAGCGCCCTGGGATTGGCCTATCGCGTCCCCGATGCCCTGGGCAGCTTCATCGTGATCGCCGCGATCCTGGCGCTCAGCCAGGCTCAATTCGAGCTCTCCCTCTACCTGTTCGGGGACGAAGGCCGACGGGGATTGGTCCGTCCGGTGCTGCTCGCGGGAATCGGATGGTCCCTCCTCGTATGGGGCCTTCCCTTCCTGGATACGCCTCTAGGCTGGGGGGCGGCAGGGCCGAACATGGAAAACGGGCTAAGATTGGGCATCCTCCATAACGCGGCCTCGATCGCCATCTACGCCTGGCCGATAGCGGTATCCCTGATCGCGGTCGGGACCGGGCACCATTCCCTTCGCGACATTCCTATCCGCAAGCCTGGGACGGGTATCCTCGTGCGCAGCACCCTGAGTCTTATCCTCGTCCTCTTCGTCATTCTCGCGGGGGCCGCCCTTTCCTCCGTCGCCCTATATCGCGCGGGCCACGCGGCGCTCGAGCTGCTCACGTTGTCCATGTATCTCTTCTCGGTCTCCCGGCCCGACCTCTTCTCCCTCGCCGGACGCGAAATCCGCGAGGCCCGGGAGAGGAATCTCAAGCTGAGCGAAGAGGAGGCCCGGTTCATCCTCGAGCGCATAGTCCGCGTCGCGGCCAGCCCATCGATCCCGTACCGCCAGGGACTCGACTTGCGCGGCCTCGCCGCCATCGTCAAGGTTCCGCCCTATCGCCTCTCCATCTGCTTTAACGACCGCCTCAAGACGAGCTTCCCCGCTTGGCTCAATGCCCTGCGAATCGAGCGCGCCCGTCGGCTTATGATCGAAGAGCCCGACCGCTCCATCCTAGAGATCGCGACGGGAATCGGCTACGGCTCGAGGGCCGTGTTCAACAGCCAGTTCCTGCGCATCGTCGGCATGACCCCGAGCGAGTATCGGCGGACGATGCCTCGTAAGGGCCAAGGACCCGGCGAGGAGTCCCTGGGAATCGACGTTCGGCGCCTTCGTCCCGACTAGGCGTCAGACCCTTGGCGGCGCCGGTTACGAGTATTACGGATCACTCTCCGTTGAAGAGGTAGGATGCCTTCAGCTGATCCATGGATAGACGGACCGCCGACGGAGGCAGGCTTATCCTGTTCCTCAGGTAGTCCTCATAACCATCGAGGCAGGCCTGAGTCGTTATATTTTCGCAACCTTTATGGAAATCGATGTACTTCTTGATCACGAAACTGGAAAAGCTCTCGGTTCCTTCCGCCATGCCGTCCCTCCTAAAAGAGTAGTATAATAAACAGGACGCCATGCGGAAAACATAATGCGATCCTGGATCGCGCCTTTCCGGCTGCGCCGGGAACGGCGGCGAAAGGCCTAACGGGGTTCCTCCCCCCTGCCATAGATGCCGGCTACCGCCTTGAACGACTCCTTCGGCTCCCAGGGCATATCCGGATAGGTCGCGCCCGCTCGGCCGACGAGGGTCTTCACCAGGCTGTAGCTGTTCTTATCGTAGTCGCGCCGAGGGTCCTCGCTGTATGGGGCGGTAGGCGAGACGAAGGTCATCGCGAAGGCTCCATCGACTCCCACGCTCTCCAGCAGACCAAGCTGATCGGCGAGTGCGCGCGCTTGGCCGCTCTCGTCCCGTTTCCAGTCGCCCTTCTTCAGCCTCATCCGCGGAGGCGGCGGCTGGGCCCCGAAGACCGAAGAGCGGATGGAATTGGCCAGATAGGCGGCGATTACGCGAAGGTTCGGAGTATAGTCGATAAGGTCGCCGGCCATGCCCTCGGCGGAGGCGTCGGCTCCCCTGTACGTGCGGAAGCCGAATTCCGTTATCACAACAGGCTTGCCGACGACGAAGGCCGGCTTCAGCAGCTCGACGTAGCGATCCTTGATCTTGGCGTGCCAGTAGTGGTCGATCCCGACGAAATCGAAGAGACTCCAGTCGACCGATTCCCACACCAGCGAGGCGTAGGAGACCGGGCCGCGAAAGCTGCT